>CAZETW010000088.1:0-12015 GCA_964515295.1 uncultured bacterium | reverse complement strand
TATCTCAAGTGTCCAAAGGACCCGGGGTGTTTCGTATAGTCGGAGAACAACTTCTAAAATCAAAAATCGTTAATCGTTGATCTTAAATCTGTTTTTTTGATCTCAGAACAGGGATTAACGATTTGAGATTTTTGATTTCTTCTGTGTCATGATGAGGAACATTTGAAGGTGGTGAATACACATCAACTCATATACGCATAAACGCCTATACCCAATACACTTATACCTTGATCCACCTAATGCGCCTCCAGCCAGTTATCCCCTACACCAATATCCACTTCAATCGGTACGGAAAGCTTTATGGCAGTTGTCATCTCCCGGGTTATCATTTGTTTTAATCTGTCAACCTCATTCGCAGGAGTTTCAAAAAGCAGTTCATCGTGGATTTGAAGTATCAATTTTGATTTCCATTTTTTCTCCTGCAAATTTTCAGATATCTTTATCATGGCAATTTTAATCAGGTCAGCAGCAGTACCTTGTATGGGAGTGTTGACAGCGGTGCGTTCGCCAAATTCTCTGATGCGCTGATTACTGTTCCGGAGTTCGGGCAGATACCGCCTTCGGTTCAAAAGTGTTGTCACATATCCTTTTTCATATGCCTTTGCAATTGTATTGGCAATATAGGTGTTGACCATGGGATAGTTGGCAAAATAGGCATGGATAAAATTTTCTGCTTCCTGATTGGAAATTCCCAGCCTGCTGGCCAGTCCATAGGCTCCCATACCGTAAATGATTCCAAAATTAATAGTTTTTGCCTGATTTCTCAAATCAACAGTTATTTCATCCGGCGGAACATTGAAAATTTCAGAAGCAGTTCGCAAATGAATGTCTTCACCATTCCGGAATGATTCAATCAAGGTCGTATCACCAGAAAGATGCGCCATTATTCTGAGCTCGATCTGGCTGTAATCCGCAGAAATAATTTTCCAATCCTTATTTTCGGCAACAAACGCTTTTCTAATTTCTCTGCCCAGTTCAGTTTTTACCGGAATATTCTGCAGATTGGGTTTACTGGTGGAAATTCTGCCGGTTACAGTTACAGTTTGATTAAATGAGGCATGGATCCTGCCGGTTTGCAGATTTATTAATTTAGGAAGTGCATCAACATAGGTTGATTTTAATTTTTTGAATTTTCGATAATTTAGTAATTTTCGTGCCAGGGGATGTACTGACAGGGACTGCAGTACCTGTTCGTTGGTGGAATATCCGGTTTTTGTCCGTTTGACTCTTTTAATGCCCAGCAGTTCATGAATCTTCATTTTTTCAAACAGAATTGTGCCTAACTGCTGAGTGGAATTGATATTGAATTCTTCACCGGCAATGTCAAAAATCTCCTGCTGAATAGTATGCAGTTCCGATTTCATTTCCCTGGATAGTTTTTTGAGAAGTTCCTTATCAATCGCTACTCCGTTCTCTTCTAATTCCATAAGGACTTTGACAAAAGGCATCTCAACCGTGTGAAAGAGTTTTTGCATGTTGTAATCAGTAAGTTTCTGGTCCAGGATTTTTTTCAGCTGAAATACAGCATCAGCATCTTCACAGGCGTATTCAGCAATTTTCTCCAGAGGGACTGTATGCATACCTTTCTGTTTCTTACCAGATCCGATAAGTTCTTCCGCAGAGATTTTTTGCATATGAAGATATTCCATAGAGAGAATATCAAGATTATACCGTCTGGAGGAAGGATTGATCAGATACGCTGCCACCATAGTATCAAAAGCCACTCCCTGAAGATCAATATTATTATACTTCAGTACCAGCCAGTCATATTTAATATTCTGTCCGTATTTTTTAATATCCGGATTCTCCAGTACAGGTTTTAATGATGATAATATCAAAGTTTTCCTTTGTTCGGTACTCATGGAAAACCATGGTTCATCTCTCTTTTCTTCCGGAAAAAGAATGGGAATATAATAAGCTTTTGTTCGAGATAGGGAAAATGACAAGCCCACTATATCAGCCCTCATAGGCTCCAGGGAGGTTGTTTCCAGATCCAGAGCAAAAGAGCCGGCATTACTTAGCTGATCAATCAATTTCTGCAGTTGTTTTTCAGTAAGTATAATATTATAATCTCTGGTGTGATCTCCATCATTATTGTTTATTATATCAAATTCTTTGATCCTTCCAATTAAACTGGTGAATTCCAGCTCTTTAAATAAGGATATAAGATTCTTTTTATCAAAGGATTCTAAATGTAAAGAATCCAGGTCTATATCCAGTGATACCTGAGTATCAATGGTAACCAATTTTCTGGAAACAAGTGCCTGGTCTTTGTTCTGTCTGATAGATTCCTGTAATTTATTACCTTTTATGTTATCTATATTCTCAAGGATATTATCCAGACTGCCATATTCATTGATTAATTTTTCTGCTGTTTTTTTTCCTACTCCAGGAACGCCAGGAACATTATCTGAACTGTCTCCCATGAGAGCCATATAGTCAATTATTTTTTCAGGTGTGACTCCCACTTTTTCCACTACTTTTTTTTGATCAATAATCTCTGGTTCTCCTGATCTGCCCCTGCCCATAACATACATATTGATATTATCATCAATAAGCTGCATAAAATCCTTATCACCACCAACCACCAGGACATCCATATCGTTTTCCTCAGCTTTCTTGGCCAGGGTGCCGATAACATCATCAGCCTCATATCCGTCTTTTTCTAGCAGAGAAAGATTGAATGCTTTGACCATTTTTTTGATCACTGGAAACTGCTCTGCCAGTTCATCGGGCATTTTCTCCCGGGTTGCTTTATAATCAGAAAATATTTCGTGCCTGAAAGTCGGTGCACTTGTATCAAAGACACAGGCAACCGCATCCGGATTTTCTTCCCGTAAAATTTTGATCAGCGTATTTGTAAATCCATAGATACCGCTGGTGTTGATTCCCTTGGAATTTATCAGAGGATTACTGACAAAGGCAAAGTAGGATCTGTAAGCCAGAGCAGTGGAATCAATCAAGAAAAGCTTTTTTTTATTCATTATATATCCCGATTAATATATCCCGATTAATGAGTGAATAGTATTATGAATTATCTTGCAGAAATTTATTTAATTCTGAGATTATTGTGTTCATTTCCTTTTCTGAGAATCCCTTTTCTACCATTTGTTCTCCTAGCGTTCCCCATACCGGTTCACCGCACATGATACATACGATTCCCTTTTTGGACAAAAATTTCTGTGCCTGGGGATATTTCTTCAGTAAATCTTCTATCCAGATTTCTTTGTCAATCTTCATTAAGTTGATTCCTATTTATAGGCTTAATATTACATATAAAAATACTCTTTTACCGTCGTTTTATTGAGGCTTTTTCAATAACAACCGGTTTTTTGGGTTCATGAAAAGCGATACTGGAATCTTCTCCAACAAATTTTTCATTAACCTCAACATTACCAATTTTTTCCAGTATATCCATACCCTGTATAAGCTGACCAAAGACCGTATACTTGCCATCCAAATGCGGCCTGGGGGCAAGGCAGATATAAAATGAACTGTCCCCGCTGTCAGGATGGTTGTCTCTGGCAAGCCCGACAGTTCCTTTAATATGTCTATCATTATAAAAAAATGAAAATCAGACATATATGCAAGTAGAATAAAAAAATATTTTCTGATAATATATTTTTGATACATTATTTGAATTGCAAAATTGACAATTTATTTGCCATAATGTCAACTACAGAATTTGATGTTTGTCAAAATGACATCATTTGTAATAAATTTTTATTAGTTATAAATACTTGTTTTTTATAAACATATAAAATTGGCACAGAGCTTGCATATTGTTAATATGAAATTTGATTTAATGGATATTGTAATAAAAAATTTAGAAGGAGGTGTTGAATATGTATATCAGTAGATTTTTTAGACCAACAAATTTTTGGGGTGATTTTGATGATTTGAGGAATGAAATGAATCTGCTCTTTGAGGATTTCGGATCTCAGAGAACACAGGCATTCCCTCCTGTAAATCTGTGGAGTAATAATGATGAAGCAGTTCTCAAAGCTGAACTTCCAGGTCTGAACCGGGATGATATTACTGTTACTGTACAGAATAATATGCTTACTCTTGAAGGGAACAGAAAATTGGAAACTCTCAAGGAAAATGAAGATTATCATCGCAGAGAGCGGGGGTATGGTAATTTCAAACGAACTATCACTTTACCGTTTTCTGTAAATAACGATAACATTACAGCTATGGTGTCTGATGGGATTTTAACAGTCAATTTACCTCGAAGAGAAGAAGATAAGCCTAAAAAAATATCAATTTCGACCAGCAAATAAAAGGAGGTGATTATTATGACTGATACAAAAGTTCAGAAACAAGAGAAAAAAGATGTTGATGAAGTAGAAAGAACACGTTCCGGTAAATGTTTTATACCACCTACAGATATTATAGACAGACAGGATAATATTACTGTTCTGGCAGATATGCCTGGTGTGGATAAAAAATCAATTGATATTACACTTGAAAATAATATTCTGACTATTCAGGGTTGTGTCAATGAAGACAGACCTGAAGATTATACTCTGGTACATTCCGAATATCAGGTAGGTGATTATTACCGTTCTTTTACCTTAAGTGATACCATAGATCAGGAGAATATTAAAGCAACCTATAACAATGGTGTATTACAGTTAGATCTTCCCAAAGCTGAAAAAGCTAAGTCACGGAAAATTGAAATACAATCATAAAAGAAAGGGGGGATTGATATGAAGATAAAAGATATCGTACCAACAAAGTTACGTTCACCATTAACGAAAAGAGATGAAGAAAATCCTTTTCTTACTCTTCGTAATGAAATGAATCGTCTTTTTGACAGTTTTTTTGATGATGTGAGTATAAGTCCTTTCCGAGAACATTGGGGCAGAACATTTCCTAAAGTCAATATAAAAGAAGATGAAAAAGAGATCAAAGTGACTGCTGAACTTCCGGGTATAGATCAGAAAGATGTTGATATTTCAATATATAATAATGTACTGACTTTACGTGGAGAAAAGAAACAGGAAAAAGAAGATAAAGACGGAGATTATTATCACAAAGAATGTTCCTATGGTTCTTTTCACCGAGATATTGCGCTTCACAGTGAAGTGGATGAGGAGAAAGTTAAAGCAGATTTTAAAAACGGTGTACTGAACATTACTCTTCCCAAGAAAGAAGAAACACAGCGGAAAGCTAAAAAGATTGAGATTTCCTGATATAATTTTTAAAACACCGATATGACTCTGGTAGCTATATCGGTGTTTTTTTATTAACTACTTTCATTGATTTTATCTTTTATTTTTTCCAAATGTTGTCTGGTTTCAGCAGTAATTTTATTAGCAAGTGTGTTATATTCTACATTTGAAGAGCTCACTAATTCATGGAACTTACTTTCTAACAGAGATTGTTCCAGATCTTTGGCAATGTTTAACATTTTTATTTTTCTAATCTCACCATTTTTAACTTTTTCAGTTATATTTCTTGCTTAAGTAATCGGAATCATATATATTAATTTCGATAAAAATTTTTATTTTCATATGAAGTATGGTCATAGGGATGATAAGAATTAATGATTTCACACTACTTAAGTAAAGAGAATTTAAGACTTTTAATCTAATAGAGAATGATTTTTAAGAATAGAAAAAATATTATAAAAGGAAATAATATGGAATTTTGTTCTGTTATCAACTGTATGGACGGACGGGTGCAATTACCGGTTATCAAATATCTGCAAAAACGATTCAAGGTCAAGCATGTTGATTGTATTACCGAAGCCGGACCTAATTTGATACTCTCGGAAAATAAAAATATTGAATCGATTCGGTCAATTTTTGAAAGGCTGAAAATTTCCATTGAGAATCACAAGTCTGGAGGAGTGGCTGTGATCGGGCATTATGATTGTGCCGGAAATCCTGCGCCCAAAGAAGAACAGATACAACACATACAGACGTCAGTGAAACAAATTCGTAAAAAATATGACTCTATTGAAGTAATAGGATTGTGGGTAGACAGAGAATGGAAGGTTCGTGAGGTGACGGAGAATTAGTTATCTCTAAAGCTGTTTGAATGCATTTTCTGCTTGAGAGGCTATGTAAAACCTCTAATGATAGAATTTAAAAAGATACTGGGAAGTTTTTTGAATACATTTTTTTGTTGAGAATCATATGCATGTCGTACATCCGATCTCTTAAGGACAACTTAAATTTACATTTCCTACTCAAGTTGTAATTAAGTTGGTAAGATAAAATACTTGTTGCATTATTAATGTTTTATGATTAAAATGTTTTAAATACAGATTGATTAGATTTATGGAGAATCAAATGGATCGTAAAAAACTTTTTTCAGAATTAAATGAAAAAATGTTAAACTTATTCGGAGATAAACTTAGTAAAATTATTTTGTATGGTTCATATGCAAAAAATAAACAGGATAAAGAATCTGATATAGATTTTTTTGTTTTAGTTGATGATACTGAAAAAAATTTAAGAAAAAAGAAATATCGCATAGCGGAAATTATGGCTAATCTTACTTTAAATTATGATATATTAGTATCAATAACTGAAGAAACCTACAATCGTTATAAAGAGTATTTTGAGATATTACCTTTTTATAAAAATATTTCTGAAGAAGGCCTGGAGATTTATGGAAAATAGAATTCTTGATTTATCAAAATATCGTATGGGAAAAGCAAAGGATGATCTAGAGACGTCGGAAATTATGTTTAACAACAATAAATTTTCCCAATCGATTAATCGTTCATATTATGCGATGTTTCATGCTGTAAGATCTCTATTAGCGTTAAGTAAATTTGATTCCCGAAAACATTCAGGAATAATATCGTATTTTAATCAAAATTTCATAAAAACAGGTAAAATTGAAGTTGAATATTCTAAAATGCTCACCACCGCATTTAAAATACGAAGTGATAGTGATTATAAAGATTTTTATTTGATAACTCATCAAGATGCTAAACTACAATTCGAAAATGCTAAAAAATTTGTTAAAAGGATTCAAGAATTCTTAGAACAATTATAAAAATTACCAGATTTAAGTAGTTTATTTCCAGGTATCTTTTATTTCTTCCCCTTCTGAGCAGACGATAACTTTTTAATTTCCTGTGTAAAACCTTCAAGACGATTTTGTACATACCAGTGTATACTTTTTTCCGGATAGTTTCCTTTTTTATCAGGTTTACCGGCTTTTGTACCGGTCAGCAGCTCTATACCTTCTTCTATAGTTGTTACCGGCCAGATATGAAATTTACCCTGCTTTACTTTATCCACCACTTCCTGCTTGAGCATCAGATTTTTTTGATTACTGGCAGGTATGATCACTCCCTGTTTACCATTGAGGCCTTTGGCTTTGCATACCTGATAAAAACCTTCTATTTTTTCATTAACTCCGCCTATAGCCTGGACTTCTCCGTTTTGGTTCACCGAACCGGTAACAGCAATATCCTGACGGATAGGAAGTCCGGACAGAGCAGAGAGTAAAGCGTATAATTCAGTCGATGAAGCACTGTCTCCTTCAATTCCGCTGTAACTTTGTTCAAACACCAGATGAGCAGATAAAGTCAAAGGTTTTGTTTGTGCATACTTTTTAGAAAGATAGCCGTTAAGGATAAGCACTCCTTTACTATGAATTGGACCACCGAGTTCTACTTCGCGTTCAATATCAATGATACCCTCTTTACCAGGTGCTACATTTGCAGTGATCCGGCTTGGTTTACCGAACATATAATCTCCCAGAGAAAGGACGGAAAGTCCGTTCACCTGACCGGTTTTTTCTCCTTTGGTATCGATAAGAATAAAGTCACGTTCAATCATTTCTCTTACTTTCTCTTCCATTAAATTAGATCGGTAGATTTTCTGATCTATTGCTTTATCTACATGTTTTTTATCTACCTGTTTAACATTATCTTTCAGGGCCCAGAAATTAGATTCCCGGATAATGTCAGCAATTGCTCCGAAATGAGTGGAAAATTTTTCCTGATCATTGGTAAGTCTCAGGGCATGTTCCATAATACGGGTAATTGCTCCGCTATTCATACACATCAGATCTTCTTTATCACAGAATTTTGCCAGAAAACTGAGAAAATCTTTTATTCTTTTGTCTGTTATGAACATACTGGTATCGAAATCAGCTTTTACCTTGAACAATTCCGGAAAATCTTCATCATACATATGGAGTAGTTGATAGTATAGTGATTTACCTACCAGTATAATTTTAATAGCAAGTGAAATTGGCTGAGGTCGTAGACTTTTGGTAGTGAGAAGACCTAATTTTTCTGCAGGCTCTTCGATCCGAATCTCATGACTTTTAAGCATTCTTTTAAGACTTTCCCAGCTCAGAGGATTTTTTAATACATCTTCGATCGGAAGTATCAAATATCCGCCATTAGCTTTATGGATCGCACCAGGACGGATCATAGTGAAATCTGTATTCAGTGCTCCCATAGTCATTTCTTTTTCAATACGCCCGAATAAATTATTGTAACTTGGATTCAATTCCACTATGACAGGGGCACCTTCTTTTTTACTGTTATCAACCAGAATATTCACCTGATATTTACGGAATAACATTTCTTTTGCATACTGAGCCTGTGCAGTTAGTTTGGGGGAAATATTCTGTTCCTGGGATTTATCAGTTTTAAACGTATCAATACTGTCAATAATATCTTCCTGTACATCCTTCAGATAATTTTTCACAGTTTTATTGTCTTGATACTTTTCACTGATATCGTTTATCATTCCTTGCACTACATTAAGTGCAACTTTCCGGTCCAGTTCTTTGAGTTTATTCTGTTTCTCCCGTTCAAGTTTTCTGAGCTCTTTACCGATTTGATTGAATTTTTCCTTAAGTTCATTTCTTTTATCTTCAATTTCTTTCTGTTTTTTTTCGGGTAACTGCTGCAGATCTTCATTTTTCAATGGTTTCCCGTCTTTGACAGGCAGGATTAACATACCAAGCGATGTTGCCTGTATGGAAAATTCTTTTTTCGACGCTTCTTCATTCAATGATTTGGAAAGAGATTCCTGTCTCTTTTTAATTCCGGAAACGACCTCTTCTTTTTTTTCATTATATTCATCACTTTCAAAAACCCGGGGCAGTTCTTCCTTGACATGATTAATGAGCTGTTGCATGTCTTTTTGAAATTCTTTTCCTTTACCAGGTGCAAATTTACAGTTGAGGGGATGATAGGGGTCCTTAAAATTATTCAGGTAACACCAGTCAGGCTGGGGTTTCTGTTTTTTAGCAAGTTTTTTTACAAATGGTACAACTGCACTCATTTTCCCGATCCCGGGAGGACCAGCAAGATAAACATTAAATCCTTTATTATGTATCTCCAGTCCAAATTGAAGTGATGATACAGCGCGATCCTGACCGATAATACCTTCAACTGGTTTTATGTCTTTTGTGGAGGAAATACCTAATTTTTTTGCATCGAATGTTTTTCTTAACTGGTCTGCTGATAGTTCTGTAGTCATAGTTGATCCTTTCAGTGATTTATTTAATGTTTTGATAATTTATTTGTAATTTATGAGTAGTTATCATATCTATAATGTAAGGTATTTCTTTTGATTTATCAAATGAATAGATTCAATTTTACTCAGTATGTTTCCTCCAGCGCTCAATTTCCTCAATTATATTCTGTTCTGTTTTTGAACCGAAACCTTCTAAATTTTTGATTTTTCCTGCTTTGGCTTCCTGTTCCAGCTGATCGATATTTCTGATATTCAGTTTCTTATAGAGTGTATTTACTTTTTTGGGGCCAAGGAAAGATATGTTCAGTATTTCCAGAAGTTCTTCCGGAATTTCTTTTTCCAATTCTGTTAGTTTTGATAATTTACCTGTACGGACAATTTCATGAATTTTGGCAGATAGTTCTTTGCCAATCCCGGAAAACTTTGTAAGATCTTCTCCCTTATCTATCATATCACTGATGTTTTCAGATAATCCGCCTAAAATAAATGCTGCCTGCTGATAAGCCCGGATTTTATAAGGATTTTCACCCTTAATGTCCAGCAAATCAGCATATTTGTTGAATATCTCTGCAATTTTATCATTATTAACAGGCATGAATATCTTGAGTTCCTCTGTTTTATGTTTTTTTAGTTTTGTAATTTCTGAAAATCACTCTTTCCGAAAACAACATTTTCTAATTTCTGACCACTGTCTTCTGGTTTCTGAACGTTATAATGCTCAAGTTCACATGTTCTTATGTTTTAACGTTATGAACATCCATCACGGTCTGCCGTCCGCTGTCCGCGGTCTTTTCTGACTTATATTTACCAGCTAACTCGCTTAAGTTCTTAAGTTCTCTCGTTCTAAAGCTCTTGCTTCTTGCATCTTGATTCTTTAGTCTTTTATCTTTTTTCCTTTATCCTTTTTTTATCTTTTATCTTCCATACTTTCATCATCTTCTTCAAGTACAGGAGGTTCATCAAAGGTAAATTCCTTTTCTCTGATATATTTTTCCAGCCACTGGAATTCTTTGTTCATTTTATAAAGTCGGTGGAGCAGTTCGCGGGGGCCATGACCGGATCGGGGGAAAACCACAAGTTCAGTGGGAACACCGTTGGCCTTTAATCCTCGATATAATTCAACACTCTGAGGCATCGGAACACGCTCATCGTTTTCTCCAACCATGATCAGGGTGGGTGTTGTAGCCTTATAAATACAAAATATAGGTGAATGAGTCCGATACGTATCCAGAGGTGAGTCCTCATGCCAGGGATCGCCTAAAAACCAGGGAGTCCGGTAAATACGCACATCACTTTGAGCATACATGGAAATCCAATTAGAAGCACCGGCACCGGAAGAAGCCGCCTTAAAACGATCAGTGATTGTAATCAGCCAGTTTGTCATATGACCGCCGGCACTCCAGCCCAGAGCACCAAGTTTTTCCGGATCTGCAATTCCTTTTTCAATCAGATGATTTACTCCAGTAAGTACATCATCGTCAGCCTGATTGAAATAGTGCCCTACCATATCCCGGAGAAATTCATTTCCGTAGCCGGTACTGCCCCGGTAATTGGGTTTGAGAATGACATATCCCCGTCCGGCACGGGCATGATCATATCCATCAAAATCCATTTTATCAGAAGAAGCCGGACCGCCGTGGGTATGAACAAGCAGAGGGTAATGTTTACCTTTCTGGTAATTGATTGGATAGATGAGTATGCCTTCGATAGTCTGGTCGTCTTCGCCATTCCATTCTATTACTTCATATTTTGCTAATTCAAAAGATTTAAGGTCTTCCATATAGGGGTTATAAATCATTTCAGTAGTGAAGGGATCCATGTTTGCTATCCATAAATTACCTGGATTATAAGGAGTATTAATCAGGTAGGCAATTTTATTTATTTGTGGGACATAGTCAAATCTATAAAATGAATGCATACCATCAGTCAGCTGGATGGTATTCCTGTTTTTCATATCTACTGAGAATATTTCGGCATGGACTCCCATATTTGCTGTAAAGTAGATATGGCTTCCGTCTGCTGACCAGGTAGCGCCATAAATTTCCGGAGTGAAATCTGTAACAATAAGCTCAGGTGTTCCGCCTTTTACCGGTACTGTGAACAAGGTACTTTGAAAATAATGTTCCTCTAAATTTTCTTTTGAATCTGAAACAAAGAGAATATGTTTATTGTCAGGCGATAGTTCAACACTGGTTTCGTATACCGTATTGTCTGTGATCTGTTTTGCTGATCCATCTTTCAGGTCCATTAAGCAGATTTCTGCATTGAGTACATCATCATACAGAGGAGTAGGAGCCTTGGAATATACAATTTTAGAACCGTCTCTGGAAAGATTAAAAGACCGAATACTGAAATCACCTTCGGTCAACCTTTTTTCTTCTTTGGATTGGACATCAATCATCCATACATGTCTGGGATGCCAGTTCTGTTCAAACAGAAAAGCATCATCTTTCATCTCTTTCTTTTTCTTTTCTTCTTCAGTCAGAGGATCCGTGGCTAAAAAATAGATCTGTTTTCCATCCGGTGACCATTGCAATGTATGTATATC
>CAZETW010000087.1:0-12050 GCA_964515295.1 uncultured bacterium | reverse complement strand
AACTTTCTCTTAACGTCTGATTTATGGCTGCTATACGTTCATCTTCTTTCTTTTTACCGAGTAAATGAGCCCTTTCTTCCATTGGTATCATAGATAATCTCATTCCCGGTTCAACGCCGCGCTCAATAATTACTTCATCCTGATTTTTTTCTCCCAGATAAACAGCATAGGCTTTATTTTTATCCGCAGGAAATACAACTGGCTGTCCCTCTACTTCAAAAACTGCTCCCTGGGATACATAAACAACATCTTCATATTTTTCAATAATAATTCTTATTTTTGAAGTCATACCAGGTTTCAGAATATCTGAAGTTCCCTCGATATCAGCGTATACTTTATACCCTTTTAACCATTTCTTAGTATCAATATCTTGAGCTAATCTTGAAATTTCCCTAATTGTACCCTCAAAAACTGAATCTGGATAAGCATCGAGACTTATAAAACAGGATTGTCCAACATTCACTACCTTTCGATCTATCTCATTTATATAAAAACTTGTCTGCATCTTGGAAAGATCAGGTATCTGCATTAATGGCCATCCTGACCTGGTTTCTAATCCTTTCGTGGGACGTTCACCTCTTACATCCATATAAACGACCATCCCTTGAGTGGGGCTGCGCAATTTAAACCTTTCAATTTTTTCCTCAATTGATCTCAAGTTATTCTGAGCCTGATTAACCCGGATTTGGGTTTGTAATAACTGACTTCTGTTAATAATTTCTTGAGATTCAAGCTCTGTTTTTGCACTTACAAGATTATTTTCAGCTTCTTTTAATCGAATTTTTGCTTGTTGTTTCTTAGCTTCAGATTCAAATTGCATCATTTTCAACTGTAACTCAGCCTGCTCATAGGAATACTCATTTAAAACAACATTATTTTCAAGATTTGAAATGGTAAGTGACTGCTGTGATTTCAGTTTTTCCAAGTCAGCTTTTAGTGATTCTATTCTCTCTTCAGCCAGATCTCTTTGCTCATTCAAATCTCTATCATCAAACTCAACCAGTATTTCACCTTCCTGAACCAGACTTCCTTCTGGCTTTAAATCAGTGATCTGGAGATTAGTACCCCACATAGAAGGCGCTGAAATAACTGAACTTGTATAAGCTTCAATTTCTCCGGCAGCAATCATATCTTTTATGAACTCTCCTCTTTTTACTGTCGTTACTCTAATTAACTCCCCATTACCACCAAAAAAAATTATGAGAAAAACAATAAGTATAATCACTGATGTTAGCATTAATAATGTACGTCGTGACCATTGTAATCCAATAAATTTTGGCAAAGGTGTCTTTTTTATTAATTCATCAATATTATTAATAATCTTTTTATTTATTTCCATAAATATGTCTGTCCAATCTGTCTTTTAATTATTAATTTTTATACGTATAAACATTAAATTTGTTCTAAAAAATTACTAAAATATTTCCTATTTCATTAAGACGAGTTATAAAGAAAAAAAGTTTTAATTTTTATTTTTTCTTTCAGCAGATGTCCTATCATTTTTCCCTAATTTTGGTAAAAATATAAAACCAATACAGGTTGGGAGTAATACATTTATGGTAAACAGGAGTATGGCACTATTAAAGGCAGTAACTTTCTGGATACCAAACTTTACAAAAAAATAGACAGCGGCTCCTTCCCGAATGCCTAAATCCGCAAATGAAAAAGGCAGTAAAGTTTTAGTAAAAATTGCAGCTATAGTTGATGATGCTGCAGTAGAAAAATGCATTCTCTGAAATGCCAATGCTAAAAAACAAAACTGTAAAATATATATACCATACATTAAAAATGAATAAAATAAAAATATTCTGGCTTCTTTATTATGAAAATTATCCAGGCAGGTTATAAATCTTTTTAAATTATCTCTGTATGGGAAAATAAGTGATATATTATAAAGCATTTTCCTTATACCCGCAGGATAAAAACAAATTATTAATCCTAAACAGGTTATGATAAGTGAAATCAATAATAAAGGATACAATATAAAAGAACGGTAATTAAATTGATAATAAATTATAAAAGTTAATCCCCAAATACCTCCTACCAGGATTGTTATAAAAGAATAAAACTTATCAATAAAAACCAATCCTGCTGCCTGTAAACGATCAATATCAAATAAAAATAAAGGTCTGCCTACTTCTCCTAATCTTCCGGGAGTAATAAATCCGACTACCATTCCTCCCATAAGAGATTCAAATGAATTTTTATATTGAACATCAGGTTTTATGAGCTTTAAAAGAAAATGCCATCTATGCCATTGTAAAAGAAGATTCGGAATAAAAAGAAATAATGAAAAAACAATAAAGCCAGGTCTGAGAGGATTAACCAGAGCATTATATATATCAAGAAAATTTACTTTGATAATGACAAAGTATAGTACACTCAATCCAATAACTATTCTAAGAATAAAAAATAACCATTTTCGATTCATATGGTCTCACTATTGTATAGTCATCTTATTTCTAATGAAATATTATCCCTATCACTTCAAAATATAACAAAGCTAATTATATTTATGGTACAAATACTCTGTTAAAAAATCAAGATATTATTTTGTAAATTAATTCTTATTCACTATCCAAAAATCTTTCTTTAAAAGTCGGTTCATTCCCTGCCATTTTTAAAAAGATATCCAGAGGAACCAATTCAAACTCTTCATCTAATTTTTCCAGAATTTCTTTCACTCTCTTAATGTTACTGCTTTCTCTGACATGTATAAGTAGAAAATAAGGTCTTTTTTTGTTGATTGTTGCCAGTTCATGAAGATCAGCAACAGCCTGCTCTGGTTTTCTGGAAGGTGATAGATAATAATCATAGGAAATTAATGGTTTATTATCCCTGACTGTAAATGTATAAGCAGGTGCATATCCGTTTATAAACCCCAGAACATCTGGCATGTAGTTATAATAAGCATCAACAACCTGTTTTGTAAGTTCTGTATTACCTTCCACTGTTGCCCCTTCAGAATAATCCATTATCTCAAAAACTCTCAGGTCTAAAGTATTCATAAGATTTTTTGCTTTCTTTAGTAAAGGAGGCAATAATTCCGGAGGGACTGCTTTAGGGTACATATAGCCTGGTCCGGAAAGTGCACCAATAAAATAGTCATTGGGAGTTGCTGTACTGTAGAAAAATTCCATCATAGCCGGAGCCAGCCAGGAATAATTCATAATCACTTCCCAGGCATAGGGTATGTCTCCTCTTCCCGGTTCAAGCCACGCCCCTATACCCAATCCATCAGTCTGAATACAGGTGATATATACTTTTTCCTCAGGGATATACCTGGTTCCAGGAACAATGTTATGATTGTTTCTGTATTGAAAATCTTTTGATGCAGCAATCTAATGACTGAAACTCATATTAGGAAGTGTATGCAGACCTTCTACTCTGTGTCCATAATGAGATACCAGCGTTACATGATCTCTTTCCAGATCCTTACCATAAGAATGCCATCCCATTACCAGAGAGGTGGAATTCATTTGCTCTAGGATTTTGCAAGCCAGAGCATATTCTTCTTTATCCTCGGGTTTTGTAGAGAGATCATTGAAAAAAACATGGTTATACATTCCCCAGTCCGCAACTCCCGGTTTCATAATGTTACCATAGGGACCTCCGAGCCATACAATCAGATCCTTGCTGCAAATATCCCAATATTGTTCATATGCCCATTTATAAATTTCAGCATCCGATTTCCCGGTAAATGTATCTCTGAAATCTTTCACCATTTTCAAACCTGCTTTTTCCACCATAGGAATCATATCCTCGGTCACAACTACTGCTCTTTCCAATCCTGCAACGGTATAGGCGACTATGAGAGAGGTTCGTTCATTTTTATCCCATACAATATATCCATTTACATAATTTACTAATGTGTTCAATGCTTCCTGTGCTGAATTTAGTTTATCAAATGTAAAATATTTTTTATTTTTATAGAAAGTAAAGACATCCTGTGTATAGGTAAAAGAATATGTTTCAGGATAGATAAAATACAATCTCGGTTTGTCCATATTCACCGCTCCCTGCAGACTTATCAAAAAAGCCTTAACCGGAAGTTTACCATCTATCTGCCAGTCTCCTTCAGGAAAATTCATATAAAAAGCTTGCCTTGATCCTTCCCGCTTCAAATAATAAGTAAATCCTTTATCAGCAGTTCTGGTTTTTCGTTTTATCTCATAGAGAAGAATATCTTCATCAGGGAGTAGAGTATATATATGTGTACTAAATAACCTTTTTTCTCCCTGGGACGCAAGTACTGGATATTCCATATCTAATTTCAATGATATATGCTTTCTGTCCCAATATGCTTTAACCTGTCTGCTGGCGCCGACTTTCATGGAAATCCCCATAAATACATTTGTAGGCCATACCCTGTTATAAATGGGAATTTTATTTACTTTTCCATCTGTCTGAAACTTAAGAGTATCAGTAAAGCTCCTTCTTTTCCCCCATTTTTGGATAATGGTTATGCTACTGGCGTCCTGCTGTATATCAATATTTAAATTATTGTAGAGCGCAATCTCTGAACTGCTCTGCGGAACCAGCTCCCATTTACCGTACATACCCCCTATGTCCTGGCTGAAACAGGAAGCTGCAAACAGTATAATTATCATTGCCTTATTGAAAATATTTCTTAGAAGAAAATACATACTTTCCTCCTGATTATTAATCAAATGAATTTTTTATTTATTGTATGTAGAGTATTCATATACTTTTAATTTATATAATATTGACTAAAATCACAATATATTTAATAATTTTAAATTGTTTTGAACTTTTGTTAATTTTATTATATTTAAATAAAAGATATGCAGACATTAAATAAAAAATATCTCGTTCCTACACCCCTGATAGAATCTGATCATCCACAAATAATATCTCAAGCCAGAAAATTAACTAATCATGCCAAATCCAATCAGGAAAAAATCAAATCAATTTTTTATTTTGTAAGAGATGAAATACAATATTATTTCGGTATACCGCCAAGTGAATCAGCAGTTAAAGCATCCATGACCTTAAAAGCAAGGAAAGGGTTCTGTACTCAAAAAGCTATTCTGTTCTGCAGTTTAGCCAGAAGCTGTTCTATTCCGTCAGCAATTAACTTTTATGATATTATCGATCATACTCTGTCCGACTATATTGCAGGTATTCTAAAAACAAAAAAACTTATACACCATGGAGTACCTGCAGTTACGCTAAATAATACCTGGAAACAATATGATGCTACCCTGGATATCCATCTTGTACAAAAAAAAGGATTAAAACCGGTTGAATTTTCTGCAGACCAGGATTGTATGATGCATTCAACCACAAAAAACGGAAATAAACATATTGAATATGTTCACGATTATGGACTTACTCATGACGTCACCTATCAGCAAATCATGCATTGGATGAAAAAGGGCTATCCGCATCTTTTTAATGACTAATTAAAATTCTATAATCAATATAAAAGGAATTAAAATGAATCAGTTACCTGACAGCACTTTACTGCAGACAGTTTACAGCACTAAAGAAATTATACTTCAAAAAAAACGATATGAAAAACTTATTTCATTTTTCGAAGACCGATTCTCAGAAAAAGATAATCTGGAGTTTTTCAGTGCTCCCGGACGAATCGAGATCGGCGGTAACCATACAGATCATAATAATGGCAAGGTCTTGGCTGGGGCAATTAATCTTGATTCTATTGCTGCAGTAAGAAAAAACAATACTGACAAAATCATATTTTATTCAGAAGGATTTAAGCGACCATTCCGAATAGATCTGAACCAGCTGAATAAAAAGAAAAAAGAAGAAGGCACAACAACTGCACTTATCCGGGGAATTGCCTGTAAATTAAAAGATAACGGATATAACATTGGTGGATTCGAAGGAGTTATGACCAGCAATGTTATGGTCGGTTCCGGATTAAGTTCTTCCGCATCAGTAGAAGTACTGATCGGAACAATTTTCAACAATTTTTTTAATAAAAATATTATTTCTGCGCAGGAAATCGCTGTAATCGGGCAGTGGGCAGAAAATAATTACTTTAATAAACCCTGTGGTTTAATGGATCAGACTGCCTGTTCTCTGGGAGGAATAATTACAATTGATTTCAAGAACCTGCAGAATCCGAAAATAGAAAAAATTAATTTTGATTTTAATGCGACTGGGTATTCAGTTCTCATTGTTAACACAGGGGGCAGCCATGCAGATCTTACTGAGGATTATGCTTCTGTGCGAGTAGAAATGAATAAAACCGCTCAGCAATTGAGTGGAGAAGTTATGCGTGATATCTCTCTGAAAAATTTACTGGATAATTTACCCCGGCTTCGGAGACAATTAGGAGACAGACCTTTATTACGGGCACTTCATTTTCTCCGGGAAAATAAGAGAGTTATTGATGAAGTTAATGCTATGAAAAACAATGATTTTCCCCTCTTTCTTAAACTTATCTTTGAATCAGGAAATTCTTCGTTCAAGTATCTACAGAACTGTTATACTCCAAAAGATCTGAACAATCAAAGCATTCCTCTGGCTCTGGCATTGACAGAATTATTTATCAACAAGACCGGATCCGGTGCCTGCAGAGTACACGGCGGTGGTTTTGCCGGGACCATTCAGGTTTTTCTTCCCAAAAAACAGGTTGAACCCTATAAACAATTTATATCATCTGTTTTTGGCGAAAAAGCTATAATTGACCTTCAGATCAGATCCAGGGGAGGATGCCTTCTGGTCATTTAAATCAACCAAAAATATATCGTGAAGATAATGTATTCAGTATTTTATACATTAAAAATTTCCTTCTTTTGTAAAATATATAAAATTACATTTAGTACGCAAGATTTTTTAGAGAACATCGTCTAATCTAATGAACATCATTTACTGAGGATATGATAATATAATTTGAATACAATGAACAAAAATGATTTTCATCAGATTGTTGAAGCTCATAAAGACAGAGTCTATAATATTTGTTATAAGTTTTTAAGGCAGCAGGAAGATGCTGAAGATGCTGCACAGGAAGTCTTTATGGAAATATATCGTTCCTTGTCTGACTTTCGAGGTAATGCCCGTCTTTCTACCTGGATACACCGGATTGCAGTGTCAAAAAGTCTGGATGCAATTCGTAAACGAAAAAGAAAAAAAAGACTGGGATCAGTAAAACAATTACTGGGTCTTGATGATTTATATTCAGAACCTCAATTACCTGAACAGCTGCAGCCTGATCAGGTTATAGAAGAAAATGAAAGACGAAGTCTATTGTATAAAACCATAGAAAAATTAACTGAAAATCAAAAAATAGCTCTTATTTTAACTCAACTGGAAGGTTTCAGTTATCAGGAAACTGCTGAAATAATGGATACCTCTGTTTCCAGTGTAGAATCCTTAGTATTCCGGGCTAAAAAGAACTTAAAAAAGAAGCTGACCAAAGAATTTAATCAATTATTATAAAACGCAAGTTTTTAAATAAAACAGCGTCAAACTGAATGAAAGGTGATTGAAAAAATGATCAGTAAAAAAAGATTAGAAAAAGAAGTTAAAAAAACAATGGATTTATTGGAAAAGGAAAAACCAATAAAAACAGATGCTTTTTTCTATACAAGACTGAAAGCCAGGATTAGGGAGGAAGAAACTTCAAAACAAAGAAAACTAATTCGGGAACCGGCAGGGTGGAAAATAATTATTACAGCAGGAATGGTTGTACTTAATATTATAACTGCTGCAATCCTGGTAAACAGTAATGATATGAACAGGCAAAAACTGAAAACAGTATTTTCTGAAGAATATACACTGACTTCTGAAACTGGTGACTTGCTGAATAAAAGTATAAAGGAGTAAAATATGGATATATTTAAAAAATCTACATTGTCTGCCTGGCTCATTGGTATGCTGGTCACATTAAATATTATTACACTTATATTTCTCTGGATAGTGCATTTTCGGGATAATCCGGTTTCTCAGATCAAACCTGTTCAAAGAGAAGAAAAAGTTATGGGAATGCTAAAGAGAGAACTGGGATTATCAGCAGAACAGACCCGAAAATTTCATAATAAAAGAAAGATGCACTTTGATCATATACAGAACCTGCACAGCAAAATAATCCAACTGAAACGGGAAATGCTGCAAGAAAGTTTTACCACACCAGTGGACAGTATAAAAATTCGCAAGTTGGCCCGGGAAATAGGCAATCTACAGGCAGAAAAAGAAATAAAGACCGTCTATCATTTCAATCAATTACATAAGGAGTGTAATCAGCAACAACAGTGCCGTTTCCGTTCACTTATAGATGATATATTTCCTTCAAAGAACGGAAACGATAGACAAGACTGTACAGGTAAACAACAAGGCCGACAGAGTGGTTTATCAAGGCCAGTAAACCGAAAATCTGATAAATGAGAAGATTTTCATATTCAACACTGTAAAATGTTGAATAAAAAAAAGGAAAGGAGTACAAATATGAAACGGACAATAATAGTATCAGTACTTGGATTGGTTCTGACAGGAGTTGTATTGGCCCAGAGCGGACATAAAATGAAAATGGGTATGAATACAAGAAATTGTCATCAGAAGATGATGAAAAATCATTCCTGTCAGTCGTTTGATTTAAATGATGACCAACAGGAAAAGATCACTCAACTGAAGACTGATCATTTAAAAGATATTAAATCCACAAAGGATAAACTTGCTGAAAAACGAGTGAAACTTCATACCCTGCGTACCGCAGAAAAAGTGGATACAAAAGCTGTTAATTCTCTTATTGAAGAGATAGGAAAACTTCAGGTTGATTTAATGAAAAAGCAGGAAGCTCTCCATCAGCAGATCCGCAGACTGCTTACTGAAGAACAGCGTATACGTCTCGATAACCGGCATATGAGTTCGTGTGGTATGAATATGCATGCTCAGGGAAAGCACCATATGAAAATGAGTGCGAAACACAATTGGGATAATAATAACTGTGTTAAAAAAATGAACAAAAAATAATATCTTTTATATCAGCTTTACAATATGTAACAAAAAAGCCGAAGTAAATTTATCTATTTCGGCTTTTTTGTTTAATTATGTCCCCCTATGCGCTTAACTTTTCTCCACAATCCGGAACCAAGCATTTCATCTGCAACTTTAAGGATTTGCTGTATAACGTTGAGGACATCTCTGTCCCCTGCCCAGTGTTTAGTTACAATCTCCTCCCCCGTATTATTTATGATACTGTTTAAAACATAGGCTGCCAGGGCAATATCATCAACATAGCCAACAGGACCGATAAATGCTTCCGGGAGTAAATCAACGGGTGATATAAAATAGGCAATTGCAGTTGCGAGTTTAGCTTTTTCTTTGGTCGGTACTTCAGGATCAAGAGAGAGTTTACACAGTAAATGAAATAGGTCAGGAGCAAACATCAAATATTCGGCCCACTTATTTTGCTTACCCTTATCTGATTCCAGCCATTTCTTTATCTTAATCCTTAATTTTTGATAAAAATCTATTTTTTTATTCAATTCTCATTTTCCCTTAGTTCTTTAATTTTCTCTTTTTAGTTAATCAAGTTCTACTGTTATTTATCTAACCTGTCAAACTAACTAATATTTATGAATATTTGATAAATATAAAATTAAATAAACTTGTACTATTAAAATATTATCTTTGGTTCGGTAAAATAGTATTTATTTTGCTAAATGTATTTGTGGGCTATGAAGCCCACATTTTATACACCCTGGATTAGGAAAACCAGGGCGATTAAAAAATAATATGAACATTTATCAAAAATATGATATAAACATTATACCGTAACAATTTATTCTTAAAATGTCAAGAAAAAAGTATCAGGTGGTCTCCACTTGCGAAGTGGAGACCACCTATATCTTCAATCTTTAAAAACCCTGTCAGGGTTAATATAATGAAAAAATTGTACTTAGACCTGACAGGTCTTCCAAGACCTGTCAGGTCTGTATTCCATCTGTATTCTAAAATTCACTTATGATAGATCTTCTTAATGGCAAGGCTGGAAGCGAGAACGATAGAGTAAAACTTGGTATCATCATCATCAGCCCGGGAGGGTAAAATAACCGGAGCGGTAGTACCTGCTACAACAGCAGCTGCAGTGGCATTGGCCAGGAGAACAGTACTTTTATAAAAGGTGTTAGCAGTTTCGATATTAGGGAAAATCAAAATATCTGCCTCACCATTAACCGAACTCTCAAGTCCTTTGATTCTGCAATGTTCTTTGGATAAGGCTACATCAAGCGCCAGAGGACCGTCAATGATCCCGCCTTTGACCTGCTCTCTTTTATTCATCGCAGTAATCACAGCTGCATCCACAGTAGACTTCACTTTTATACTGATAGTTTCTACTGCAGAAATTAATGCCACCTTAGGTTTTTTATTTCCCAGAGCGCCCGCAATCTCAGTTGCATATTCGATCATTCTTAATTTCTGTTCCATGGTGGGTTTAGGAATGACAGCAGCATCAGAAATGAGCAACAGTTTTGGATAAGAAGGTATTTCCATGACAGCTACATGTGTCAACAGCCCATCTTTGGAAAGAAGGCCATAATTCCTGTCTAAAATTTTTTTCATATAAGTAGAAGTCTTTACCAATCCTTTCATAATAAAATCAGCTTTATTTTCACGAACCAGTTTAACAGTATCTTCTACTGCTTGGGTCGGATCTTTTTGATCAATTATAGTAAAAGAATTCAGATCTATACCATTTTTTTGTGATATTTGCTGTATTATATCTTCATTGCCGATAAGTGTAACATTACATACATTCTCTTTTCTTGCCCGGTTAACTGCCTGAATTGTCTCTTCATCCTGACCTGCTGCAACAGCAAGTGTGGGAGAATGATCCTGTTTAACTTCTTTTAATAATTCTTTTAAATGTATATGCATATCTTATTGATACCTCAATGTTTAATTTTAATATTCTTTATATTCTTCTTCACCTTTCAAAACTCGTAATGCCCCTGCTGCCAGGGCTTCCATTTCCATTTCACCCGGATAAATAAATATTCTTGCGATCCAGAAAACTCGTTCTTTTATATACGTAAGAAAAATTTTATCGTATGCTAAACCACCAGTTAAAATTATACCATCGACCTTACCTTTCAATACTGTGGCAGACAATCCTATTTCTTTAGCAATCTGATATGCCATAGCTCTGTAATATTTTTCCGCTTCTTGATCTCCTTGAGCAACCCGTTTTTCTACTGAACGCATGTCACTGGTTTTTAGATAAGCTATCATACCGCCCTGGCCAATTAATTTCTTTTTCATTTCATCTCTGGTAAACTTCCCTGAATAACAGAGTTCCATGAATGTTGAGGCCGGCAATCCTCCGGACCTCTCCGGTGTAAAAGGGCCGTCACCACTTAACCCGTCATTAACATCTATAATCTTCCCTTTTTGATGTGAACCAACTGTTATTCCACCGCCCATATGAGCAACAATAAAATTCAAATCAGAATATTTTTCCCCTAATTCTTCAGCAGCTTTTCTGGCAACTGCCTTCTGGTTTAAGGCGTGAAGTATAGAACGCCGCTTCAATTCCTTTATCCCTGTGTATCGTGCCACATCAGCTAATTCATCCACCACCACAGGATCTACTATATATGCCGGAATATTAACTTTTGACGCAATATCATATGATATAATTGCCCCTAAATTGGATGCATGTTCTCCCCTCTCCGCCTTATTTAATTCTTTCAGCATAGCTTCATTTACTTTATAAGTTCCACTGGGGATTGGTTTCAATAAACCTCCCCTGCCCACAACAGCATGGAGGGAATCAAGGGTTATCTTATGCTGTCTGAGAAACTCTTCAATAAGTTCAGTACGGAAGGAATGTTGTTCTGAGATATGTTTAAATTTCTTTAAATCATCTTTTGAATGCGATATGGACTCACTGAACTCACAATTGTTATTTTCAAATAATGCAATTTTAGTAGAAGTCGACCCGGGATTGATAACCAGTATTCTAAACGTATCTTTCATATGACCTCGTATTTTTTTGCCACGGATTTACACAGATTTTTTATTTTGAGCTTTTAATCTCAATAAAACATCAGCAC
>CAZETW010000086.1:0-12246 GCA_964515295.1 uncultured bacterium | reverse complement strand
CTGGTTTCTGCATGTCAATTATCTAACGTTCTCATGTTCTAAAGTTCTTAAGTTCTTTTTTTGTTTTTTGTATTTTTTCTTTATTCTTTAGTCTTTCACTTTTTCCTTCTACCTTTTTCCTTTATCCTTGTTTTATCCTTCCATTCTCCCTAGTTTTATCCTTTATCCTTTATCTTTTTTCTTTAGTCTTTATTTCCCTCATAAAAATTACGTATTTACAGATTCAGAATGCTATCTATAGGTCGTGATTGATTTTGCTGCATAGTCATCATATTGTTTTAATATATCCGGATTCAATTTTTCTGTTTCCATAAATTTTCTCAGAAGTACATGACCTTTTTCCCATCCCTGTTTTTCAAACTGGATTTTTTTAATCCCGGTTGGTGTATTGACATAATCCCAGAAGTTTTCTGGTTTTTCCGGACAATTCATTTCATTAAACTGCACCAGATGTCCAGCTTCATGGAATAAGTGAAACAGAGAAAGAGTAAAATCTTCACTTTCCTTCTTATAAAAAACAACAATTGTAGGGTGATTAGAAGGTGGTAGAAAATAGGATACTGCATCCCGGGTTTCAATCAGTTGTATCGACAGGTCAGAGAATACATCCCAGCAGAGAAATGATTTGGCCTTGTTTAAAGTGGATTTAGAAATCATATAAAATTTTAAAACCACAGAATACATTTATCATTACTGTATTCTGTGGTTTTAATAAACTGTTTTTTTAATCTATTTTGCTAACGCTTCCAGTGTCTTAGCAAGCAGCTCCCAGAATCCTTCAACTGATTTGATATGAACTCTTTCATCTGGAGAGTGTGGATTTTCCAGATCAGGTCCGAATGATATCATATCCATTCCCGGACATTTTTCACCGATAATACCGCATTCAAGTCCGGCGTGAATAGCCAGAACTTCAGGTTCTTCACCAGTCACATCTTTATGGATCTTTTTCATAGTTTTCAATAATTCAGAATCAAGATCCGGTGTCCATCCCGGATATCCTTCTTTCTGGTCAACATCTGCCCCAGCCAGATCTCCAAGTGCTTCAATACCTGCTCTAACTGCTTCGATGACAGAATTAATAGAACTTCTGGAACTGGAGTATACACTTGCCTGTTCTCCTTTGCTTTTTACAATGGCAAGATTTGTGGAAGTTTCAACCAGGTTTTCAATTTCCTGACTCATTGCCATAACACCATGAGGGTGTGCCATAATTAAATTCAGCAGTTTCTCTTGTTCTTCATTCTGGACCGGAGAGGCATCAGCATCTTCTTTCTCCATATTCCATTTAGCATTTTTCTCTACAGTTTTATATTCAAAAGCAATTTCTTTAAATCTTTCTTCCAGTTCTTTTTTTAATTCATCGGCCTTGTCATCAGATACTGCTATAAATGCAAATGCTTCTCTTGGTATGGCATTATGTTTATTACCACCTTCAATACTGACGAGCTCAAAAGGAGTATTGGTTTTAAACAGCATTCTGGCAAGCAGTTTGGTTGCATTCCCGCGGCCTTTGTCAATATCCAGTCCGGAGTGTCCTCCGCGGAATCCTGATAAGGTAATTTTATATCCTGTACCGGAAGCTGATTTTTTTCTGTTAAGCTTAAGAGTAATTTCCGTATCTGCTCCGCCGGCACAGCCAACGAAGAAAGCGCCGGATTCTTCACTATCGAGGTTAAGAAGTATTTTTCCTTTAACGAAATCTGAGGTAAGATTATTTGCTCCATTGAGACCGGTTTCTTCATCAGTGGTAAACAGCAGTTCAAGAGGGCCGTGCACTACTGAATCATCTTCCAGAAGGGCAAGTCCGGCAGCTATACCAATACCGTTATCTGCACCTAAGGTGGTCCCATCCGCAGTTACCCAGTCTCCTTCTATTTTTACCTTAATAGGGTCTTTACTGAAATCATGGTCAACGTCTGAATTCTTTTCGCATACCATATCCTGGTGACCCTGGAGTACTACTATGGGGGCATCTTCATATCCCTTGGTTGCCGGTATTTCTATAACAACATTACCCACACTGTCTTTTCTGCTTTTACAATTGAATTTATCGGCGACAGAGATGAGATACTCACCTATCTTTTCTTCATGTCTTGATTCGCGGGGAATTTTTCGGATTTCATCGAAATATTTCCATAATAGTTCAGGTTTTAAATTAGTTAAAGGTGATGACATATTTTCCTCCACATTTATATTTTATATATTTTAATTCTTTTTAGTGTAATATATTATAATTATTGGAAAAGTCAAACTAAATTAAGAGATAAAAAATTTTTGATAGAAAAAAATAAGGAGTTGAATTTATCAGATAATATACCTACACTATAAGAAAAAAATGGAGGTTACATGAAAAAATCTATAAATCAGAAGAAAGAGAATCTTCTATCCAGAAGAAATTTTTTCAAGATTGGGGGATTAGCTGCTGCCGGTTCCACCTTGACAATGTGTTCATCGGGAACTAAACAGGAGAAGAAAGGTAAGATTAAAAATTATCGTAGGTTAGGACGTACAGGATTCAAGGTATCGGATCTGGCTTTAGGGGGAGCTGCAAATGATCCCAAAGTTGTGCGTTATGCATATGATAAAGGAATCAACTATTTCGATACTGCTGAAAGTTATTCCAACGGAGCTTCCGAAAAAGCTATCGGCAATGCCATGGAATTTATGAACCGAAAGAAAATTTGGATCACCACCAAAATTCATTTTAAACCGGAAGAAACAGAGCAAAACCTGCTTGACAGGTTTGCCAAATGTCAAGAGAGATTAAACACCGATTATGTGGATGCGCTGTATATTCATGCTGTGGAGACGGTAGACATGCTTGATCATAAGGGTTTTCATGCCGCAGTAAAAAAATTAAAAGCTGAGGGACGCTTAAAACATGCCGGCATTTCCTGTCATGGTCCGCGGGATAGCGGAGGGGATAGCCTGGAGAAAGTAGTAACTCAAGCAGCTGAAGACGGAAGATTCGATTTGATGCTTTTAAGTTATAACTTTATGAATAAAAAGGAAGCGGAAAAGGCTCTGAAGGTTTGTAAGGATAATAACATCGGAACCACTGCTATGAAAACGTGTCCGGGAGTAGTTTCAGTTGATGAGGTAGACCCGGAAAATTTAACAGAAGATCACCAACAGACAGTAGATCGTATGAAAAAAAGGGGAATGACTCGAGAAGATGCCATTAAACGAATCCAGCAATATGTAGAGAGACAAAAGAAAACCATTGAACAAACCAAACCCTTTGCAGATAAATACGGTATAAAAACCAATGAAGAATTACGCAAAGCCTGCTGTCAATGGGTTTTACAGAATCCTGATATGCATACCATTTGTCTTAGTCTGGGGACATTTGAAGATATTGATAATCTTATTGGTTTATCCGGTACAAAATTTAAAGCATCCTATGATGCCATGTTGCAGGATTATGAAAAAGTATTTGCTAATCTGCACTGCAGACACGGCTGTTCCTCCTGTCTGGATAAATGCAGTCAATCGCTTCCTGTCAGTACTATCATGCGATATTCCTATTATTTTAACACTCACGGCTGGGAAAAATATGCTATGCAGAAATATACTCAATTAGCAGAAAAAAATGGTATGCTCTGTCTGGATTGCAATGCTCCCTGTAGCGATGGCTGTCCCTATGGAGTAGATATACAGACAAATATGATTCATTCTCATTCCCAGCTTTCTCTGGTTTAAAGATTGTAATAGGAGGGTTTGAATAAAAGAGAACAAAGGAAAAGGGGAAGAAAAAAAAGATAATAATCAAGAGTCAAGAAGCAAGAATCAAGAACAAGGTGCAAGAATTTTGGAATATGAGAACTTTAGAACTTATGAAGGACAGCGTTCAGAGGTAGGTTAAAAAATAATGAATAAGAAAGTGGAAAATGGTTTTTTGTCTTTTTTTGAAGTAAGTGGATTAACTACTTACATTCCAAACCCTTAAGATTCTGAAAAGCAAAATACCAAGAATCAACAATATAAGGAGAAGGATATGAAAAAATTATTAGTAATAATTCTAGTAACCATCCCGCTGTTTTCAATGTTTGCAAAAGATTTCCCTTCTATAAAAGGATGGGAAAAAGCAGGAGAAGTTAAAACTTACTACTCGGATAATCTCTGGGAGTATATTAACGGTGCAGCAGAAAATTTTCTTTCTTATGGATTTGTAGAGCTTAATTATTGTGACATGCAAAAAGATGATCTTATTGTTACCGTAAACATTTATGATATGGGTAATAATCTTAACGCTTTTGGTATTTATACCTCTGAAAAAGGTAGAGATCAGGAGACATTGGATATGGGAGTCGAGAGTATACTTTCACTTCCCTATCAATGTTTGCAGCTCAAGGGGCAGTATTACATTAAAATTGATGCTTTTGAGGGGGAGTTAACAGAAAAAAAAGCTTTGGCTTTACTTACTGCAGTATCAGAAGCACTGCCGGGTAGTAATGACCCACCCGAAGAGCTGGCTATGTTACCAACAGAAAATAAAATAAAAGGATCAGAAAATTATATCCGAGAGAATTTTTTGGGGCTGGAGATATTGAAGAATTCTGTATTTGCGGAATATAAAGAAGGTAAAAAAGAATATAAGGTCTTTAAAATTATTCTGGATGAAGGAGCTGAAAAGAAATATCTCGGTCAATTAAAAGACAAATGGGATACTAAAAATTATAAAGATATGGATATACTGTATCGTCAAGTTCCTTATTCCGGATACGTGGGAGTCAGTTTAATTGACAATACCATTACTGGTATTGCCGGTATTGAAAAAGAGAAAGTTCTGTTTAAAAAATTATATGATCTTAAAAATCTATAAAAAATTGATCATGAGACGATTCTTAAATGTAAGTGGATGTATTGTAAGTGGATGTATTGGCGGTCTGCTTTTTATAATAATCAGCTGTGTCCCTCCGGTTTCCCAGAAAAGAAGTTATCAGGCTGAGTACCCAAAACTACAGTATCTGAAAAGATATGCGGAATCATTTGTTGGTACTCCATATAAATTTGGTGGTTCAAATCGGGATGGAATGGATTGTTCAGGACTGGTGGTCCGGGTTTATGCTGATGTTCTGGACAAAAAAGTTCCTCACAGTACTAATAAACTTTATCGCATAGGCAGGTATATTCCACCATCTCAACTTTATACCGGAGATCTTGTTTTTTTCGGGGATGGCGGATACAGAGTCACTCATGTAGGGATTTTTTTAGGAGATAGTCTTTTTATTCATGCTTCCAGTACCCAGGGGGTAGTGGTTTCCGAGTTGGATAGCCGGTATTATCAGAAGAGATTCTTGGGAGCTCGAAGAATCTTATCTCCGAGGAGATGATCCATCGTTACCACAGAAAATAACAGTATCAATCATCCTGTAATCAGTACCAAGGGTGTAGTGCGTCCCACCCTGGTGGAGGTTGATCTTCACCGACTTAGGCAAAATTTCCACGCTATAAAAGATAAGGTGGGTTCCTGTCGAATCATGCCCATTCTAAAAGCGAATGCCTATGGACATGGATTGATCCGGGTAGCGCAGCTAATGCAAGAATTGGGTGCGGATTATCTGGGGGTGGCAGTGCTGGAGGAAGGGATACTGTTAAGAGAAAAAGAAATTACCATGCCTATTCTGGTCTTAGGGGGGATTTTGGGTAATCAAGTGCCCCATTTTATCAAACATGATTTAACCATTACTGCCTCATCCATTGATAAACTCCTTCAGATTGAAGAAGCAGCCCGGAAGATGAAATGCAAGGCAAAAGTACATTTGAAAGTTGATACTGGCATGGAGAGAATAGGGGTCCACTATTATAGTGCGGAAGATTTTATCAAGACCAGTTTGCAATGCAAGCATCTAAAAGTAGAAGGTATATTTTCTCATTTTGCCAATACCGATTCCTCCGGATTTGATTTCACAAAATTACAGCTTCAAAGATTTAAACAAGTCTTGTCCATCTATAAAAGATTGTCTGCTGAACCTCCTGAAATGAAGCATATAGCAAATTCAGGAGCGATCCTTCAGGTGGCGGAATCCTATTTCAATATGGTAAGACCTGGTATTCTTCTCTATGGTGTATATCCTTCTCAGCAGGTCCAAAAAACAATACAGGTAAAGCCGGCTCTGGAATGGAAATCCAAGGTGGTATATTTTAAAGTCATAAAGCCGGGTCATCCGGTGGGATACGGTTCTACCTGGAAGAGTGATCATACTGTCCGGGCTGTCACAGTGCCGGTTGGATACGGAGATGGCTACTTCAGAAACATGTCTCATAAAGCACATGTTATTATCAGAGGCAAAAAATATCCGGTGATTGGTACCATTGCCATGGATCAGATTATCGTTAATATTGAAAAAAATACAGCGTATAACGAGGATGAAGTGATCCTTATCGGTACATCAGAAGACGTATCAATAACCTGTGAAGACCTGGCTGAATGGGCAGGTACTATTCCCTATGAAATACTGACTAATATTAACACGAGAGTTCCCCGGATTTATAAGGATGATAAACATTTATAATTTATATTTTTCTTTTTTATACAGTGATTATAGTATCAACTTGACGAGCCGACAAAATGATAAATTTTTACTATACAAAAACGTAAGGAGTCATTTATGAAGGGTAAGAACATGTTATTATGGTGTATGCCGTTTTTAATTCTGCTGAGTTGTACCCAAAAGAAGATAGGTGACTATCCTGTAAAACCTGTGGAATTTACCAAGGTAAAGGTAACAGACGGATTCTGGCTTTCCCGGATGGAAACCAACAGAAGAGTAACGATACCGTTTGCTTTTGAAAAATGTGAAAAAACGGGCAGAATAGATAATTTTGCCAAAGCAGCAGGAATGATGGAAGGTTCATTTGTGGGAAGACGTTATAATGATTCTGATGTTTTTAAGGTAATGGAAGGAGCTGCGTATTCTCTGAGTAATCATCCAGATCCGACACTGGAAAAATATATGGACAGATTGATCGAAAAGATTGCCGGAGCCCAGGAAGAAGACGGATATCTGTATACTGCCAGAACCATAGATCCTGCCAATCGTCCGCCAGGTACTGGAGAAACACGTTGGTCAAATCTGGGTTCAAGTCATGAATTGTATAATGTCGGTCATATGTATGAAGCGGCAGTAGCATATTACCGGGCAACCGGCAAGAGAAATTTTTTGGATGTGTCCCTGAAAAATGCTGATTTTATCAATCAAACTTTCGGTCCTGATAAACGAAGAGGATTTCCAGGACATCAGGAAATAGAGATTGGTCTGGTAAAACTGTTCAGAGTAACAGGTAATGAAAATTATTTAAAATTAGCAAAATTTTTTCTGGATGAAAGAGGGAAAATTATTCATCAGAAGAAATTTTCTGATGAATCAGATTTTTCAATCTATAATCAGGACTGGTATTTACAGGCCCATAAACCGGTAGTGGAACAGGAAGAAGCGGTGGGACATGCAGTCAGAGCCGGATACATGTACTCAGCCATGGCTGATATTGCAGCCATGACCGGGGATAAGAACTACAGTGAGGTGATTAATACCCTCTGGAAGAATGTCGTTACAAAAAAGATATATCTGACCGGTGGTATTGGTTCCCGGCATGAAGGAGAAGCTTTTGGAGAAAATTATGAACTTCCCGATGCCACTGCTTACAATGAAACCTGTGCTGCAATTGCAAATGTTTTCTGGAATCATCGTCTGTTTTTACTTCACGGAGAAAGTAAATATATTGATATACTGGAGAAAACACTTTACAATGGTCTTATTTCCGGAGTATCATTGGAAGGTGACAGATTTTTCTATCCCAATCCTCTGGAATCGGACGGAGAATATGAATTTAATATGGGTGCTGCCACCCGTCAGCCCTGGTTCAGCTGTGCCTGCTGTCCGGTTAATGTGTGCAGGTTCATTGCCTCGTTTCCACGTTATATCTATGCCAGAGAAAATGATAATATTTTTGTGAATCTTTTTGTCAACAATGTCACTACTGTAAAGCTGGAAAATATGAGTCTGACGATACAGCAGTATACCTCATACCCCTGGGAGGGCAATGTGAGGATGAAAATATTACCAGAAGAAGCTGAAATATTTACAGTCAGTATCAGAATTCCGGGATGGGCAAGGGATGAAGCTATTCCCGGTGACCTCTATTCATTTATTCAGGAAAATGAAAACAGGATAAACATTACTGTTAACGGGGAAAAAATAAATTATGATATACGTAAGGGCTATGCAGTTATCGGCAGGGAGTGGAAAAGAGGAGACGAAATAGAGATATACTTTCCAATGGAGATACGCCGGGTAATTGCCCATAACAGCGTTAAAGCAGACAGAGGTAAAGTTGCTCTGCAAAGGGGACCTGTAATTTACTGTTTTGAAGGTGTGGACAATAATGGTCATGTACTTGGCAGACGGATTCCTGATGAACTTACATTTGAGGCAGAATATCAGCCCGGATTTTTAGGAGGAGTTACAGTTTTAACAAGTATTACAGATAATAAAGATAAAAAAATGCAGGCTGTTCCCTACCATGTCTGGTCCCACCGGGGAGTTGGTGAAATGGCTGTCTGGATGGACAGAGAGTAGTCAGTGATCAGTAATATAGTGATTGATGAGAAAGTAACGGGGTATTGGAGATGGTCAGCGTTTAGGACGTGAGAATTATTTTATGGGAAAAGGAAAATGGAGGATGGAAGGATAAAGGAAAAAGGTAGAAGGAAAAAGTGAAGAACTAAAGAAAAAAGACAAAATACAAAAGACAAAAAAAGAACTTAAGAACTTTAGAACGTGAGAACGTTAGATAATTGACATGCAGAAGCCAGAAAGGACCGCAGACCGCGACGTAAGGTGCGGTCAGCGGTCGGCGGTCTGTGGTCAGGTTACAGAAAATTGTTTTATTTCGACATAAATAATAGCTGTTGATAGTATAATAAATACAAGGAGAAAAGAAACAATGACCAGAAAACCAATTTTTTGGATTGTGTGCAGTATACTTTTTATTGGAACTATACTGTTTACCTACAAGTATTTTTCCAAAGCATATCCGATTGTTTCTCTGGATTTGCAAATGGATCGGCAGACAGCAGTGAAAGCAGCAGAAGAGCTGGCTGAAAAACAAGAATGGGGACCGGATGAATACCGGCAGGCAGCAATATTTCGGGTTGACGAGGAAGTTAAGAATTATGTTGAACTGGAAATTGGCGGGGCAGAAGCTTTCAGTGACATGATTAAGCAGGAATTTTATTTTCCCTATACCTGGCACATCCGTCACTTTCAGGAAAATGAAACCAATGAAACCCTGATCCGGTTTACTCCCAAAGGAACTTTTTATGGCTTCAGGGAAAAACTGCCCGAAGATGAGCCAGGGCCGAGTTTACCTCCTGATGAAGCACAAAAAATTGCAGAGAAAACTGCAGTTGAAAAATGGGGAGTTGATCTGACTGCTTTTGATCTGGTGGAAAAATCTCAGAAGGTTCAGCCTGGTGACCGTACTGATCATACATTTGTGTATGAGCGTCCGGATGAGCAACTGGGTGAGGCACAATACCGGCTTCGTTTAATTGTCGGGGGTGACAGACTTACTGAACTTACCCATTTTATTAAAATACCTGAAGCATTCCTGCGTGAATATCAGGAGATGCGGTCAGCTAATAATACTATTGCAACTTCAGCGCTGGTGGCAGCAGCTGTTATTTATATTATTGGGGGCTGTATAGTCGGATTATTTCTTCTGCTCAAACAAGGCTGGGTACTCTGGCGTAAAGCCTTATTCTGGGGACTTTTTGTGGCTTTTATGACGGTTCTGGCTCAGATTAATCAGTGGCCCTTAGCCTGGATGAACTATGATACTGCTTTATCTTCCCAATGGTTTCTGCTGCAGCAGATCGTGATGCTGCTGCTGACCTTTCTGGGAGAAGGACTGCTGCTCACAGTCACCTTCATGGCAGCAGAGAGTCTTACCCGTAAAGCTTTTCCTGATCACATTCAATTTTGGCGGATATGGTCATCAGAGGTTGCGAGTTCCAAACAGGTTCTGGGGAGGACTATTGGCGGGTATCTGGCAGTAGGGTTCTTTTTAGCTTTCGATGTTGCTTTATATTTGTTTGCCACCAATGTACTGGGATGGTGGACCCCTTCTGCACCGCTGTTTGATCCCAATGTTCTGGCCACCTATTTCCCCTGGCTTTCCTCCATTGCTATTTCGCTGCATGCCGGATTCTGGGAGGAGTGCTTGTTCAGAGCTATTCCAATTGCAGGTGCTGTACTCCTGGGGAAAAAATTCGGTAAAACTACTCTTTGGGTTATAGCAGCTTTTATAGTTCAATCCCTCATATTTGGTGCTGCTCATGCCACTTATGCTCAGCAGCCGGCATATGCCCGGGTGGTAGAATTAATTATACCTTCCATTGTATTTGGTCTTCTTTATTTTTATTTTGGACTTTTACCGGCAATTATCATGCATTATGCGGTTGATGTAGTCTGGATTGGTATGCCCTTGTTTGTCAGCTCTGCTCCGGGTATCTGGGTGGACAGGATCTTGATCATTATTTTTACTTTTGTTCCTCTGTTTGTGGTTTTGTGGCATCGGATTCGTATCAAAAAATGGAAGGATGTTACAAAAGAACATTACAATGAATCCTGGAAACCTCCCCAAAAAGCACAACCGGAAGCGACTGAAGCCAGGATTAAAGAAAAACCAGTATTGAGCTTATTTAAGCGCCGACTGTTGATTATTTTTGGAATAGCAGGATTGGTTGTCTGGTTTTTCACTACCAGTTTTCATAACAATGCACCGTATGTTGCCATTAGCCGGAGTGAAGCTGAGACGATAGCACAGGAGACACTGAAAGAAAAAGATATTGAACTTTCTGACCCCTGGCAGCTTGCAAGCAGAGTTCAGGAGCCCTTAGGAGATGATGACCGTTTTATCTGGCAAAATGAAGGAGAAGAAAAATATCAGACATTGCTGGGAGAATATCTCTCTCCGCCTCGATGGCAGTGCCGTTTTGTACGATTTGAAGGTGAGGTGGCTGAGCGGGCTGAAGAATATCAGGTGTTTATAGGAAAACAGGGAGAGGTTCTTCGGTACAGACATATTCTTCCGGAAGCAGGAGCCGGAGCCAATCTTAATAAAAATGAAGCGCGTGTGATTGCACATTCGGTTCTGAATGATAAATATCAGCTGGATGCTTCTGAACTTAAAGAAGTCTCTGCTGAGCCTTCCAAACTGCCGGAGCGAAAAGACTGGGTGTTTACCTTTACAGATGAGAAGAATCATCCCTTGGATCAGGGAGAAGCAAGGATTGCAGTAAAGATTGCCGGAGAAAATGTTGTTGACAGTTATCGATATATTCATGTTCCGGAAGAATGGGAGCGGCAGCAGCGGAATCGTGACAATCAGACCCAGGTTATACAAATCTTAATGGGTATACTGATTTTTCTGATTTTTGTAGCCGGAGTTATTTCATCAGTGGTTAACTGGAGCAGGAAAAAGTTTTCTGTCTCGGTTTTTCTTACTTTTTTCTTTTTACTGTTCTGTTTAGGGATCATCAGTATGATTAATGAATGGCCCTTCATGATGTCACAGTATTCTACAGCAGAACCTCTTTCTAATCAGATTTTCATGTCCATAGCAGTTTCAATAGTAGGTATATTATTTATCTCAGCAGGACCGGCGCTGGTAAATGGATTTATTATGAGCTGGAAGACAAAGCAGCCTCACCCCCAAAGTGTAATCGCAGATACCGGGGCTGGTTTTGGCTTAGGCTTGCTTATAGCCGGAGTTTTATCAGTAGTTACAGCTTTGTTTGAACCATCTCTGAAGCCATTATGGGCTGATTATTCTGCCCTGAATTACTATGTGCCCATACTGAACGACGGTCTCAGCCCCATTCCAGATTATATCCTGAGCACCACTTTATTTTTGCTGATAATCACCGCAGCCGACCGGTTAACGAACAGCTGGAATCAGCGAAGAATTATATTTGCAGTTTTGATTGTTTTAACCGGGTTTTTATCTTCAGTGGGTTCTGTAGGAAGCTTATCATTCTTTTTACTTTCAGGACTGATCTGGGGTGTTATGTATCTTATGACATATATATTGGTCTTTCGTTATGACCTGTCCCTTATACCTCTGGCAATGGGTTCATTGACAATTGTCGGGATCTTGCGGCAGGGTATTATGAATGCATATCCGACTGCGATTCCGGGTAAGATATTAGCAATTATACTCATTGGATTTGTTTCT
>CAZETW010000085.1:9219-12259 GCA_964515295.1 uncultured bacterium | reverse complement strand
CAAGAGCTGTCATTTCACCTGTTACCCTAACTTCCGGAGCCTTAATGCTGCATCCTGTACAAAATAAAATCACCAGCAGCATTGTCATCCATTTCATATTAGCCTCCTTTTTATTTAATATAAATATCCACTGTTATTTCATTCTTTTCTCGTTTTTATAAAACTGTATATAGACCTCAGACAGCCGACCACTGACCGCATTTCATCCCGGGGTCTGCCGTCCGCGATCTGCGGTCAATTCTGACCTCTGTCCACTGATTTCTGAACTCAAATCTGCTCAAGTTCTTACGTTCTAAGGTTCTAAAGTTCTTTTTCCTTTTTCCTTTTTCCTTATTTCTTTATTCTTTATCTACTTACTCTTCAAGAAAAACGACAACGGCAGCCGTCCGTATTCCAGCCTCTCGGGCAATCTTACCGGTGAAAACCAGGGCTGATGCAGATTAAAAGAAGGATACACATAGCCGTGACGCAATTCAAAAGAAAAAATCCCTGGTTTCCACCCTGTATTGATCAATTGCTTAGTCATTTTTATGGACCTGTCAGATCCGGAAGGATCAATACTGCTGAGAAGATTACTTGCAAAATCTGATCCCAGATTAATAATATGAAAATATCCAGAAACATCAATCATCTCCGATATATCAAGCCCCCTGCCCTGGAATCTAAAGGTCGCATCCAGTTCCGATTTCTTCTTTTTTTTCTGTTTCACCCTGCTGATCATTGCTGAGTTGATTCTGTTGGCATTCCCGGTAAGGGTATAGGTAATACTATTCAGCTTGCCAGTGTTCAAATTCAAATAAAGGTCTCCTGCTATATTCCCACCGAAAAGACAAATATCTAACCAGGGTAGCTGTATATTGTTTCCCCTGCAGAGTATATCAGTATTAATTCTGTCTATCTTGTATGCTGAGATCTCAACCGAATCCAGTGTTATTTTACCGATTTCAGGAAAAAGATTCTGATACAGAGATCGTTTTGCTGTATAATCTTTTTTAAAGTGCAGCGAATCTGCTGGTAAGTTAACCAGCAGATTTTTATCCAGATCATAATCAATTCTAAATGGAAATGAACTTTTTATATTCATAATACGAAACTTGTCTATACTGTTAATTTCTAATGTGTCTGAATTTAATTTTCCGGCAATATGTACTTTAGTATGTACAGAATCATAGGTTTCAGCCTGAAGACTGGCAGAAACCTTCCCTTTTACCAAGATATTATGTATCATTCGGACTGTATCCGGACAGTCAAGCTCAAAAAAAGCATCCCCCTTAATTCTGGTACCCGATTCTTGAGACAGATTTTTCAGGGATCCTTTTATACTGCCTCTGAAGCCCAGAGAAGGGAGAGATATATCAGCTTTACTGACTGAATAAGTATTCAAAGCATCTATTGTTCCCTTAAAATCAAAAGAACTGTTCTCCAAAGAAGATGACCTCAGCTCCGGAATCTCTACGGTGTTTATCACTACACTGCCTTCTCCTGCAATATTTCTCATATTACCCTTAAGATCAACTCCTCCCTTTAAACTGTTAACAAAAATCTGCTGTTTCAACAAACTCAATCCTGTGTTGACAAACCTCATACTGGCAGTAAAAGAAGCAGAAAAAGTATCCGGATAAGATCTGCCCTGAAAAGTTGCTCTGAGATTTTCATGTCCTGACAATTTCAGATTTTCAGATAAAGACCGGGGCAAATAAGCTGCTATTTCAGCATTATCAATGATCGCCTGATCAAGAACAAGGTCAACGCTTCTGTTCCTGTTATTATAAGATCCCTGTATACTCCAATCCAGTACTTTATCAAAACTGAATTCACAGGTATCTAATACCATCACAGACAGTGCTGAATCAGCCCGGATAAATGCATGAGCATATAAGATATGCTTCTCGCCTCCGATCATTTCCTGATTATACCGAACTGAATCAAATACGCAGCTTAACTGCATTCTGTTCTCCATGCCCCCTCTTGAGGAAAGATTAAGATCCAGTCCGGCTCTGCCTTTTATGTCAGGCAGAGGGAAAGGCAACAATGAAAGCTCAAGTGAATCTGCCCTCAATCCTGCATTGAGTATTACCCTTTCAGTTTTTTTCTGTATTTTATTATCAGTAGACCAGTGAACATCCATCTCAGCTTTTCCCTTTATCAGATCATTTAGACTGCAGTAAAAATTTCCATTAACAGGGAAAATTAGACTGTCAAGCTGGGTAGTAAAGGTACCTGAAAGCACCCCGGTATTTATTGATACTGAATCATTCATGCTTTTTCTGAAGGAATCAAACCCAAACTCTCCGCCTAGGTTGATCTCTTTAATTTTTGTCAGATCTGCCCATCCCCCGGCCTCAAGGTGTATAAAACCCTTATTAATTAAAGTAGAGTCACTGGTCATCAAAAATTTTTTTAGGTTCAGCCGGGAATCTACATTTACCTGCAGAGAATCCGAGGTTCCATAGATATTTCCATTTACCGGATCCAGAAAACCGTTGATTTGCAATCTGTCAGGGAAGTTCAGCCCCAGGTCTGAAAACAGCCCTGCATATGAATGTAGAGTGCTTTCAATATCTATTCTGCTGCTGTTCAGTGTCAAGTCAAATTTTTTTAAATTGATCACTGATCCTGACAGATTAAACAAATTTAATTTCTCTGTGTGCAGGGATGCTTTGTTTATTGACAATATTTCAGTAAAATTTCTTCCTTCAATGTCCACAGATAAACTGGGCCATATATCCTTTCCCCATCCTTTCTTGCCTACTTTAATACTGGCAATCATATTCCATCTGTTTAACGTCTGATATACTGCAGTAATAACTATATCCGTTCTGTACTGATCATTAAAATCCTTTGATCTGATCCGGAGTGTGCCTTTTTCTGTGTATAACTTTATTGATCCTCTTATCCTCTCTCTGGACTGCTGAAAATCCCGGGGCAGGTCTACTCTGGAAATGTCTAAATGCAGACCCTCCAGTTCCAAAGCAGTGTTATCTTTATTATTCAATACCAGAGAAATCACACAGTCCTTTAATTCAAATCTGGACATTAG
>CAZETW010000085.1:4169-9119 GCA_964515295.1 uncultured bacterium | reverse complement strand
TATTATTCAATACCAGAGAAATCACACAGTCCTTTAATTCAAATCTGGACATTAGAAAAGTAAAGGGAAGAGGATCAGCCGATTTTTCTTCTGAAACTGATCTTTGTTTCTGCTGTTTTTCCTTCTGGATTTTTTTGTCTTCCGATCCTGATATTTCTGTTCCGGATGGAAAATGAAATTCCGGTGAATCAATGAGAGCTTCTGTAATCCATAACCTTCGCCTAAATAGTGAAAAGAATTTATATTTTAATACTATTCTCTTTATCTGAATTAGTGTATCCATTTGATCTTCCTGAACGGACTGCTGACAGATGGATATATTACTGATATTAACAGATCCGAAGGGATTAATCTTAAGCTCCTGAATATATACCGGTCTTTCTAATGCTTGTGATAAACTCTTTTCAGTATAAAGCTTGATCTGATTCTGTGGCAGAAAAAATCTGAGAAACAAAATGAATAGTAAAAATAAACAGATTGTGATAAGTAAGAAAAGAGAGATTATCTTTCTGATTAAATGTCTGGATTTTTTCCCGGATGTGGAACTCATAAAATCATTCTTTTGTTATACGATAAGTGGGATAAGCAAAATTTACTGATTCGGTTTTATTAACAGCATCCAGAATCTTTTTACTTAAACTGTCCTCCCCGCCACGCCGCTTTTTAACATCAGTAAGGAACCGAAGGGTCAGCTTTACTCCACTCTCTTCAATTTTGGTATATACAATGGGAGTAAATTTTCTAAAATAGATTAAATACTTCTGGGACATTCTCTTGATCTTTCTCGCAACTTGTTCCTGGATCTCCTGACTCTCTTCACTTCCGAATTTAAGAAGTATTTGTTTTGCTTTTTTCCAGTCACTCTCAAAGGTTATGGTAATTGACAACTCATTCCATATATACTCAAATCCCTGAGTATAATTGTACAGAGCATTTTTGAATATCTGACCATGTGGCAGCTGCACCAATCTCCCGGTGCCCTGTTCTCCATCTACCCAGTTCCCGATTTCCAGAAGTGAAGTATGCTGAACCCGTATATCAATAACATCTCCTTTGACATCCCCTAATTCAATTCTGTCTCCGGTCTTGTATGGTTTACGGGTAATTATGTACACCCAACCGGCCAGATTCAGCAATACCTGATGCAGTGCAAGAGCTATACCGGCACTCATCACTGAAAAAATAGTTGCCCACTGTTTTGTGCTTTCTGCCCATATCGGTATTAATATTATAAAAAATATAAACCCGGCTGCATATCCTGCACGTTTACGGTATTCATGTTTTTCCTGAATCTTTATATTGAGTGAGTTGATAAAACGACGAACAAAATAAAGAATCAAATACACTATCCCCAGTGCCAGTAAAGAATTAAAAAATTTACTCACCACAGGATTTTTAAAGTATACAAAGAGATCAGTAAATGCCCATATACGAATCAAAATAAGAACATAAACAAATAACAGAATATAAAGTGACCATTTACGGATCCGTCTTTTTAGTTTAAGGGTAAATTTTGATCTTTTGAAAAGTTTATTCGAACCATAAAAAATAACCAAAAAGACAATGAATAACAAAATTGTGAGAATAAGGTCTTTTACCCCGCTAATACCGAAAAAATCACTGATTGTTTCAATCATAATATGGCTCCAATTATGGTCAATTATTGATTAACTGCTTCAACATAGTATACAAAAAATATTTAATTAAAAACACAATTTTTTGATAAAATGAACTTTCTGGAAAAAACTCTGGTCAAAAAAGTTGCAGGTGTTGAAGAAAATCAGTTTAATATTTCTGAGGAAAGCATTGATTCCTTTGTCCAAAGTTTAAAAAATAACTAATTTGAACAATAACCTGAAAATTTAATTAATTTTATATTTTTCAGATTTTTTTTAAAATCTCACTCTTGCTTAAATCTTCAGAAGTTATGTTCCCGGAATCTTTAAAAGGAACCAGCTCAATGTAGTTTGCTTTATATACCTGATAAATCAATTTACTGCACCATAACCGATTTTTTTCAAAACTCATCAATGGTTTTTTAAATCCCATGATTATGGCTGGGATATTAGTGATCAGTCCGGCATGATCCAGTTTTGTATCTATATATTTTAAAGCTTCTTTTACTATTTTTTCACCCTTCATGTCGACATCAAAATTTTTGAGCCGGTAAACAGTATAGCGGCTTTTTGAATATATTTTCCCCGGCACACTCTCGATTTTGACTCCGTACCTGGCAGTGGTATGAATAACTTTCCCACTTCCCAGATAGAGCATACTGTGCACATACCGGGCTCGTAATAACAACCGGTATATTAAGGGTACCAGAGGAAGAGCAAAGGTCCGGGGATGGGCAAGAATGATATCACCTTTCTGCATTTTTGCAATAAAACCCTGCCGTTTTAACTTTCCGGAAAAAGAATTAAAAATTCTTATATAAGAAGATGTAACATTATCACTGAATTTGTGGATAGATTTTAATATTTTCTTTCCGTTAAATAACTTTTTCTGATACCATTTTTTTCTTTTGAATAATTTTTTCATATGCTTGATTAACTGTCCTTAATGAAAGCTGCCATTATAAATATATTAGATTAACAGAGCGAGCAGCCAGTGTGCTTCCTCCGGATACTGATTAACACCCCATTGGTAAAACTGATCATCCGTTCCGAACGTTGGGTTGCTTGCTCCGGCGTTCTGCTCCACATAATAATTTTCCTGGGGCCGGAATCTGGTCTTTACCGTATCCATTTTTGCCTTCACCTCATCAGATAAGACAGTATTACTCAACCAGATGAAATCAAGATTATACTTCAAACTCTCAGGAATATCTGGTGGCTGTGAATTTGGTACAGCCATTTCTCCGGCACTGTTAAGCATGTGTTTTAGGGTTTCATTGAAATCCTGGTTGGAAAGATCATTTTTTACTTTCTGTAATGTCTGAATTAATGCTGAATCCCAGTTCTTACTGCCTTTCGCCACTTCTGACTGAAAATACTTCAGAAAACCCCAGACTTTTGCTGTATAATACAATCTGTCATAGTATACACTGTTCGGAGCGGTTTGCGCATTTACCAATATCCCTCTGAAAATTGTTATTAGAAATATAATTATGTAAATTTTTCTCACAATATCTCCGTGTTTGCATTAATAAATAGTAAATATGTGTCTATTTAACTATCTGAATATTTCTCCATACTTCAGCAGAAATACCGGGGTCGTCTGTATCAGTAACCCGAATACTGAGGATGTAAAAGCCCTTTTTCAGATTACTGAAATCGATGCCTATCAGTTCCTGAGAATCATTCTGATCTACATCTCTGGTATGTTGTATGCTTATGGAATTATCAGCAGACTTATCAAACAGCCGCGCTGCCTTTTTTGCAATTCCCTGCTTTTCTCGGTCCATGGTGACCTCAAGAGAAATTTCATATTGGGACCGGATACCTCCGGTCTTGATATTATAAATCTCAAAGTAACAGAACAGCTGCTGCTTTCTGTCAATTTTTTCATAAGGGTAGGGAATAACACTGATGCCTCTCAGATGCCGGACAGGTGCAAGATCCCTGTATAAAGAATCTTTTACCTCCTGACAAAACTGTATATCACTGAGGCAGAGCTTCTGGGTATTGAAATTTCGCAGAAGCATATTCCGTTTGATGAATCCTCTTCTCTGGGTATTTTCATCTTTCACCTGCAAGGTAATTCTGCCCTCTTTAGGAAGCAGAGAGACATTCATATTACCTATCAGATAGGGAAGATCCATTCTGGAAAGTTTGTTCAGACTGTATTTTTTTTCATACCATCCTTTTAAAACTTCCTGCAATTTTCTGTTTTCAAAAAGACATCTATATCGAAGAAAAACAGTGTCAATGGGAGAATGCTTATTTTCAAAGATAAGATTATCAGAAACAGGAGTAAAATAATTAACCGCAAGAGTGGTTGTTCCCTGAGAACCTTTAAACTGTACAATATCATAATAAAAAAATAATTTTTGTAAGGCTTTTACCGGAGTAAACACAAGTCTGGGTGCATCTTGTTTCTTTTTTTCCAGATCCAGCCTGAACTGATTATCTATTATTATTAACCTTTGATGAGGATTAAAAACATCATGTTCAGTAGAGACCGTTTCTCCCTCATAAGCAAAAATATCTATATCATCTTCAAATCTCCATATATCTTCACATGTTCTGAATATGGAATGGGACTGGGCTTCTGCAGCTCTTTGCTTTAACAGATCAGCCCAGTAAAAATACCGTAATCTTATTTTACGGGGATGAATAATCACCTCATCCAGAGATTTCACTTCTCTGAAACAACTTCCTTCATCCACAAAATGCAGCACCAGTTCACTTTCCTTCTTCCCTGTTAAAAACTGGTATACCCAGGTCTCATTACCCTTTACTGTATACCGAGGAAAAATTTTAGTAGGGTACAGTACATCATTCATAAAGCTCTTCACATTCTCATCTCTGAAAAGCTCTGTATATCTCCTCTGCGGACTTTGTGTGATCCGGGTAGTGGGTTCTCCGTATTTCAGATAGTATTTTCCCCGGTCATCAAAATAAGGGGGATCCGGACAGAAAAAATATTCCTTTACATAATTATAGCGTTCTATAAAATCCTGCAGATATTCATTTTCATCTGAAAGAGGATTTGGGTCATGCTTTTTCCAAAAGTATTCAATATATGCCTTTTTGTGTTCAAGATTATCAATATTAAGATACTCTTTTTCAAGTTCCTTATTGAGCAAAGCTAAAAAGGAATATTCAAAAGTTTTTATAAATACTTCCTGGTTGCATTCTCTTAACAGCCACAGATAAGCAGAATCCTGTTTCTGTACTGTCATACCTGCTTTTGCTGGTACACAACAGTATATAGTATTGATTACTATTAGAATTAATAATGTGTTTTGAAAAGTTTTTCTGAATTTCTTATGAAAACGCAATGTTT
>CAZETW010000085.1:0-4069 GCA_964515295.1 uncultured bacterium | reverse complement strand
ATTAATAATGTGTTTTGAAAAGTTTTTCTGAATTTCTTATGAAAACGCAATGTTTACTCGTGTATAATTGTATGATATGAATAATTCTTAAATGCTTCTGTTGACAATACAAATTACAAAATGTTTACCGATATCTCTAATAAATTGCCAATAATTTTAGTTTTTGTCAAGTCAAATTTTCTATATTTAAAGAACAGAACAATACTCTGCAATTATCAGTTCTTTAGTATAATATACGGATAATTTACGCCTAATCCCTAAGCCTCCCTCGCTGATAAAATCTTTTCTGTGTATCATAAATATAAAACATAAAAAAACCGCAGAAGGATAAACCACTGCGGTATAATAAATATATATAAGTATTCTTTTCAAATCCGAAAAGGAATACTGCAAAAAATCAAATTCAATCAAACTGTCTCAACAATCCGTCTGAAATGAAACCCGTAAATTGCCATGGTCACTGCCAGGGGAAACTTGGCCGGATGTCTGAATAAACTGTATATCATTAACTTCCAGTAATACCTTCTTCCTCTTTCCATAATTCCCAAAAACCAGACGGATTTAAACAGAGCCATAATCTCATTCCAGGAAATACGGATAACTGATTTAAGCGAAGGCAGGTTATACTCCTGCAGAAAAATTTTTACTCGATGGTAATATTCTTTCTGAGAATAGATAGTAGTTAAAACCTTCTTGTACCCCTGTATCAATTTTTGATAATCCATTTTAGGAATAAAATTCAGAGACCCATCCATATTATCACCTGTGGAGGCTTCCAGTAACCGGCCTTCTCTTTTTAAACGGCTGAAGAGCCGGGTTCCGGTGATAGCTGTAAGTAAACCTACCATGGCTGTTACAATTCCGCTTTCCTGTATAAAATTAATCTGATCATCAAAAATTCGGGGAGGATCCTCATCAAATCCTATGATAAACCCCCCGTGTACAATAAGACCCCAATGTTGCAATTGTTTAACCGATTCAACCAGATTTCTTCCCACATTCTGAGTTTTATTACAGCCTTTTAAACTCTCGTAGTTTGGTGTCTCGATACCCACAAAAACCTTACTGATTCCTGCCTCAACCATCATAGTAACTAATTTTTCATCATCGGACAAATTGATTGAAACCTCGGTAATAAAATGAAAAGGATATTTCTTTCTTTTTGACCATTCGATTAATTTTGGCAGCAAATCTGTTTTTAGCTGTTTTTTGTTACCAATAAAATTATCATCCACAATAAAAACCTGACCGCGCCAGCCGCTATCATAAAGCGCTGTCAATTCATTTAGAAACTGATCCCCACTCTTCACCCGGGAATTACGACCGTTGAGAACTGTGATATTGCAAAATTCACAGTCATACGGGCATCCCCGGGAATACTGCATGCTCATAGAAGCGTATTTCTTTTTCTCCAGAAGATGCCAGAGGGGTACGGGAGAGGTAGCAAGATCAGGAAAATGATCGGATCGATACACATACTTGGGAGTTCCCTGTTCTAATTCTTTTATGAATTGCGGTAAGGTAACCTCAGCTTCATCCAGCACAAAATGATCCACACCCAGAAACTGTTTGTGGTTAAGGGTACACATGGGACCGCCGGCCACAACTTTTACCCCAAGTGTATTACACCGTCTGATAACTTTCTTAAAAGAGTTGATATGAACTTCCATACCGCTGATAAATACAAAATCCGCCCATTGAATATCTTGATCTTTCAAATCAGAAACATTCATGTCAATAAGTTTCTTTTCCCAGTTTTCAGGAAGCATGGCTGCAACTGTAACCAGCCCCAATGGCGGTTCAGATGATTTCTTGGAAATAAATTTCAAGGCATTTTTAAAACTCCAAAACGTATTTGGAATCTTTGGATAAATCAGTAAAATTTTCATGGCTGTCCTCCCAGGAAGATTTTTCCTTTGTTTATTGTAAAAAAACTTTTATTTTAATATAAGAAAAAAATCAAACTAAAAATGTCAAAGTACTGTAAAAGCACAGGACAATCGGCAATGAAGAAAAAATACAGCCTCTTTTTTAATATCCTGATTTTTGTGCTTGCCCAGATCGCCTGGCTGCTGCTTTTAGGCTTGTGGATTTACTGGTTTGTGACCAACCATATAATCATCAGTGATGTGGAAAAACATATACAATCACAGATTATCTCTCGGGATATTAATGTTGTGATATTGGTAGGCGGACTCATCATGCTGGTTGCCATTTCATTCGGTATGTCCATAATTTTTCGTCGGCTTAATCTGCAGATGAGAATCACAAAACTGTATGACAATTTCATTGCCAATATAACCCACGAATTGAAATCACCATTAGCATCTATCCAGATGTATCTGGAAACACTGGACAACCGGGAAGTGCCGAAAGCTAAACAAAAAGAATTCATCCACTATATGATGTCCGACGCCAAAAGGTTAAATTATCTCATCAATTCCATACTGCAAATATCAGCTCTGGAACAAAAGAAAACTATTTTTAATTATCATACTCACGATGCTGATTCATTAATCCGCGACTTGATTCAGGAAGCAATGCGGCGTTATAAATTAACAGATAAAAATGTTCACCTTGAAGGTCATGTCAATTGTCAGTTTGTTGCAGACCCGGATGCCCTTCAAATTGTATTTAATAATCTTGTAGATAACTCGATTAAATATTCGGTTGATTCCGTAAGAATCAACATCAAATTACGTCAAACTGCTCAATATATAATTATTACATTTTCAGATCAGGGAATCGGGATACCAGATAAAGAAAGAAAAAAAATTTTTAATAAATTTCACCGCCTGTACAACAAAAAAATCCCCTCTGTTAAAGGCACGGGTCTGGGATTGTACTGGGTGAGACAAATTATCCGGAATCACGGTGGTAAAGTGAACATATCCAGTAAAGGTGAAGGTAAAGGAACGACTTTTACCATCTCACTGCCGATTTATCCTGTTTTGAGAAAACGCTACATCAACCGGCTTCTGGAATTAACCCGGAAGAAAGAAAAGCAAGAGGATTCAGCATGACAGAGAAAACTTTAGAAAAAAGCCGCATTCTTTTAGTAGAGGATGAAGATTCACTCGCAGTGGGATTGAAATACAACCTTCAGGAAGAAGGGTACGAGGTGATCCGGGCAGAAGACGGCAAAAAGGCAATTGAACTCATAAATTCACAAAATTTTGACTTGATCATTCTGGACATTATGCTTCCTTATCATGATGGATTTGAAATAGCCCAAAAAATTCGTAAAAGAACTCCCCCAATGCCCATTTTAATGCTTACCGCTCGCACTGATATAAAAGACCGGGTAAAAGGACTGGAGATCGGAGCAGATGATTATGTCACCAAACCCTTTCACCTAAATGAACTGCTGCTGCGGATCAAAAACATGCTGAAAAGAAAACAATGGTACAAGACTGCTCCGGATGAGGATTCTGTATATACTTTTGGAAAAAATAAAATTAATTTTGACACCATGACTTGCAAAGTAGGAGAAAAAACCATTCAGTTAACCTATTACGAAGCCATGGTAATGAAATACTTTGTAAAACATGAAGGTAAAATTGTTTCCCGAAAAGAATTGCTGGAGAATGTCTGGAATATTACAGAAGATATAGAAACCCGGACCGTGGATAATTTTATCTTGCGGCTCCGGAAATATTTCGAGCCCAATCCTTCCAAACCACAATATATCTGCAGCGTACGCAGTGCGGGGTATATTTTTGAAAGATAGGCAGTACTACACAGTTCAGAGTTTACTCTGAAATTTTTTCTTATCCAGTATTTATTATTTGAGGGGTAAAACGAACACATCACACTTATTTATTGTTGTGTGGCACATGCCTTGAGGCCGTGCCTAACGACTCAATAAAAATTCACCATCTCTATCTCATCAAAAAAGGAATATAAAAACCATCAAATATCAAAAGCCTTGCCTAAAGCATGTCCCGGACTTGATCCGGGAGTAATGTCACCCGAGTACGCTGAATGTTAGAGTCACCCGTCGGACGTCTGCCCAGGATGTTATCTTGTAAGACCTCTGTTCCCACAAAACTTATGAATGGTGTCCTAC
>CAZETW010000084.1:0-12397 GCA_964515295.1 uncultured bacterium | reverse complement strand
TGGCAAAATTTTCAAACTCCTCCGGAATGTCAAAATCTGATTCCAGACTGTCTATCTTAACTTCCACCTCATCCAGGGTTCCGGTGACACTGGAAAAAATCAATTCTGAAAGTTCCACACCTACATTTACATCTCCATTACCACCGTCAAGACTGGCATCAAAACGGACATAATTTTCTCCATTATATACCGGCGGAGCAAAAATATAATTTGCTAAAGAGAGATTTACTAATGTTGTTGTTTGATTAGGTCCTAAGTTTTCATCAATGATAAAAGTGTCTCCATCTTTGGTGAGATCTTTTAATTCCAGATATACCGTCAATGCATTTGATCCCAGATTTTCGAGATCGACAGTCAATCTGCCACTTTTAATTTCTGCAGATTGTAGGATAATATTGTCACCCGGAATTGATACAGAATCACTTATACTTCCGCTGCCCTGCACATTAAGAATAGTGGTTGATTTTGTGGTACCGTTTATTTTCAGTTTATCCCCCACCTTTTCTGAACCAAAGTTCTCTTCGATATTCACCCATATTTGATTACCCCGGATACTGATCTCTTTGACATCCTTGGCCAGATCTTCCATGGTATAACGTTTAGCCAGAAGAGGAAGAGTAAAATTAACATCCCAGTACGGTGCTACAGGTTTTTCAAATTTACATTGAAAAAATAAAAGAATACCCATACTGACCACTACAATCAAGAGCACTACTGCCGAGATACATATTTTATTTCTGTTCATCTTATTACCCTCCTATAGCAGGTAAATAGAATAATATATTTTAAAATATATCAACTAATATTTTTAATTGCAAGATTCTTCGTTCAATAATAAGTTCTTTTCAACTATTCACATGCATACACATACAACAAAATCCATGCCCGAAAGTTTTCAGCTGTGTGGTGAACCTGAATAATATTAAAAAAAATCTTAAACGGATTGACAACCCCATATCTAATCTTTTAATCTAATTATTTTTATTTCATATGTCAACATTTTTTTCATATAATATCTGAATGATTAGGTTTTGATCAAAAATTTTATTATCTTATTATATACAAACATAAGGAGGAGTTATGAAACGTTTAACCATAATAAGTCTTACATTAATAATTTTCACGCTGTTTTACTGTAACAGCTCAAAGGAAACTGTCTATAAAAAAGGATCGCCGGAATATGAATTTTTAACCAGTACAGCTGATTCATTAAATCTACCGGTTCTGAGTCCTGAAAATACTGTTACTCTGATTACAACCAATGAGTTTACTATAAAAAATGTAGATATTATGTCTGAATTATACAGCACTTTTTACAATTACAAAGACAGAATAAAAAATTTACCCCAAGAACACTTAAAAAGCTTGGTACAAAGAATAGCAACTCAAACAGCAGCAAATAAAATGTTTATTGCAGCAGCCAAAGAAAAAGATATAACCGTTAATGAATCTGATATTGAAGCAGAGATGGAAAGCATTACTGAAAAATATGGAGGTAAAGACAATTTTGAAGCTGCACTTAATGAAAATAATATACCCAGAGATCAATTTAGAGAAGATGTTAAATCCTCATTGATAGTCAGAACCTATATTTCCGATTATTATTACAATAATGTATCAGTTCCTGAAGAAGCAATTAAAAAATGGTATGATAATACATTTGCGACAGTAAGACATATATTACTGATGACCCAGGACAAATCAGAAGAGGAAAAAGAAAAAATTCATACAAAAATGGAACAAATCCTGAAAGAAGCCAAGGCTGGTAAAGACTTTGCCGAACTGGCAGAAAAATACAGTGAGGATCCGGGCTCAAAAGATAAAGGCGGCCTTTATGAACACTTCCCCAGAGGTCAAATGGTAAAACCTTTTGAAGAGGCAGCTTTTAATATTCCTGTTGGAAGCATCAGTGATATTGTAACCACGCAATATGGGTATCACATAATAAAAGTAATAGACCGGACACAGGATCCCAGACCCTACGAAGAAGCCAAAAAAGAAATTCATTCTCAGTTAGCTCAGCAAGAAAATCCTAATATATATCCTCAGATTGTGGATTCCTTAAAGAAGAGCTACGACTATGAAATGGTATATACTCAATAAGATATACTGCAGGATAACTAAAGTACAGAAAATTTTGAGTATAAAAAATATTGTTTTTCCTGTTTTACTGATTACAGTATTATCCTGTTTTCTGCAGTCTCCGGAAATAATAACTATTGTAGACAGTAAAAGCAATAAACCCATTGAAGGGGCGGTTGTTTATCTTGAAGATGACCGCTTGGCTCTTCGTTCCGATGTAAACGGTCAGGTGAGGATTCCGGCTGAAACCGGATCCGCAAATATTTCTATTCAGGCAAAAAATTATCAGCCCCGGCAATGTAATCTAATTTATCTTGCACAAAACAAAAAAGCGACATTACATTATGATTCTGCCAGGGTCAACCCCATAGAAAAAAAATTTCATTTTACCAGAAAAGATACGCTGCAGGGAAGATACGGCCTCTTCCGGTCCAATAATGATCTTCTTCATTATGATCTCTCTGTTAAAATTGATATAGAAAACAAATATCTTACCGGGAATAACACCATTACCTTTACTATGCTCAGAGATAGCAGGACCATTCAGATAGATCTCTTTAAAGATATGCACATAGATTCAATTGTCTTCAATGATCAGAATCTGACCTATCAGCGGGAATGCAATGCAGTGTTCATTGATTTTCCCCATAATTTAAAAAAAGGCGACACCCATAGTATACATTTTTTCTATTCGGGCAGACCTGCCAGGAGAGGCCGATTTGGAGGGATTACTTTTCAGCAGGATTCTCTGGGCAATCCCTGGGTGTTCACCGCCTGTCAGGGTACAGGATCCAGTATGTGGTGGCCCAGCAAAGATCAACTTCTGGATGAAGTGAAAAGTATGTCTCTGCATTTTCTGGTCCCTTCCGGACTGACTGCAGTATCTAACGGCAGATTTATCGAAAAAGAAAAACAGGAAGACGGGTATACCCGGTTTCACTGGAAAGTACACTATCCCATTAATAATTACTGTGTTTCGGTTAATGTAGGTAAATATGTTCACTTCTCTGATCAGCTGGATGATCTAAGTCTCGACTTTTATGTGCTTCCCTATCATCTAAAAAAAGCCGAGAAACAATTCCGTCAGGTAAAGCCTATGTTGAGGTGTTTTCAGAAACACTTTGGTGAATACCCGTTTAAAAAAGACGGGTATAAATTAATTGAAGTCCCTTACTCTGGTATGGAACATCAGACTGCGGTCACCTATGGTAATCTTTTTAAAAACGGCTACCTGGGCCGGGACTGGACCGGAGTAGGGATCAGCACCAAGTTCGACTTTATCATCATTCATGAAAGTGCACATGAATGGTTCGGCAACAGTGTTACCTGCGGAGATTATTCCGATGCCTGGATACATGAGGGATTCGGCACCTATATGGAAGGGGTGTATGTGGAATGTCAATTCGGGTATGAAACAGCTATTGATTATCTCAACGGATATAAAAGCAAAGTAAGAAACAGAATGCCGATTTTCGGTCCTCCGGGCGTAAATCACTGGCCAACTCAGGATATGTATTTTAAAGGAGCTCTGTTTTTAAATACTCTGCGGCATGTAGTGAATGATGATCAGACCTGGTGGGCAATGCTGCATGATCTGCATGAGGAGTTCAAATATCAGTCCATCTATATTACTGATGTATTGAACTTTTTTAATGATTATCTTGATAAGGATCTTAAACCGCTTTTTGACCAGTATCTTTATCATACAGAACTTCCTGAGCTGCAGCTGAAGTATGAACCGGACTCTGTAAAATACCGCTGGAACACAAAAGTGAACAATTTCAATATGCCGGTAACGGTTCAGCACAAAGATTCATCCTTTTTTATATATCCGCGCACAGAATGGCAGAGCAGACCGCTGGATCCTGAAAATAAAACATTGAATGTAGCAACAGATTTATTTTACATTGATGTGAAAGTAATAGAATAACTTTTCCGTAGTAAGCCTCTTAGATCTAAAAAATTTTATATTGATTGAATTTAACACACTCGGAGTTGTCTAAAAAGTCTAAAAATACTTTAAACGCAGAGATCGCTGAGAATATCGCAAAGAATGTAAATAATTAATAATTATAAATTTATCACTTTGCTCTCTTTGCGAACTTTGCGTTAAAATTTTATTTTTAGTCAGCCCCGAGGTTTTAAACTTACGTCGGTGCTGACTAAAAATTTAAAAGCTCTGTGGCTGGTTTATTTAACTATTTTTTAAGCAGAGGCTGAAACTTCCAGTAGGTCAGAGAACGCCAGATCCATTCTACCGGGCCGTAACGAAAATACCGCAGCCAGAGAGGAGATACTATCAACTGCAAGGCCCCTATACCAAATACAATTGCTAATTGGGTTATCCTTTGCACTGTTCCGAATAATCCTAATCCATGACCGTAAAAAATAAAAGTGCAGATCAGAGTCTGGAACAGATAATTGCTGAAGGCTAATCTTCCCACAGCCTGCAGAGGTGTAGTGTATTTCTTTTCTATAATGAATTTTGAAAAAAGCATTATCAGTCCTATATATCCTAGAGCAATAAACAGACTGCCCCAGTAATTGAACTGAGATCCTAAAAACATTGAATGATGCAAGGACCACTCAACGGAAAAATTTTTTATGATTCCGTAGATTACCAGCGGAAGACCAATACCAAAGCCTATACTCATTAACGTATAATAAAAAGATCGGGATCTTTCTGCTGTCAGTATACGCCATTTATATAAAGCCATTCCTATCAGTATCAGTCCTCCTACCCTCCATCCTGTCCAGATAAGAAAAATAAAAGTCTGAAAAATCAAAGAAGCAGGAATACGGTGAGTCATCTGCTCCAACCACCCCCCTCTGTAAGCTGCTAGTTCACTGGCCATCTTCTCTGGTCCCGGATTCCAGGAAGCCATGGTACCCTGAATTGCCTCCTGGGGCCATTGATGTATTGACACCCCAAACATAATGTAAATTAGGGAGGATATGGAAAAAATTATCAATCCAACTGTTAACAGAGTTTTTGGTTTCTTTTTTCGAAAAAGGAAGGCTATGGCTCCACAGATAGCATAGGGAACCAGAATATCACCATGCCAGAAAACATAGGCATGAATTAATCCAATAACCAAAAGCCAGAATATACGACGGTAATGCATTCCTGCCGGTTTCAGTCCCCGGTTTTCAATCCGTGTGGTAAATAAAATTATTCCGGCTCCAAACAAAATAGAAAAGAGAGATAAAAACTTCTGATCAGCCAGTACATGAGTGACAATCCATGTCCATTTATTAATACCGGTCAGATCTCCATAAGCAGTCGGATTCAAATACGCCGCCTCGATCATAGAAAAACTTTGTATGTTCATCAACAGTATACCAAGTATAGCAAAACCGCGCAATATATCCAGTGACGGATAACGTTCTCCTGGTGTAATAGGTGCCGGTTTTATTTCTTTGGCCATGATAATATTCCTTTCTTTTATTTATAGTTACTTACTGATGGCCTCGATATTCATCGTGGGCCTCTTTGGAGGGTGTCTCAAAAATAAGAAAAAAACTTTAAACGCAAAGATCACAGAGAAATACGCATAGACTGTAAGTATTTAATATTTATAAATTCATCACTTTGCGATATTTGCGCACTCTGCGTTTAAAATTTGTTTTTAGTCATCTCCATTTTATGTCCAGGATAAATATCCAGGGCAATCAGTTAAATTCGAAGTTGCAAAACTAGTATATGGATAAATCAGCAAATCCATTCCCTTACCCGCTCCAGTTCTTTTTCAGCATCAGAAACCAGTTCACCAATAATTTCCTGGACAGATAAAATGTTATCAACTAATCCCACAGACTGTCCTGCCATAAGGGATCCGTGATCAACATCACCGTCTACAACTGCATCGCGTAAACGACCCATCCAGAACTTTTCCACTTCTTCCTGAGCTTCCGCCCGGTGAATGGATCCTTTATCAAGCTGACTGATAAGCCTCAGTTGCAGCCTTCCAAAATCATCAGTACTGCAGTTTTTGAGTGCTCTTACTGCAACCACCGGCAGACGGCTGTCAAACTGGGGAGTGGACACAGCATTCCGGGCTTTAGCTTTAATAAATGCTTCTTTGAACTTTTCGTGTGCACAGCTCTCTTTGGCCATGGCAAATCGTGTTCCTATCTGTATGCCGGCTGCACCCATAAGAAGCATATGTGCACACATTCTGCCGGTAGCTATACCACCGGCTACAAAAACCGGAATATCTATCATTCTGAACAGTACCTGCTGCAGCAGAATAGTCAGGGTAACGTGCCCTACATGACCGCCTGCCTCCATCCCTTCCAGGATCAAGGCATCTGCTCCGAATTTGATCATCCGGTTTGCTATTGATTCAGTAGAGGCAAAACAGAGAATCTTAGCACCGGTTTCTTTTGCATACTTTAATTCGGATTGTTTGGGGAAGCTGCCGGCAAAAATAATAAAGGGAAGCTTCAATTTTTTTGCCAGAGTCAGATGATCTTTATAAGCAGGTGCAATTGTGATCAGATTAACTCCGAATGGTTTATCAGTAAGTTCACGGGTTTCTTTTATTTGATTTTCCAGGATTTCCGGCGGTGTATTCCCTCCGGCCAGACAGGCAAACCCGCCGGCATTGCTTACCGCTGCAACCAGTTTAGGTTCACTCACCCAGGTCATGGCCCCGCAGATCAGGGGATACCGTACGCCCAGAAAATCACGGCTTTTTTGTGAAATTTTATCGAAAAGTTCTGTTTTCATATCTCACCCTCCACTGCTTCAATGTATATGATCATAAAAAACCATTTAATGTCTGCCTAATAATTTTTCTCTGTTTAAATAATAGCAAAAAATAATCATAATCCTGGTTAATATCAAGAACTAAAAATCACCCTGTCCGTATAGTCCAGCCTTATTGAATTGTATACCATTTCAAAATAGAAAATTTAATTTTTGAATTACTAATTTTAAAATTGAACAATTATTCACATTTTAGTATATTAAAATATGACAGCCGATAATAAAGGAACATCAAACTCATCCTGTCTTTTTAAAAATATAAATGACCAGAACATTCTTGATCTGTTGCAAAACTTTCCCCGTTCTGAAGGTGGTATGAATGTGCCGCCGGCTGACGGACGGCTTCTGTATGACCTTATTATTGAAAATGAATATACACGAGGACTGGAAATCGGCACCTCCAACGGGTTTTCCGGTCTCTGGCTGGGGCTGGCTTTTAAGCGGACCGGAGGAGATCTGATTACTCTGGAGAACGACTCCGAAATAGCTGAACAGGCCCGGACTCATTTTAAAAAAGCCGGATTGGACCGGGTGATCGATTCCCGCATTTGTAATGCTTTAAAGGAAATCCCTTTGATCAAAGGCAGGTTTGATTTTGTGTTCATCGATGCCTGGAAGGATGACTATCTGAAATATTTTCGATTGATCCGATCCCGGATCATACCCGGAGGACTGATCGCAGCCCACAATGTTGATGATGCCCGCCAGGAAATGGCAGATTTTCTGGATGAAATTACTTCTGATACTGACTATACCACTTCCATTAAGAGAACCAGTTCTGCCGGTGTATCTCTGAGTTTTAAAATGGATAATAAATAATTATGAAAATTTCTCCTGACAATAATGGATTAGATCGGAAACTGGGAGCGTTCCCCCTGACCAACATTGTCATTGCCAATATGATCGGAACCGGTATTTTCACCACTTCCGGACTCCTTATGCAGAACCTCCACCATCCTGTTCTCATGATCGGACTGTGGATTGCAGCCGGCATCATTGCTCTCAGCGGAGCGCTCTGTTATGGTCAGTTAGGTGCCTCCTTTCCCCAGGCCGGCGGTGAGTATATTTTCCTCTCCCGTCTCTATCATCCCATCTTCGGGTTCCTGACCGGCTGGGTTTCTTTTATTGTCGGGTTTTCTGCACCCATTGCTGCTTCCAGTATAGCCTCCAGCAGTTATTTTCTGCAGGCCTTCCCCTGGATTACGGAAGGAGCAGCTGTATTGGGCATCCATGATCCCGGAATGGTACAAAAAATCTTAGCTCTTTCTATAATAATTATTTTCACCGTGATACATTTACACGGCGTCCGTTTCGGTGCACAGATCCAGAATGCACTGACCCTGCTCAAAATCATCTTTATCATCGGTCTTCTGCTCTTTGGCTTTTCTCTGGGCAAGGGAGATCTGTCCCATTTCCATCAGCGTCAGGCATTTACTCTGGACCTTTCCGGCTGGAAAATGATCGGACTCTCCCTGATGTGGATCCTCTTTGCTTTCAGCGGCTGGAATGCTGCCACTTATATCGGTTCCGAAGTTAAAAATCCGAGACAAAATCTCCCTCTGTCCCTTTTGCTGGGAACTGGTGTGGTTACGATTCTGTATGTATTAATCAATATTCTCTATGTATATGCTGTTCCTCCGGCAAAAATGGAAGGGGTGATTCCCATAGGTGGGCTTACAGTGAAATATCTCTTTGGATCCTCTCTGGAAACGATTTTTTCTTTGTTTATAGCCCTGGCCCTGCTCTCCTCCATCAGCGCTTTTATTATTCTGGGGCCCCGTATTTACTATGCCATGGCTAAAGAGGGATATTTTTTCCGTTTTGCTGCTCGGGTAAGCCCCTCTTCCCATGTCCCTTCCATATCAATAATCATTCAAGGGATACTTGCCGCATTGATGATCATGACCGGCACCTTTGATCAGATTCTTACCTATATGGGTTTTTCACTGGGAATTTTCCCCATTTTAGCAGTGTTTTCAGTGTTTAAATTAAAAAAACAAACTCCGGACAGATTCTTTCTTCCTGCTTTTCCTCTTCCTCCCCTGCTGTACGGCTCTGTCAGTGTTGCCATCCTGATCCTTGCCTATCTGGAAAGACCCCTGGAATCTTCTCTGGCGCTGGGCGTGGTTCTGGTTGGAATTCCGGTATATCTGATTTTTAAAAAAAGAAAAAGCACTAACAAGTAAAATCTTATATCAGACGACAGGATGATTCTGATAAAAAATCAAATATAACCTTGATTTTAACCTTTTTCGACAGCCTCCAAAGGTTTAAAAAACCTTTGAGGTCTTTAAAAATATAACCACCTTTCCCTTGTCATCCCCGAAAGTTTCAGTCGGGGATCCACCCTGTCAGGATCAGTCTTCGATGAACTCAGACTGAAAATTTTATGACTTTTTGGTTAACTCCGGGTATATGGTAAAAAATTTTATACTTCCACTCCTAAAAAACTGCGAAGCACATAACCCACGGCAAAACTGATCCCGGCAATACCCAGACTCAACAAAGCCATTTCCATGAACCGCTCTTTAAAACTCACATTACTTGCTACTGAAACATAATAATTATAAAACGCAATAATAGCTGCAGCCAGAAGTATACTTAAAGCCAGGCACAAAAAGATATTCTGTAATAACAGAAAGGGCAGAATCAGGATCACCACAGTTATCAAATAGGTTAATCCGGTGTAGAGTGAAGACCGTAAAGGATCTTTATCACTTTCTTCAGCTTTTGTAGAAAGATATCCGGAAGCTCCCATGGAAAGAGCAGCTGCAAATCCGGTTACAGAAGCTGTCAATACAATGAGCCGGGAATTCTGCAGTGCCAGAGTCAGACCTGCCAGGGCTCCGGTCAGTTCCACCAGGGCATCATTCAGTCCCAGAACAATGGAACTGATATACTGCAGACGTTCTTCCTCAAGCATTTCTGTAAGCGCTGCCTCATGCTCTCCTTCATCCCTGATTATCTTTTCTGCTTCCGGTATGGTGCCTTTTAATTTCCAGTATTCTCCCTGTGCACTCTCCTCACCTCTTTCCATAAGTTTTACGCCAAAGGTAAAACCAAATATCCGGCTTATAAAACAATACTCCCATACAATCGCATTAATAACAAATGATCAACAATCACAAACAACCTCTCTCTAACGGGCAAACATCACCACGCCGTCCGCGGTCTGCGGTCAATACCGGCTTCTGGCCTCTGAACACTCCCGTTCTAAAGCTCTAAAGTTCTATTTTTGTATTTTTTCTTTTTTCTTTATTTTTTAATTCCCAGCTGATCCAGCATAAAGGCATATTCCAGGGCTGTACGTTTAAACCGTTTAAATCTGCCTGAAGTACCGCCGTGACCAGATTCCATATCAATATCCATGATCAACAGATTGTTATCAGTTTTCTTATCCCGCAGTTTTGCCACCCACTTAGTGGGCTCGAAATACTGAACCTGTGAGTCATGAAGTCCGGTGGTTACCAGCATGGCCGGATAGTCCTGGGTTTTTACATTATCATAAGGAGAATAGGAAAGCATGTATGTATAGTATTCTTTATCTCTTGGATTTCCCCACTCATCAAATTCACTGGTAGTAAGTGGTATAGATTCATCCAGCATGGTAGTCACTACATCTACCCAGGGAACCAGAGCCAGAACTCCTTTAAAGAGATCGGGACGCATATTTACCACTGCACCCATGAGCAGTCCTCCTGCACTTCCGCCCATGGCAAACAGCTTATCGGGATTTGTATATTTTTCCTCGATCAGATGCTCTGCACAGTCGATAAAATCTGTAAAGGTATTTTTTTTCTTTAACAGTTTCCCCTGTTCATACCAGGATCTGCCCATCTCAGAACCTCCTCTGATATGAGCAACAGCATAAATAAACCCGCGGTCAAGAAGAGAAAGCCGGGCTGAACTGAAACGGGGATCCATACTGGCTCCGTAAGATCCGTATCCGTAAAGGAGACAGGGATTCTGAGAATCTTTACTTATTCCTTTTTTATAGACCAGAGACACGGGAATTTTGGTACCGTCATCAGCTGTTGCCCACAGTCTTTCTGTTTTATAATCTGTAGGATCAAATTTTCCCACTACTTCCTCTTGCTTTAAAAGAGTCCTCTCCCTTGTATTCATATTATAATCATAGGTTGTCTGCGGAGTGGTGAGCGAGGAATACATAAACCGGAGATTTTCTGTGTCAAATTCCAGGTTATGCGTGGTATAGGTTACATATACATCTTCCTCAAAATCCAGATAATAATCCTTATCACTCCTCTGATCAATAACTCGTATCTGACGCAGAGCATCTTTTCGTTCACTAAGAACCAGATAATCTTTAAAAACATCGATGTCATTCAGAAGAACATCATCTCTGTGTGGAATCACTTCTTTCCAGTATCTCTTTTCTGTTTTTGCAGCATCAGTTTCCATGAGCCTGAAATTCTTTGCCTTCCAGTTGGTACGGATATAAAATTTATCTTCAAAATGATAAATAGAATATTCATGATCAGGTTCTCGTTTCTGGAAAACCTTGAAAGTTCCGGCCGGATCATCTGCATTTAGAATTCTCGCTTCAGTAGAAAGTGTGCTGTTGGAACCGATGATAATATACTCATCCGATTTTGATTTTCCTACATAGGTACCAAAGGTATTATCCTTTTCATGCCATACTTCAACATCCTGAGAGGGATCTGTACCTAACATATGGCGCATTACTTTATGGGGCCTCAGAGTACTGTCCTTTACCACATAAAAAACAGTTTTATTATCATTTGCCCAGGTTGCACTGCCGGTAGTATTGGGTATCTTATCTGCCAAAAGTTTCCCTGTTTCAAGATCTTTGAAATGGATAGTATACTTTCTCCTGCTTACTGTATCAACTCCGAAAGCAAGCACCTGATTATTGGTACTGACATTTAAACCCCGGACCTGATAAAAAGAATATCCTTTTGCCATCTCCGGCACATTGAGCAGTATCTCCTCATCAGCTTCCACACTTCTTTTCTTGCGTGCATAAACAGGATATTCTTCTCCTTTTTCATAACGGTGGTAGTAATAATATCCATTATCCAGATAAGGGACAGATTTGTCAGTTTTTTTGATCCTTCCTACTATTTCCTTATACAGTTTTTTCTGTAATTTCTCTGTATGCTTCATCATCTTTTCTTTATAGGCATTCTCAGCTTTAAGATACTCAATTACTTCCGGATCATTCCGCTGATTGAGCCAGAAATAATTGTCAATCCTGGTATCACCATGAATGGTTAACTCTTTGGGATGTTTTTCAACATCCGGAGGCTCCACTTCCTCTGTAGATTTCTGCGGTGCTGAACAGCTAAACATCACCGCAGAAATAACTATAAGGAAAAGTGCCCACGAACGATGCCGTTGAATTCCATTTTTTCTTTTCATTTTTTGCTCCTTTATGTTTGTTTTTGTCTTAGGGTCTTTGAGTCTTTGAGTCTTAGGGTCATAGAGTCAGCTGGATATTTTAAATTGACCACAGACCGCCGACGGCTGACCGCGTTTGTGGAACAGTTATTTATTTTCTTT
>CAZETW010000083.1:0-12502 GCA_964515295.1 uncultured bacterium | reverse complement strand
TGTATATAAGACATCTTAATATAAAAAATGTTGCAAAATTTTTATTAAATTGCAACATTTTTCCATCTTATTTGTCTATATAATGAAACGAAAAAAAATAATTAAAAATGGAGGTCTGTTATGATAGGTGCTCTTATAGTAGGGTTAATTTTCTTATCAATTGTTGCAATGATAAAAATTATTTCTGATACAAAAATCAGACAGCGTTTAATTGAAAAAGATATGGTAAAAGAAGATGTTAAATATTTGTATCCGGAAAAATCTCCAAATGCTCCCACCAGTCTAAAATGGGGAATGGTGCTGATCGGTATCGGACTTGCTTTTATTATAGGTCAATTAGTAAATGATTTTTATCAGACAGAAGTAACCATAGGAAGCATATTCTTATTATCCGGTATAGCTCTTTTAATTTATTATCAGATAGCAAAAAAACATTTCAGTGATATTGATAATAAATAATTCTTTAAATATAAACTAAAACTATATGTGATCAAGCATTTGTTGTTGTATAGCAAGGCATTCTTCCACCCTGTCCTCTGGAACGAAAATACGAACTCCTCCCAACGGAGTTGTACCAGGAAACTGATAGGCATCCCCAACACCTTCTGACCTTATATAACAGGGGATACCTTTTGCATCCAGAGTGTCTTTAATCATTTCTGCATACACCCGACCGGGAAGGCTGGGAAGCGGAACAAAATTAATATTATCTGAATTTTTATTCCTATCTTCCTGGGGCAGTTTCTCTACTAATTTTTTTCCGCAATCAGGACACACAGTGATACCGGGTTTATATTCATATTTACAAACAGGACAAAACAAATATATTACTCTCCTAATTTTTTTTGGCAATATGGGACTGTATATTATAAGGTCTCCAGAACTTCCTTGATCCTTTCAAATGCCCAGTCAATATCTTTTTTAGCAATAACCAGTGGCGGTGCAAAACGTATGGTATCTTCATGTGTTTCCTTACACAATAATCCCTTTTTCATAAGTGCTTCACAGAATCTCCTTGCTCCGCCTGCTTCCTTTTTTAACTCTACCCCGATAAGTAATCCTTTTCCTCGAATTTCTTTTACATGCTTGCTGTTAATTGTAGCAAGTTTATCTCTGAAATATTGCCCCAAATTCTCAGAATTTTCAATCAGATTTTCTTCTGTCAGTACTTTAAGAGCTTCTCTGGCAATGACAGATGCTAATGGATTACCTGCAAAAGTAGAACCATGCTCGCCCGGTGTAAATACACCTAAAATTTCTTCAGATGAAACTACTGCAGAAACAGGATAAAATCCTCCGGATAATGCTTTACCAATAACAAAAACATCAGGTTTTACCTCTTCATGATAACAAGCAAATATTTTACCACAACGTCCCAGACCTGTTTGAATTTCATCAAGGACAAGTAACACATTATTTTCTTTACATATTTCTTCACATTCTTTTAGATACCCTTCTGGCGGGACTATCACCCCACCCTCTGCCTGAATCGGTTCCACCATAAAAGCTACAGTATTTTTGTTTATAGCTTTTTTTAATGCCTTGGAATCACCAAAAGGTATAGTTTTGAATCCAGGTGTATAGGGACAAAAATATTTTTTATACAGTTCATCAGTTGAGAAACCCACAATGGTTGTTGTTCTCCCATGAAAATTGCCGGCACAGGTAATAATCTCAGCATTATCTAATTTTACATTCTTTTTTGTATATCCCCATTTTCTGACCGTCTTAATTGCAGTCTCTACTGCTTCGGCTCCGCTATTCATGGGAAGCATCTTTTCCATCCCGGCCATTTCACTTACTTCTTTACATAAATATGCTAATTGATCATTACGAAAAGCTCGTGACGTTATGGTCAGCTTTTTACTTTGTTTGTTTAATGCTTTTACAATTCGAGGATGACAATGACCCTGATTTACTGAAGAATATGCAGCTAAAAAGTCTAAATATTTATTACCTTCAATATCATAAACCCAGATCCCTTTCCCTTTGGTTAAAATGACATCCAGTGGTTTATAGTTATGGGCACCATATTGATCTTCAAGATTGATTAATTCCTGTGTTTTTGTCATATTCTAACTCCTTTTATTAAAATTATAATTTTATTATTAATCATATGGAACATATTTTGGAATAGTATAAATAAAATATCATAAAATTGCAAGAAAAAAACTGTACTTTAAAACAATAATATTTTTATCTTGTAAAAAATCTCCTATTTTACTATTTAAGGTATAATTTTTGTAGGAGTTTATAAATTGTGAAATTTATTCAAAAAATCATAAGAAAATGGAAAAATATTCCGGAAAAATTTTCAATAAATAGTAAAATATGGACAAAAGATATGATAAAATCTCAATCAAAAAAAATATTAACATTTTTTCTGGCCATTATTATATATTTTCCTCCTTTAGTTATCCTTTCAGCACAGATATCCAATGCCCGGCTTAAATTTGAACATCTTACTATCAGAGACGGCCTCTCACAAAGTGCTGTAAATACAATAATACAGGACAGCCAGGGATTCTTATGGTTTGGCACTCAGGATGGATTGAATCGCTATGATGGATATACATTTAAAAAATACTTTTATGATTCTCAGGATTCAAATAGTATCAGTGCCAAATATATAAATGATATATGTGAACAGGAAAACGCAAAAGTTTTGTGGATAGCTACTGAAGGAGGCGGAGTCAACGGGCTTGATCTGAAAACTCAAAAATTTAAACATTATAAACATAATCCCCATCACTCTTCCGGTCTGAGCAGTAATTATATAACTGTTTTGGAATATTCATCTTCAGGTCATTTATGGATTGCAACGAATAATAACGGCTTGAATCGATTAAATGTTTCTACAGGTGAGATTAAACAATATCACTATCACCAAGATACCACAAAAGGTATCTGCAGTGAAACAGTTACTGCAATTATTGAAGACAGTAAAGGCAGATTATGGTTGGGTTTGAATACCTCTGTTCTGGAAAAATACAATGCGGAAACCGAAGAATTCATTCATATTGAACTAGGGGAAAAATATAACTCAGAATTTGTTTTAGATATTTGTGAAATCAATAACAAGCTCTGGCTGGGTACAAGTAAAAGTATATTAATATTTGATCCGGAAAATGAAACCATTGAAAGTTTTACTGAAAATATCAAAGGATTACCAACTGATTTCAGAGTAGACAAATTATGTATGGGACCTGCTAATTATCTATGGGCTGGCGTACAGGAAAAAGGAATATATCGATTTAACATTAATGAAAAAAATTTCCGAAGTTTTACATTTAATCCCTCTGACCCCAATGGAATATCAAATAACAGTATAGAAGACATATATAAGGATAAAACCGGCAATATATGGATCGGCACTACAGGAAGCGGGATTGATGTTATAAAAAATAGAAATAAGAATTTCTATGTATATCAGCATTCTCCCACAGATCCACACAGTATCTCACATAACAATATCTGGCAAATCATTGAAGATCCCGAATTCCCAGGAAAAATATACTGGATTGCTACATCAAACAAACTTAACAGATTTGATTTAGAAACGAAAAAATTTACACATTTCTATTATGACCCTGATAATACAAACAGTACTAGCAGTAACAATATTATTTCTCTGTACAAAGACGGAAAGGGCAATTTATGGATTGGAACTAATAACAAAGGATTATGTGTATTAAATACCAGAACAAACCGGATACGCAGATTTTCCTATGATCCTTATATCTCTGCAGGAGTAAGTTCTCCCCAGATATTTGCCATCACCGAAGGTAAATCCGGAAAAATATGGATTGGAACAACTAATAGAGGACTTGATTGTTATGATCCAGAAACAGACAGTTTTACTAAATATTCTTCAGATCCGAACGATACAACCAGCTTAAGTAATAATCTTATCTGGTCACTTTATCAGGATTCGGATGGAATACTATGGGTAGGAACGAACAATAAAGTAAATCGATTCAATGCGGAGACAAAAACCTTCCACAGGATTAAAAATCCTGAAATAATGGGTGCTGTATATGCTATTGTACCTGATCAAAAGAATGAAGATATATTATGGCTTTGTACTGAATTCGGGTTAGTAAAATTCAATAAACAATCAGAAACCTGTTATAAATATAAAAATGTTTTAAGACAAGAGACCATCTATGGTGCTGTAATTGATGATTATGGAGATTTGTGGTTGACTACAAACAGAGGGCTTTTTCAGTTAAATCCGGAAACTGAAGAAATTAAAACCTATAATGAAAGTGATGGACTTCCTACCGATGAATTTAATTTTGCTGCTTTTAGTAAAAACAGTAAAAGTAATGAATTAATTTTTGGAAGTGTAAACGGACTGGTTGTTATTAACCCAGATGATATATTAAAAAACACATCACCTCCGCCGGTAGTGTTTACCGATCTGCAAATATTTAACAAATCGGTGGATATTGATAATGTCCATATAAATAAATCAATAACCGAAGCAGAAAAAATAACTCTAAACCCTGAAGATAAAGTCATAACTTTCAGTTTTGCCGCTTTGGACTTTATAGCTCCTGAAAACAACCTTTATGCCTTCAAAATGGAACATCTTGATAAAAATTGGAATTATGTTGATAATCATCGTTTTACTACCTACACTAAAATTCCTCCCGGTAATTATACCTTTAAAGTAAAAGCAGCAAACAGTGATGGTATCTGGAATGCAGAAGGAAAATCAATAAAAATTGAAGTATTGCCTCCTTTCTGGAAGACTCCAGTTTTCAGGATCTTAATGGTTATAATTTCTGCTGGTCTTCTTTATTCAGTATACAAAATCAGAATTAATTATATTAAAAATCAAAAAAATAAACTGGAAGAAAAAGTAAAAGAACGTACTAAGAAATTAAATCAGGAAATTACTGAAAGAAAAGCTGCTGAAAGAGAATTAGAGGAGCGTGAAAAATATCTTACCTCCATCCTAAGAGATACTCCGGATGCGATTGTAGTTACTGATTCAGATTTAAAAGTCATCAGCTGGAATCCTGGTGCAGAAAAAACTTTTAAATACAGTAAAGAAGAAACAATTGGTAAAAAATTAAATGAACTAGTAGCAGGGGAAGATAAAATACAGGAGGGTAAGAATCTTGGTGATAAAATATTTTCCAATAAACTTGTTCATCCCTTCCAAACTGTTAGAGAAGATAAATATGGGAACCCCATCCATGTAATTTTAGCAGCATCACCTATTATGGTTGAAGATAAAATGACCGGGATGGTTATAGTATATACTGATATTACCAGTCAGAAAAAACATGAGGAAGAATTAGAAAAATCTCTTAAAGAAAAAAATATTTTATTAAAAGAAATACATCATCGAGTTAAAAATAATTTATCAGTAATATCTTCTTTGCTGAATCTCCAATCCAGTTATCTGGACAATGAAAAAGCCAAAGAGATGTTTGAGGACAGCAGAAACCGAGTATTAACCATGATGAGAATACATGAAAAATTATATAAATCTGATGATATTGCAAAAGTGGATTTTGAAAGTTACTTAGAAGATACTGTCAATAATCTATTTAAAATATATGGAATTAACTGGGATAATATTAGTTATAAAGTTGATGTCAAAAATGTATCCCTGTCTATAGAAAAAGCTATACCCTGCGGATTAATAATAAATGAACTGGTAACAAATTCTCTGAAATATGCTTTTAATGAGATGGGAGACAAAAAAGGACTTATTGAAATAGTAATGCACAAATCCAATAATAAACATATTGAACTAGCAATAAGAGACAATGGTAAGGGTTTGCCAGACAATATTAATCTTCAGGAAACAGAATCACTTGGACTTAAACTGGTTGATATCCTGTCAAAACGTCAGTTAGAAGGAGAATTGAGCATTAATAGCGAGGAAGGCACTGAATTTAAAATTAAATTCCCGGTAGATTGATAAAATATATTAATAAGTAAAAAACTCTAAAACCTTAACATTTTTTCTCATTTTTTGCTCATCACAGTTACATATTTCAAATCCGAAAAATTAATTTAACGTAACTTACTGGTTACGTTATAATTTGTTTCCACTGTATTAACATAAAAATATAATTGCCTGGGCAAAATTACCTAAATCCTGCTTCAAAACAATTGCAAAATAAAAATTTTTTTTGTATCTTTTTTTACATTCAACATTAAAAAAGAGGTATAAATGGACAAATCAAAAGTCGCAATTCTAAAAACCACCCCAAATACAATATTAAAAGATTATCATACATTAATTAACCTGGCTGACTATCAAGGCACCATTAAAAAAGAAAAAGATACAGCCTTGAAAATAAATATAAGCTGGCATTTTTTTTATCCTGGCAGTTCAACTACCCCCTGGCAGTTAGACGGAATTATCCGGGCTATGAAAAAAGATGGTTATGATCCTCGTTTAATTCACGCCTGCCATAACAAAACTGTAGTTATCGATGCCCATCTGGGTGAAAGAGAAAATAAACAAATCAATGTAACCGATGCTCACGGTTTGAGAAATATCCATCTCTATGAAGGTGAAGAGTGGATCCATATTAGAGAAGCAGTAGGTGATTTAGCAGACAAATTTTTGGTTCTTAATGATGTATACAAAAAAGGTTTTATGATTCCGAAACGATTCATCGGTGAAAACATTATTCATCTTCCCACTGTAAAAACTCATATTTTTACAACAACGACCGGTGCTATGAAAAACGCTTTCGGAGGTCTTTTAAACGAAAAACGTCACTGGACTCATCCGGTTATTCATGAAACCCTAATTGATCTGCTTATGATCCAGAAGAAAATACATTCCGGTATTTTTGCAGTTATGGACGGCACCTTTGCAGGTGATGGCCCGGGGCCCAGGTGTATGATGCCTCATATTAAAAATGTCATCCTGGCTTCTTCAGATCAAGTAGCCATTGATGCTGTAGCTGCTCATCTTATGGGATTTGATCCTATGAAGGACATTAAATTTATACGGCTCGCTCATGAAATGGGGCTGGGAAAAGGAAGAATAGATGAGATCGAAATCGTCGGAGACAAAGATACTATTAAGCATCCCTGGAATTTTGTGGGCCCATTTAAAAAAATGACTTTTGCAAGTAAAATGCAACACAGAATTTACTGGGGGCCTCTTAAAAAACCCTTGGAATGGAGCTTGAAAACTTTTCTTGCTCCCTGGTCCTATATCGCAAGCGTCATGTATCACGATCTCTTCTGGTATCCGTTTCATATTAGACGAGTCAAAAAAATATTATCCAGTCTTTGGGGGCGTCTCTTTCAGAACTGGGAACAGGTAACCCTTCCTTCTGATGATCTTGAAACTCCCGGATGGAAAAATGTAGGCAAAGAAGCAGTAAAATTGAACCGGGGGAGCTTTAAAACCATGTTAAAGGCTATAAGACTTGTCGGTACCGCAGTTAAAGAAGCACCTGAATTTGCTGCCAAAAAAAGACGAAAAAAATAATCAGATTTTTACGATAGAAAATTATTTAATATAAAAAATTTAATATAGGTGAACATTATTTAAAAGGAGTAACTATGCGAAAAATATTCAGTATTACAGCTTTTTTATTTTCTGTGATACTGTACTCATCTATTGTGAGTGCAGATGACCAAACCATTAAACAGATAATAAAAGATTCTCCCGAAAAAGAAAAATATCCTCATTCCCATACATTGGTTTTATTTGACAGCACTTCGGTTAAAGTAATGGATTCTGGACTAAGTTATTATACAAATCATACGCTTACCAAAGTATTAACTCCGCAGGGAGCAGTTCAGCTTCTCATTCAGAATTTTGGATATGATCCCTTAACTGCTTATGTTGAAGTAAAAAAGATCCGTATTTTTCGGACCGATGGCAGTATTGAAAATATCCCGCTGGAAAATATTATGGATCATACTGCTCCGGCCCGGGCTATATACTGGGGTGCACGAGAAAAAATGGTTCCGGTGGGACGACTCGAAGTTGGGGATGTATTAGAATGTTTGACTTTTAAAAAAGGTTTTACTTATGCTCTGCTTTATTCCAGTGAAGGAAACTCTTTTTCCTGTAGTGCAGGCGTTCAGGAATTCCAATCAGAAGATGAAAAATATATTCCTCCTATGAAAGGCCATTTTTATGATATTGTACCTTTCTGGTCTTTTACTCCTATTCTGCTAAAAAGCTATACAGTTTCACTTCCACAGGATAAACCCATTCAATACCGTGTATATAACGGAGAATTAACCTCGTGGGTAAAATTTCAAAATAAAAGAACCCTGTATCACTGGCATACAACTGATATCCCTGCTTTTAAAAGAGAATCCAACATGGTTGCTCCTTCCGATGTTGCACCTAAGCTGCTCCTCTCTACTGCCCCGGACTGGGAAGCAAAGTCCAGATGGTTTTATGGAGTTAATGAAGATTACGGAAGCTTTGAGGTTACATCTGAAGTTAAAGAAAAAGTTGACCAGTTAATTGAAGACTGCAAAACTGATATGGAAAAGGTAGATGTGCTCACCCACTGGGTAGCTGAGGAGATACGTTATTCCGGACTCTCCATGGGTGAGGGTGAAGGATACACACTCCATACAGGAGAGATGACCTTCAGAGACAGATGCGGAGTTTGTAAGGATAAAGCTGGTATGCTGGTAACCATGCTCAGAGCTGCCGGCTTAGAATCGTATGCTGCCATGACCATGGCCGGCTCCCGTATTGACCGTATACCTGCTGATCAGTTTAATCATTCGGTGACAGTCTGGAAAAGAGGTGAAAATGATTATGTGCTGCTTGATCCAACCTGGGTGCCGGGAGTAAGAGAGCTCTGGTCCAGTGCAGAACAGCAGCAGCAGTATCTTCTTGGAATCCCTGAAGGAGCTGATCTCATGACTACTCCCATAAGTCCTCCGAAAAATCATTATTTTCGGGTAAAAGGAGAGTCAAAACTGGATAAAAACAGCACTCTTTCCGGCCGGATAGAAATTACTGCTGAAGGTCAATCTGACGCCAGTATTCGTCGCTCACTGCGTCGCGGTGTATGGTATCAAAGACATTTCATTGAACAGGCATTATATCAGCTTTCTCCCAAAATAGAGATAATTTCTCTTGAGTATAATGATCCCTATGATCTTTCTTGTCCCATGAATATTACTGTAGAATACCGAATTCCAAATTACGGAAAGATCACAGAACATAATATGATTTTTACTCCTTTAGTAGCGAAACATATATTCTCAGGATGGACAAACAGCTATCTTCATATGAATTTAAATCCTGAAGAGAGGAAATATGATTTCAGGACCAGGTGTTCAAAGCTAATTGATTTTCAGGAAACAGTAAAAATACCCTCCGGATATAAAATAAGTTATACTCCGGAATTTGCTCCGGTACAGGGCTCTGCTGCAGATTTTTCCTGCAAATATGAGGGAAAAGGGAGAAAATTAATCTTTACTCAAACTCTGAGTCTTAAAAAAAGAATCTATACAGCCCAGGAATGGCCTCATTTTCGGGAAGCTGTAAGCTCTGTTAAAAAAGTAATGAATGCACCGGTAATTTTAGAAAGATAATAAACTTATTAATATTAATAACAAAGAGGATATTATGTATAAAAGAAAATTTTTTGCTGTTTATATTCTGTTTATCTTTTTATTGTATTTCTCAGCTACCTCACAGGAAATAAACAATGATGCAGTGTTTGAAGAGATCACTGTAACTTATACTCTGAAAAACGATGGAAGCATGCGCACTGATTATTATAATAAAATTAAACTTATAACCTATCAGGCTGTAAGCCGTCTTTATGGCGAAAGTTTTATTTTGTATAACCCAAAATTCCAAAAACTTACCATTGACAAATCAGAGACGATCATGGCTGACGGAACCAGAGTCCCGACTCCTGAAAACGGATATAATGAAGTACTGCCCAGGGCTGTGCATCATTCTCCCGGATATGCATTTTTAAGAGAAATGGTGGTTTCACATACTGGTCTGGAACGGGGAGCTGTAATTGATTTTAAATATCATATAGATACAGATGCGGAATTTGTACCCTGGCTTATGGGTGAGGAGATCTTCGGAAAGGACTCACCGGTAAAAAATTATACCGTTACAGTAAAAATTCCCCAGGAAAAAACATTGCACTATAATCTCCTGAATCATGATTTATACCCGGAAATCAAAAATGAAAATGGCTTTTCCATCTTCACTTGGAAATTAAAAGACTGTGCTACACTCTTAAGTGAAGATAATCATCAGGATTTTGCTGAATTTGCACCAAGGCTGCTGTTTTCCACTTGTGATGGCTGGGAAACACTTATAAACTATCTGAAACAATCACTACAATCTAAATATACCCTGTCCGGAACATCAAAGGCTGTTCTCTTACAGGATATCCCCTGCTTAAATCCAGCCGATCGTGTGCTGGCTCTGCAAAACAACATTGCAAATAATATCAGTAATACAAATCTTGATCTCTCTATTCTGGGATACAGGAGCGTCTCAGCAGAAAAAACGTTTCAGAAAAATCACGGAACCGTGCTTGATAAGACAATTCTTTTAAAATCACTTCTTTCCTCTCAGGAAATCAATGCATATATTGCATTGGTCTCATACAGTGAACAATTCTGCAAGCAAGTGCCATCTCTTAATCAATTCAGTCAAGCCAGAGTAATAGCCTCAACTGCTGATAATGATTATTTTATTCTAAATCCTCACAAAACTCAGACTTTCAGGGGACAAATCGAACTTGCTGGTAAGACTTTGTTAGGATTAGGAGATGAGGATCGCAAACTCATGAAGGTACAAAAACTAGATATGAGAGACAATCTTACTGAAATTTCAGGAATACTTTCATTGGATAAAAATCTATGCGTAAAAGGTGATATCACCCTGTCAATCAGCGGTATCTTCTATCCTTACTATACATTAATAAATAATAGCAAGGCGTTTTTATCAAGAACTGTTAATTCAATTTTACCTAACTCTGAGATTGACGAGTTTTCAATCGTACATATAAATGAGGATAAAGCTGAATTTAAAATATCCATTAACAATAAAAATGCATTCAGTAAAATAGGTGATTCTTCTTTGTATGGATCTTTCAGCCTTAATTCTAGTCTGGATAACTGGAGCATTTCACCCTCCTACTTCACCCGTACTACACCTATAGAATTACCTTCTCCTGCTAATGAGCATATTCTTCTGATATTAAATATTCCTGAAAATATTACTCTCTCTTCACAGGAAAAAAATTATGATTACTCATGTGATAAAGGACACATAATGTACCGGATCGCACAAAAAGACAATAAAATAATTATGGAAAGACAGGTTACGGTTAAAGATAAGGTGATACGACCCTCTGAATATCCCGATTTCCGCACACTTCTGGTAAATCTGGAAGCTGAGGATCATCGATCGTTTGTGATTGAGGTCGAATAATAAAAGAACAAGATATCATCAGAAAATAAATACTTTAACCATCCTCAGAGATGACTAAAAAGTATGAAAATGCTTTTAACGCAGAGTGCACAGAGATCACTAAAAAGAATGTAAATATATAATAATTCAAAAATTTTTCACTTTGCTTTCTCTGCGAACTTTACGTTAAATTTAATTTTAGTCATCCTCGAGCGTATAAATGCTATTTTGATGATAAATATTAATAGACGATTTTAACAATTAAATATTGATTAACTGACAATATTATGTTAAATTCGGTCAGTTTATTGACCACATTATCCATAAATTGATATATTAACAATCGATATGATTAAAACAAACTGTCTCATACTATTAATGATAGTATTTTTAATAACAGGATGTGCTGCTAATATTGGATTCCCTCAAAAACCCGGAGTATTTACCAGAGAAGTAATACTGAAAAACAATCAAAAAATAAGATACACCATATCTCTCCCTGATTCGTTCTCTGAAGATAAAAAAACCCCCTTGATACTCGCTTTACATTACGGTGGTGAAGTGATACCATATTATGGAAAGGAATTTCTGAATATCCTGGTAAAACCTGCCATGAAAGAACTTGAAGCAATAATTGCTGCACCTGATTGTCCCGGCAGAGACTGGTCAAATCCGGAAAGCGAAAAAGCAGTTATGGAGTTACTTAACAATATTATGGCACAATATAACATTGACCAGAACAGAATTCTTATAACCGGATACAGCATGGGAGGAATCGGCACCTGGTACCTGGCTTCCAGATATCCTGATATATTCTCTGCTGCAATCCCCGTATCAGCTATTCCGGATATGAAAGATACTCCGGTAGTAAAAAAATTACCTTTTATAGTCATACACAGCCAAAATGATGAATTATTTCCTGTTGATTCTCTGAAGAAATTTATACACATGTACAGATCAAAAGGAGGATCAATTCAATTTCTTGAAGTCCGGGGAATCAGTCATTATGATACTTATCATTTCATAAAACCTTTGAAAAAAGTTGTACCCTGGATACGAAAGATCTGGAATGATATCCAATAATAACCA
>CAZETW010000082.1:9844-12684 GCA_964515295.1 uncultured bacterium | reverse complement strand
TATGCGATGAGGTAACATCCTCTCTTGATCCTATCTCTTCTCATAAAGTCGAAGATCTTCTGATCAATTTATCCAAGGAATTTACCATTGTAATGGTGAGTCATGTTTTACGCCAAGTAAAACGTTTAGCTGACTATGTAATATTTATCTATATGGGGGAAATTATAGAACACGGAACAACTGAAAAGTTTTTAAATAATCCTGATAATGAATTAACCAAAAATTATATAGATGGAACTATCTGTTAGGGTGGTTATTGATCTTAATTCTAATACTAATACACCCGGAGGACTCTCAGTCACCCGGGTGTAATTTGTTTTAAATCGGTTTCATAAAATTCAAGAACCGGACAAAAATTTATATCTTCTTTCCTTCCAATGCAATATCAATAATTTCTTTCAGATCTGTAAAATGATAATGCTCGATTCCTTTTCTGTTTTTACTGATATGCTGCGTCAGTTCTTTCTGTAAATCTATCAAAGTACCTCGGGCAACAGCCTGCAAATCATTTTTAGCTGCAGTTTCTCCGGAGATAAAACTGATCATCTGTTCCACAAAAGAACGCTGGAGGTTGCGTTTGTAAATATTTATCCTGAGATTATTGTCATTCAGCTCATCAAAAATACCTTTTTTTAAATCATCCACCAGTTCAACCAGAGCATAGTTATCATATCCTGTGGCTTCCAAGTCGAGTATACGATTGGCCGTATCTATATTAAGCATAGCTGCCAGTAATTTTTTCTGATAGTCTGAGATTTTCTCAGCTACCCCGTGCATGCCGAGTCGCTGTATGATATCTTTTTTGATCAGATATTCAGGAGTGGTAAAACCGTTCTCCAGCAGGAACCTGACTGCTGCTTTCTGTTCTTTTACCGGGGTGGGAGTAAAAACCTCAGGTGACTGACCGTACATCCAATTATCAATCTCTATTCCACCGACCAGTGCCGCCACATGCTCAAGTTCTCTGTACATCTGACCTAACAGTTGATCATACATATGATCCAGCAGGGTATAATCCTTATCCTTCTCACCGCAGGCTTTGACAATATAGCCGGTAATATGTTCAATATTTTTTAATCCATAGGTTGTCGCCTTAATCGGATCATCCCCCAGATCCTCAGTACGGGCATGGGGATCTCCTGCTCCCACTTTACCGTTTTCACGGCCTCCTCCAAACCGAATCATCGGTTCTTTTACCTGCCTGGCTGCAATTTTATTTAAATAGGGAAGATCCTCTTCAGCAGTAGTAGTGCCCTTAAACTCTCTGTATCCCCATTCAATGGCAAAATAATCATAGGGACCGATAATTGGAATCGTGTTGGCATTATCACCGGGCTGCGCAATATAATTAAACCGTCCGTAATCCATAATGGATGCCTCCAGACCATAGGTATTGGTAAATTCCGGATCACGGTATTTTTCTACATCATAGTAGTAGGTCGATTTATAATTGTGACGCAGTCCCAGGGTATGACCCACTTCATGGGCTACAACATACCGCAGTGCAGCACCGATCAAGCCGTCCGGCATGGGCAGCTGCTGAGCCCGGGGGTCACTGGGAGAGGCCTGAACAAAATACCAGTCCCGTACAAGACTCAGTACATTGTGATATATACGAATATCAGCTTCCAGAATTTCACCTGATCTGGGATCCTGCACATGGGGTCCGTAGGCATTGGCAATTGTGGATGGAAGCCACCGTACTGTCGAATACCGAACATCTTCCGGATCAAAATCAGGGCCTTCCTCTTTAGTGGGAGCCATTTTACCCTGTACGGCATTTTTAAATCCGGCTGCTTCAAACACCGGTTGCCACATTTCAATTCCTTCTATAACATATTTATGCCACTTCTCAGGTATCCCGCGTCCCACATAATAAACAATAGGCTTCACCGGTTCACTGACTTCAAGATCAGGGTTCTTTTTTTCAAGCCGCCATCTTCTGATATATTTGACAGTTTCCACCTGATGTTTGTCAGTACTGTAATCTTCATGAGTTCCGGAAAAAAATCCAACCCGCTTATCAAACAAACGGGGCTGCATGGGTTTTCCCGGCAGCAGTATCATACTGTGATGCAGCTCCACTGTTACACTGCCCAGACTGGGGTCACTGCGCCGGTTTGCACGCCTGTTTCTGCCTTCGCCTGATTGTTCCGGTTTAGAAGATTTTAAGGTATAGGTAGCTAAAACATCAGTTTCAATATTCTTCTGAAAACTTTTTACAGAGGTAATAAAGGTTCTGTTTTTATCAACACCGGAAGCATCCAGATCTTCTTTAGGACTGAATTCGTGGGTGTCATCAGTAAATAAATCTGTCACTTCGATCACTGGAGATTTGTCATCCCCAAAGGTGAGAATTTTGAAAGATTTTATAATCTGTTCCAGACTGGAGGCTTCAACTGCAATACTTTCCGCTGTTTCTTTATCAGCTCTTAGTTTATACTCCACATTCCTCAAAAGGATATGATCTTTAAAACGCTCCCAGCGTACCACTCTTCTGATAATTTCAGTGCCGCCATACCCAAAACTGGTCTGGGTCTTGGAATACTGGGTAAGCCAGAGAAATTCTTTATCCAACTGACTTTTATTGATTTCATAATACAGCTTACCATCCGCTTCATGAGTAGTGAAAATACCCGTTTGTGTAACAGCTGTATCAGGAACAACTTCCGAATATTTTTTGAATTTCGGTTCTGGTCCCTCGGACTTTTCTTTTTCCTGAGAAAATACAGGTTGAATAACAGCAAAAAGAATTATACATATTATTCCTGTTCGGGCTGATTTGATCCATAAATTCATAATGATCCTCCATGTTGATTAAAAAATTATTTTTATTTTAT
>CAZETW010000082.1:0-9744 GCA_964515295.1 uncultured bacterium | reverse complement strand
ATCCATAAATTCATAATGATCCTCCATGTTGATTAAAAAATTATTTTTATTTTATGATGATATTGCCAGGGCTTCCAGAACCGGTTTGCTGCCAGTATAAGATCAGAAAAATAAAACAGTATAGCTCCCAAAGAGATCATGACTGCTTGTTCAGTACTGAAATAAGACGGATTGAACAGTGTGGACACAGCCCGGCTCACCATCAATGAAATCACCACTATATAAAATATTACCGGGATCTGTAACTGTTTTCCCAGTATTCTGGCCCGGATCAGAAAGAAAACTATAATAAACAATACTGTTAGTACATAAAATTCTGTATTCATACTATATTAGCTTTTAAACTTTGCAGTAAAAAATCGAATCATTATAAAAACCAACATAACTATACCAATAATTACTAACCACCACAGGTTCTGTCTGACAAATGCTGAAACATAGGCTCCCAGTATCATACCGGCGATTGTACAGAAAATCTTTAAAATACCTATATCCCAGACAGTATAGGTTTTGATTTTTTTATTTGACCATTCAATGATTCCCATTGTTGTCTCCCAGTAAACAAACTGATAATATTAAACATTAGTTAAATTACCAGCATTATTTCGGTATCGCTATCGTAATCGATTGCGATAGCAATACCGAATTCACAAAATTTTTTATATAAATTTTACTCTGTTCATTTTCTACCGAAACTCCCCTGTCAGTTTAAAACTTGCCCAGGCAGCCGGATGTGCATTCACCATTTCCTTTACGATCAGCTGAGCCATTTGCAAGGCTTTGGCTTTTGAATATCCGGAAGAAAGGTACCTATAAAACCGTTTCACTGCAACTGCTGTCGCCAGATCATCCACACTCCACAGTGTGGAAATTATTGCTGGTGTACCTGCATAGAGGAAGCTTCTGTTCATACCAACAATTTCATCTCCCTTACTTACTGTACCCATTCCTGTTTTACATGCACTTAACATAACCAATTCAGCACTTAGGTTCAACCCAAAAATTTCCCGGGCTTCCAGTCTGCTTACTGAACCGTCTTCTCCTCTCAACAGCAGTGAAGAAAAAAGAGGCGTTGCCGGTTCATAGGTGGCATGACAGCTGAAATGAATAATATCCTTTCCGGAAACTGAATTTCTCACTGCCTGCTCAGTTGCCTGTTCCCCTATAAAGTAAATAATATCTTCATAATTCCGCTGCAGAGACAGCACTTCCTTTTCTGCAAAGGGAAGATTATAAGACTCATCCCCGAGATCAGGATTGCCAAAAGCAACCACTGATTTTTGTGCTCCTGCTTTACTGTCTTTTTGCTTTTCCAGACAAAAGCCTAAAACTGTGCTGCTGGGAGCCTGAGAAAGAGTGATCTTCTCAATCAGATATTCCCCCCGGTTATCCTGCAGCGCACAAAACGGTAAGTAATGAAGTACACTGTGAGGAACAACAATAAGATGTTCAGCTTCTTCAAGATATGCCTCTGCAGGGAGAATCAGCAATTCATAGAGTTTTTTTGCTTCTTTCTCGATAGAAAGATAATTATTTATTGAATTTCTGAATCTGGTTATCATATTTACTAGATCCTGCTTCTCATAGGAGACCTTTTTAAACTGAATGTTATTGCTGAATACAATCCAGCTGCAGATCGTATTGTCTGTTATAAAATATTCCAGTATCACTGTACTGTCAGGAATAGCTGATTTAATTTTATCAGTATCCCATGGCTGTACACTCACCAGAGAAGTTAATTGCTGATGCTCAGCTTTTATTGATACAAGTATCTGCTCGTATTCTTTTTTTCTTCTGACTAATTCATCTTTCCAGTACTGAAGTGTTTCTTTATTATTAACTGAGACATCTCTATTCCTAATTTGCATAGCAATCATCATTCTTGCTTCTTCAATGCTGTCTTGAACAGTGTCCAGTTTTTCCAGCATTTGCTTATCCGCTGTGCTGAGATCAAGACGTTCCCGGGAAAGCATATCAAGAAAATTTCTGGATTTTGCTCTCTCTACATAATTTAAAGCCTGTTCAATTTTCCCCATAGTGATCAGATGAGTGATTAAGTCAGTATATATATCCATCCTTTCATCTATAAACCCTTGTTGAAATGATTCCACTCCCAGCTCAGCCCGCATATTCTCCACCACTTCAATACCCTGTTCATAACTGTCGAGAGCAGAAAAATCATCCCCAAGAGCAGAGAGAATCACACCTCTTAACTGATAGAATCTCCACTCCTGCTCAGGCATAACCACTTCTGCTATAAGATTCAATCCCTGCTCGAGCATCTGAAGCGCCTCCTGGTTATTCCCGTAATGATTATAAGCCTTAGCCAAACCATACAGACATCTCACCTGATTTCTTTTATCACCAATATCCCGGGAAAGAGCTAATCCCTGTTTTAAAAACTCGACTCCTTCCTGAATTTGTACCATATAAAGTTTTAATATACCCTGGTTCCGAAAATCATATGCCAGTCCCCTGAGTGAATTAAGAGAGCTGTCAATTGCAGTGGCTTCCTGAAAATAATCCAGAGACCGGTCAAATTCTCTCCGCTGGATCATAATCAATCCCAGATTTTTCAGAACTGAAGCCTTATCAGATAAATATTCGGTCTTCTGATTGCAAAAATCCAGTGCTTTCTGCTCATCCTCAAACGCCTGCCTAAAATCTCCCAGACTCATTCTAATGAGCCCCAACGTTGAATATCCCATAATTAAATGTTTCACAGTACCGTATTTTCTGAACCCTTCCAGAGCTTTATTCTGAGCAATAAATGCTTGTCTGTAACTACCTGTTTTCCATTCGATATTAGCAATATACTGCCAGCTTTGAGCCATCTGCAGGGAATCGCCTGTTTCAGAAAACACAGATAATGCCTTATCCTGATACTCCTTTGCTGATTTGTACATTGACAATCTTTCATAAGCTATTCCGATGAGCTGGAAGGCTGAGGCTAATTGAAATCTGTTTGTTTCTGTATCATATTTTTGAAAAATATCTATACTTTGTTTAAAATATTGAATGCTGATTTGAAAATTATCCCTTTCCAATTCAAATCTTCCCAGCCAGATCCAGGATCTGGCCATGGAAACAGAGTCATTTCTGCCTGTATATAATTCTGCAGCCTGTTCCATTCCTTCTACTGCTCTCTTAAAATCCCTATCTGCTGAATAGATCAGAGCAAGTGATTCATATAATTTTGCTGTATTATAGGTATCATAATTTTTTCTCCTCTCAATAAGAGCACATTTTATATCTGCAGCTTTCTCGTATTCTCCTGCTCTAAAGTAGAAGGTAGATAAGGTATTCCCCGTATTAATGATCATATCAATATCTCCTGAAACTCTGGCAGAATTATACAGAGGTTTTTGATAAAAAGCAGCTTTATTCCACATTTCTCCCTGAACAGACGTCCAGACCAGTTCTTTTAAAATTCTTTCTAAAGTAAGTGAATCGCCCATGGTATACACCATATCCAGTGCTTCCTCCAGAGATCTGACAGCATTATTAAAATCTTTATCCTGGGCATAGGTTCTGCCCTTAATGATCTTATCCACTAAATTATTCTGAGAAAATATTTTATTCTCCTCTTCATTCATCCCTTCAAAACCAACGAGACGGAAGCCTCCCCAATATTTAACAGATTGATAGGTTTCCCGAATACTTTGTACTGCTCTGGAAAGTGCCTGCATTTCTGAGTATTCGCCAATACTGGAAAAAAATGATCTGTAAAAATCCTGTTTCACCTCATCTGGGATATTCCAGCAATTTACCTGCACACAAGGTATACCGGCATAAAGTAATGTTTCAATAAAAACCCTGAGAAAAAAGTATTCCTGTTTGTGTGAAAAAGGAGGCATAATAAAAAGTGTGGCTTTTTGATTGGTTGAAAATAATTCTTTCAAACTTAAAAATCCATCTTCCTTATCTCCGGGAAAAAGCACCAATGAAGTTAAAAAAGGATTATCAGGACGGGGATTAATCCAGCGTTCTGCATGAATAATATTAGCATTCTGTGATGCTGATAAAAACCTGGGTTCAGTAGCTTCCTCGCCCAAAAGAAGGGTCTGTTCCCGAACATCATTTGAGTATGATAAAAGAAGATTTTTATTAGAAAGACTACCAGCGGATACAATTCTTTTCTGGTTAACTTTTCTTTGTTGTTTAGCAAGATAATAGGCAGAAAGAGTGGTAGCATAATGAGTTGAAATTTTATCAATTAAATATTCCTTGCCATCATGTAAAATGTCAAACGGGCAATCCCATAAAATTACATCCGGGATTATTAATAATTCTGATTTGTCCAAAATATGTTTTTCAACAGGATGAAGTAAATAATGGTATAGTTCCTGACTTAAAGAAATCATCACACTGTCTTTTTGAATCCGGTTTTTTAATTCATCAATCAAATGCTTCACTTCTTTCGCATCAGGAATAAGAGACTGACAAAGGATCGTATCCTGCTCAATGATCCATACCTGAGAATGAGTTTTGCCAGTCAGATAATACAATACAGCCTGTTTTTCATTCAGTACATTTTGTACTTCGGTTAATTCTACCGGCTCAACACCGGATAAATAAGCCAGTATAGGATCTTCATTCAGCATATCATCAAGAATCTGATCATACTCTTTTTCTAACTTTGCTTTTTCCTGTAAAAGCTCATTAGCTACTAATCTCTCACTGCTTACAAGCTCATCGCTTGTAAGCAGTTTTTGTAATTCATTCAGGCGTGACTGAATGTATTTCATATTACCCCATATTAATTTATGGCGTTCTTTTCTGAATTCAGGTGAATTTTTTAAAATAATATCTGCTATTTGTTTCTGTTTTCCTTTTTCTATAATCCTCAGCCCTTCCCTGTATCGATTCTTCTTAATTAATTCAAAACAATAATCTCTATAAACATCCTGGCTTTCCTGAAGAGCATAACCAGTGTTGTGATCTCCGACCAGACGTCGTTCCATTGATTCTATAGAGGCCAAATAAAGGTCCAGTGATGATTTTCCTTTAAAAATCCGGTGACGCTGCCTGTCTGGTATGTCGTCAATAATCCTGGCCATTCCATACAGGACACGCCATATATATTGTTCATATCCTCTGTCTTTTAATATACTGTAACTTTTCTGCAGGTAATTATAGGCTGTTGAATATTCCTGGACTAAAACGGCAGCTTCAGCCAAATTTTTTAACAGGATTGATTTCTCTAAAGAAAAACTATATCTCTCAGCCAGAGAATCAGCCCTGAGTAAATAATGCCTGGCCTGCTGAATATCCCTGAATCTTTTCATTATTGAATTGATTGTATGCTCAGTATTGTCATTTCCAAAATCAATATTTTTTGCTTTAAGCAGATACATGGTACCCAGAGTACTGAAAAGCATCAATCTTTGTTTAGGTTGAAACACTGTACCGGAGGACTGATACATTTCGAATTCTTCATTCAGAATTTGCTGAGCAGACTGTAAAAATCTGTTGTCACCGTATTGTGACTGAAATGTGATTGCTGTATTACTGAGATTAAGGCTGTTTATCTGTCCCCCCTCAGTATCTTTATAATCCCGGCAAATGAGCAAAGAAGTATAAAAACTGTTCCAGGCTTTATCAAATTCAGCAATTTTATAATAGAGAGCTCCAAGTCTGTTATAACAAATCCGTTCAGCCAGCCTGTCATTTCTTTGCTTAAATATCTCTAACCGTTTTTCTTCATAGTTGATCGCTTGATAAACAGAATTTTGATTCTCAAGAGATTTACTGATCAAACCATATATCAAAGCAAGTTCATCAGCAGGAGTAAATCCTTCTGAAGAAGCGCCTCCGATTTGTTCCATGCTCCAGATCGGAATTGAAACCCCCAGAATTTCCAAACGAAGAGAATTTTTTCGTGACGGTTTCAAAGAAATTTTTTTTTGTAAAAGCAGTTTTTTACTTTTTTGTGCATAAAGAAGACAATCATTATATTCACCCAGTAAATACAGATTATACGCTAAATTACGATAATCTCTCTGCAGTTCAACCATATTACCGATACGTTTATCATAATTAACCAATTGAAAATAGGTGGATACTGATTTACCAAACTTTTCTGTCAATTGGTAGAAAAAAGCAAGTATTCTTCTGTTTCTCACTTCCTCATCTTCTCGTCCCAGTTTTTTATTTATATTAATTGCTTTTTTTATCATTGGTTCTGCTTCAGGCAAACGAAGCATTGCTTCACAGTGCCCAAGCCTCTGATAAAAGAGGGCTTTGGTAAGCAGGGAATTGAATGTTGTATCAACAGTTAGTCTTTTTCTGTAATATTCAGAAGCATTTTTATATCCAAACTCACCCAGATGATAAAAATTATTTGCCAGATTCTGGGCTAACAATGCTTCCATTTCAGGATCTTCCTGTTCGTCATTTAATTCCAGCGCTGTAATTAAAGCATCTATTGCCTGTTCATAGTACCTGAACTCTTGCTCTTTTTCCGAAAAAGGGAGCAGTCTGTAAATCCACCTGAAAGGACTGATGACGACCCCCTGGAGTCTGGTCCAGAATGTTTGCTCCTTCTCCCTGCTTTCCAGCTGCTCTATGAGTTCATAATTAAAACTTAATGTACGATAAGGGTGTATGAGGGTGTAGTTATAACCTAATGCTTGCTTTAAATACGAATTAGACTGTTGAAGCATTTTAATATTATCTTCCCCTTTAAAAGAAAAAGCCAGTCCCAGACCATAGAGAAGAACTGGATCATTGGGTTTGACGTTAATACTGTCTTTTAAATCACTGATTATAACATCAATTCTCCCGGCCCGGTAACCAGCCTCCACCATTCCTCTCATCAAACTGATATTATCTGGCTCATATTTTCTGGCCCAGCGAAAACGTACCTCGGCTAACTCGCTGTCACCTGTCTTTAAGAGATATTCAGCTGTACTGGCAAGCAGACTGAAAAGCTTTTCCTCTGCTCTAACAGCATATCTTCCCCCTTCTACAAGCTCAAAATTTTCCACCACTTCCTGCAATAAAAAAATTGCTTTTAGTTCATCACCTTTCTTTTCATATGCTTCTGAAAGCATTATCTTTGAAGAAACAAGAACCCACTGGAGAGAGGAAAACGTTTCCTGAGTACTCTGAAGTTCATTTATGGCTTCCTGGAACAGCTTTTGTTCTATGAGAATAGAACAAATTTGAAGCTGGGCCTGGGCCTGAAGAGAGGGCAGATATTCTGCTGTATGTATCAGCCTTCTTAATGAGGATATTTGTTGAGATGGTTGACCTGTAATATTATCCAGGATCCTTTCTGCAGCCCTCTTTCTCCACAGAGGGGAATCTTTAAATTCTTTTAGAACCGAAATGTAATGCTGCTCAGCAGACCCATACTGTTCTGCATGTCTAAATATATCCCCGATATTAAGTCTGGCAAGAGGCTGAATATTTTTCGCCTCCGGGTAATTATCTACAATATGACTGTAGCATTGTAAACTTTCACTGAATTGCTCTTTTTGTTTATATAAATCACCCAGAACCAGCCAGGTCTGTGCAATTATTGAAGTTCTTCTTTCAGAAGATTCGATGATATTCCGGCAAATGTTAATTCTTTCTTCAACAGAATAGATATCAAGAGCGGCTTTTTTTAACTGGGCATAGATAATTTCATTCTTCTTTGTCGGATACAGGATGCTTATCTGATCATAAAGACGTAATGCTTGTTCAGAACTCCCTGTAATTCTATACAGCTCTCCCATCTGAAGCATAGCTTTGGCTGCCCACACTGAATCACCGGGAAAATAATCCAGCACTCTCTGGTATCCCAATATAATCTGATTGATCTCTTCATCACTCACTGCTTCAGTTGATTTCTCGATCGCTTCTGTATACTGAGAATACCCATTATCCTGAGGAGAGAAAAGTCCCTGCTCAGGTATTTGATAAATATCATAACTGCCTCTACGTTTAGAAGTATAAAAAATACTGCCCTGATTATCAGAACAGGGATGAGCATCTGAATAAACATCTGTTGTCAGCTGAATCTCTTTATCTGCCTTATATTGAAAAGTCCCGGCAAGATCGGGATCATCATCAATTAATGTTATTTTCCAGATTGCTGCCTTGTCTAAAGGGGTGATCCTGTTATCCTCATCACTGTCAACCATATATTTCATAAACACAACTGAATTGCTCTGTTTGATCCAATACGGCTGACTGTAGATCCTGTCTTTATGTGAATGGGTAAGCTTTGTTATCACTAAATTTAAACCAGTTTCATCAGGTAATGAGAGCATAAAAAAATCTCCGTACCGATTATCCCGAAAAGAGACAAACAGGATCTTTTTCCCATCCGGAGACCATACTGGTTCAGTCCCCCCTTTATAGGTAAGCCGGGTCAGAGTTCTGGTAGCTATACGCAGCAGCCACAAATCCTTTTGGCCTTCTCTGTCTGAAACAAATACAATGCTCCGGCTGTCAGGTGAAACAGCCGGAAGACAGTCTTCTCCCAGATAAGATGTCAGCTGAATTGGAGTACCACTTGGTCTGCCCTTCTTGATTCTCAGAAGCCATAAATCTCCCAGAGCATCTCTTCTGTGAGAAACAAAAACCAGCCATTTACCATCCGGAGACCAGCAGGCCTGATAATCATCTGAAGGATTGGTTGTAGCCTGAATTACTTCTCCATGGGGAAGTCTTTTTATCCAGATATCTCTGTTCCCGGATCTGTCGGAAGTAAATGACAGCCATTTCCCATTTCCGGATACAGCTGGTTCCGAATCCGAAGCCGGGTGAGTGGTAATTTGTACTACTTTTGATAATACCTGAGCTTTAAGCAGTACTGATGAACATAATAGCCATAAAATTATAATACTGGACAGTCTTTTGTACTTCATACTTTTTATTTCTTCTCCCAGCTCCCGTCTGCTCTCTGTATCCAGGTCCCCCGAGCAGATTCTTCCTGATACATTTTAGCAAATACAGTTAGAATACTCTCTCTGTTAGAATCCTTAAGAGAAGACTTAAGCTGAATGACCCGGTTCATAATAGTTTCTCTGTCTCTGTTCTCCTGATCCACAATATTCTGAATAAATTTTTTATCTTCCGGCTCCAGATCGAACTTGTCAAGATCGCGAATCATAAGAGTTCCGTCACTCTTTTCTCCTACATATCCCTTCATTTTAAACTCATCAATATCGTCCTTGTTAAATCTCTGATTTTCCAAAGATTCTAAAACTTTTTCCTTTTCAGGCGATACACTTACAACACCGGCAGTATCCTCTGTATCCCTGGTAGAAGCAATCATCCAGGTATCTTCTTTCATCTGATTGTATGTGCCGATGACCTCCTGTTCAAGAGCTGTCATTTCACCTGTTACCCTAACTTCCGGAGCCTTAATGCTGCATCCAGTAAACAATAACACTATCAACAACATCGTCATCCATCTCATATCGGCCTCCTTTTATTTAATGTATATAAGCAATGTTTTAATTTCTCATTCTTTTCTCATTTTTATAAACTGTATATAGACCACAGACAGCAGGCCGCTGACCGCATTTCATCCCGGGGTCTGCCGTCCGCGGTCTGCGGTCAATTCTGACCTCTGTTCACTGATTCCTGAACTCAAATCTGCTCAAGTTCTTACGTTCTAAGGTTCTAAAGTTCTTTCCTTTTTCCTTTATTCTTTTTCCTTTTTCCTTTTTCCTTTATTCTTTATCTACTTGCTCTTCAAGAAAAACGACAACGGCAGCCGTCCGTATTCCAGCCTCTCGGGCAATC
>CAZETW010000081.1:0-12855 GCA_964515295.1 uncultured bacterium | reverse complement strand
AGATTGACACGGATTTTAAACTCATCCCCACACCCCTTCTCTTTAGAAAAGAAAAGGGGTGTATGTTTTCAACTCACTCTTATGGTATTTACTGAACCACATCCCCCTCTCTTTTTCAAAAGAGAGGGGGATTACAGGGGGTGAGTTTTGTCCGCCGCCCCTGCGGAAAGTAAAAAAAGTTATATAATTTTGTAAAAAATACTTGACAAATTGTAAAATATTTATTACTTTTAGTATAGAGTTAATGACAATAAGTAAGTTATAGTATACATTAATGTAAAAAAGGAGCGTTTCATGAAATTAGGAAATAATCTCCGGCGCTGCCGTTTCAATAACGGTGAAATGACTCAGCAGGAACTGGCATCAAAGATCGGGGTTACCAGACAAACCATACTTTCCATTGAAAAAGGGAAATTCGTTCCTTCTACATTACTCAGTTTGCGGTTAGCCAGATTCTTTGAAAAACCGGTTGAAGAAATTTTTTATATCCTTGAATAATAAAAAACAGAAAGGAATATGTGCCATGGATAAAAATAAACAATATAAGTTTATGTTGACTTTTTTTGTTGTAATTGTTGTTATCATTTTAATAGCAGGTCTGCAGCAGGGTCAAAAGAATAATATGCAGCAGGTGAGTATATATGAACGGGTCATTAAGATAACGGTTTTTTTTCTGATAATGCTTGGCGTTGCTGCTTTCTTAATTATACCTAATACAAAGATTGCAGAACGTATCAGAATGACAGAAAAAGTCTTTACTGTTACTTCGATTATTGGTATCCTCTGCGGTATTACAGGACTGGGAACAACAATTATGTGGCCGGAAAAGATAATTAAGCTGCATTTATTTGAACTGATACTGATTCCGTTTTTATGTATATACGGATACTGGGGAATAGTATTGAAAATTCAGCATAAAGAGGAATTCTCTTCTATTCTGGATGAGAAACAGATTGAGAATATTAAGGATGCTGCCTCAACAACATTGGGGGTAGTGACCGGTCTGTTTTTAATATTTTTCTTTATTTCAAGTTCACATTCATTACAACTGCAGGGTACTGTCTGGTTTCTGGTGTACTTTTTTTTCTCACTCCTGATTTTTTCAGCTGCAACATTATATTATTTTAAAAAAGTATAAAAAAATTAAAAATTTATGCAACCTTTTGGGGGTAATAAGTGTCATATATATAGATAACCTACCGATTATCAAAACGGAACAGACATATGAATAAAAAGCAAATTTCACGTATTGAAGCAGAAGATCTGATCAGAAAAATGGGAGTACTCCATTCTGAGGTTCAGTATAAGCATAAAGAAATGCAGATTATATTCAGACTTTCCAACAGGCAGGATTTTTTTATGACCTATAATTTCAATAATCATCATAAAAATTATTATATTGTTGAATAGCGTTGCAAATCTGATTTTTTTTTCTTATAATAATAAAAACCTTAGAAATACAGGAGGAAATCAATGGCTCATACCTTTAAGGAACTCAAACACAAAACCCTTGCTGATCTGAAAAAAATTGCCAAGGAAATAGATCATGAAGCGGTAAAGGGGTACACCCAGATGAACAAAGATCATCTGTTGGAGGCAATTTGTAAAGCATTAAATATTGATATGCATGAGCACCATGAAGTAAAAGGTGTGGATAAAAAAGCGATCAAACAAGAGATCAAGAAATTAAAGAAAAAAAGAGATAAAGTGTTGGAGACTCATGATCATAAAAAACTAAAAGAAGTACGTCAGAAAATTAAAAAACTAAAGAAAACCTTACGTAAAGCTGCTGTATAAAATAATTATTAATTTATAAAGTTAATTCTTTCCCCTCTCTTTCATACACAATTTTTCCATCGATAATAGTATAGTCAACCCGGGTATCAAGAATGTCCTGATACGGAATTTCTAATATATTCCGGTCAAAGATGACTATGTCTGCTAATTTGCCGGGTTCAAGAGAACCTTTTTCGTTTTCTTTACCTTCCGCATAGGCAGAACCCAGGGTATATGCCCTGATGGCTTGCTGAACAGTTAATCTTTCATTCCGTATCCATCCGTCAGAAGGATAACCGGTAGTGTCCTTTCTGGTAACAGCAGTATAAATTCCGAACAAAGGATTTAATATACCGTGGGGATATCCGGATCCGAACGCAAGCTCAGATCCGCTTCTCAGTATGGAAGCAAACGCATATGCATATTTAATACGGTTGGGTCCGATTTTGGTGTCCATCCAGCGCATAGCATCCATACAGCGATTGGGATTCATTACAGCAACAATGTCTATTTCTTTTAACCTGTCTATTATGGCAAGGTTTATCAATTCCATACCCTCACAGCGAAAACGTCTTGTTTTTATTTTGTTAACCGTAAGAGCAAGATCAAATGCCTGAACAGCAGTGTAGACTGCTGCATCGCCTGCTGCATGAATTTCTACCGGCAGGTCATTACGGTCAGCAAAGATAATTAATTCACTGAGTTTTTCAAAAGAAATCTGATAAATCCCGTTAGTTGATGATTTATCAGCATAGGGAGCAGATAACAGAGCAGTCCGGGATTTAATACTGCCGTCTATTGTAATGGTCAGGGGAGTAACATCAATATTATATTTACTGTAATTGTTTTTAAAGGTGATATAATTATCAATTTCGTCTTGCAAAGGATAAGAGAGAGATATTCTGCATTTATAGAGATTTTGTTGCTGCAGTTCTTTGAAAAAAAAAGCGATATCCGGAGAGGATTTATCCTGTAATGAGGTGATTCCCAGTTCTACTGCCTGCTGAAGTTGTTCTTCGAGAGCCTGACGGATGCTGTCATCCGGTGTTTTCGGTAAAAACTGCTCCACAAGATCAATAGCCCTTTCTTTTAATATGCCGGTGGTATTCCCGGTTCTGGGATTTTTTAAAATTTCACCACCAACGGGATCAGGAGTGCTGCTCCAGATCCTTGCTATGCGCAGCGTTTGGGAGTTTATCAGGGCAACGTGTCCGTCATCATTAAACAGGATCATGGGAACATAGGGAGCAATTCTGTCCAATATTCTTCTGTCCGGCCAGTCATCAGTATTTAACCGGGTCTGATCCCATCCTTTTGCAATGATCCATTCATCATAGTTATTGTTATTCCGTATCTTTCTTAATACTTTTCTCTGAATTGCAAGCGTAGTGGTATCATTCCTGAGATTTAGAGCATTCCTGAATCTAACACTGTTGAATAAGTTTACATTGGCATCATTGAAGCCGGGACAGCCGAACTGACCCTGCAGATCGATCAGTTCAGTATGTTCACCAGCATATTTGAGTGCATTTTCATCCTTGCCAACAAAGAGAATACGGTTATTTTTAATTGCAACTGCCTGAGTTAGGGTGTTATTATCATCCACAGTAAAAAATGTTCCGTTTTTAAGAATGAGGTCAGCTGCAGTTTTTTCCGGAGTGCATACTGATAAATAGATGATCCCGGTCAGCATCATTACCAAGACAGCACTAAAGAAATAATAAATTATTTTCATTAAGGATCTTCCTATATTGCATGAACAGTGTTCAAATTTTTATTTATTTTTTTAACTGACAGGTTTTCAATGAATTTCCATATAATGATAATGCCGATCTGTCCAATTAACCAGTAAGAGAACATTTTAAATATATGTGTATACAGCAGTGCATAGAGTCCGAATACAGGCCCGACAAAAATAATAAAAGAGAATCTTCGCATTCGTTCTCCCTTTTGTCGTTTTTCAGAGAAAGGATAGGAATTGATCTGAAAGGAAACTATGGCGCTGAAAAAAAGACAGAATATCAATAGAGATATTAAAAAATGCAGGACATGTAAAATAGGGATAAAAAAAGCATATATGATCCCCAGCAGAATAAAGAAAGGCAGAACATACTGGATGAATACTGCATATTTTACCCCCTGATAAAATGTGCCCGGAGATTCTATTGGTGCCAGATGAAATATCCAGGATGCCTCCCAGTCATTGCTGTATTTCATAAGCATGGTCAGGGAATACATCATCATAAAGATGAAAATTATAAACATAGTAAGCCCCTGGCCCTGAAACAGGCCATGTATGAATGGATCTTTAAATTCATTTTCAACAATGGCCAGTATTAGAAAGGCAACAGGAATGCCCAGGAGCGGATAGATCCCCATTTTTACTGATCTGTCATTTCTGCACATTGCTGTGGTTAAGTCAAAACCGGCAGCTTTCTCCGGATCTTTCAGAAAAGATCTGAAAAAATCTATAAAAAAATTTTTTCTGTCTGAAACCGATTTTTTGTTTTTATTCGCAGGCACTGCTGTGCTGATGTTGGCAATCAAACCTGCATACTGCAGTGATATTTTATTAAATGCAAAAGTAATAAATAGTATGGTAATACATATTCCGATCAATCCCAGGTGAACATCCATGTCTGCAGCCCGGGCCTGCACCATTTGTATGATACCGGCAAACCAGGCCGGCGGAATCAGATAAAGCCAGGCCTGAAGACTTTTTTCTCCTCTGATAAAAATTTCATTTCCAAGTCTGGGAATTATTTGATAAAAAAGAAAAAAGAAAAGGCTGAAGCCTATCTGAAAATAAGCAATAATATCCTTGAATTTCTGATAGTTGATTTTTTTAAGCAGAAATGTGTACATCAGTACAATAAAAGCAGCTGTGGCAGTGCCGGCACAATAGCAGACAGGCATAAAGACCAGCGGGAACAACAGATTGTTTCCCGGAACAGTAGTTCCGATCAGCGCCGGAAGCAAACACATTGCTGTGGTTATAATGATGATATAGAATAACAAATTTGACAGTTTGGCACAAAAATAAGTCCTGGAATTGATGGGTCTGTAGGTCAGAACATCCCAGTCATCCGGATTCAGGATTGAGTTGCCGAATTCCAGAATCACACTGAATCCGCTCATGACCATACTGTAGGCCAGAATGAGCATTGAGTACATAAAAGGATTGGTTCTGGGTGCCAGGTTGGCAGCTAAGATCAGCCCCATACCGATATAAAAGATCAGACTCGATAACAGAGGGGAGAGCTTTCGTTTGTACTTTCTCCCCACGCCCCGATTTTCTCTGAGCTCTATTTTCAAACTGGTCAGGAAAAGAATTTTAAACTGCAGCCAGTCAATTCCCGTTCGATTTACAATCTTTTTAATCATTAATCCTCATCTTCATCTGTTATACTTCGGGAAAATGCCCTGGCAAGTTCACCCATATCCTCACTATGCGTCAAACGGCTGAACACACCTTCCAGAGAACTGCGCTGAGTCATGGATTTCAGTTTGTCCACTGAACCGTCAGCAACAATTTTTCCTTCCGAGATAATAATGACCCGGTCGCATAGATTTTCCACCACTTCCAGAATATGTGAACAGTAAAAGATGGTTTTTCCTTCCCTGGTCAGGTTGCGCAGCAGCTGTTTGATCATCAAAGCAGTATTTGCATCCAGACCGGTCAAGGGTTCATCCATGAATAGTACCTGGGGATTATGAATAAGAGCAGCAGAAATTACCACCTTTTGCTTCATTCCTTTGGAAAATTCATTCATTCTTTTATGTGTGTGTTCTGTCAGTGAAAAGAATTCGATAAATTTTTTGATCCTTTTCTGTATCATTTCCTCACTCATGTGGTACAGTCTTCCCACAAAATGGAGATACTCAAAAGCAGTAAGGCTCTTATACAGTGCTCCTGATTCAGGTACATACCCGATCCTCCTTTTTACTTCCATGGGATTCTTAATAATATCATAATCACAAATAGCAGCTGTTCCGGCAGAGGGCGGAAGCATACCGGTGAGCATTTTTACTGTGGTTGTTTTTCCTGCACCGTTAGGCCCCAGATAACCGCAGATCTGACCATTGGGGATAGAGATGCTTACATCATCAACTGCAGTCAGTTCTCCGAAATGGCGGGTTAAGTTATACAGTTCAATCATAGTTCTAATACCGATCATATTTTAAATTTTTCAGTACATTATGTCTTTCTCTGGCAAGTTCAATTAACCGGGTGATAAGTTCAGTATACGATATACCGGATTCTTCCCAGAGTTTCGGATACATGCTTATGGTGGTAAATCCCGGAATAGTGTTGACTTCATTAACATAGAGGTGACCGGTGTTTTTTTTTAGCAGAAAATCCACTCTGGCCATACCTGAACAGTCAAGAGCAGCAAACGTATTTACAGCCAGGGTCTTTACTGCTGCAGCGGTTTTTTCCGGAATGTCTGCAGGAATAAATAATTTGGTCGATTCATCTTCATACTTGGCTTTATAATCATAAAATTCCCTAACAGGTAGTATCTCTCCTACCGAAGAAGCCTGGGGATTATCATTGCCCAGAACGCTGCATTCCAGTTCTCTGGCCGGTATATATTTTTCTACCAGGATTTTTCTGTCATATGTGCAGGCCTGGTCAACCAGAGAAGGAAAATCATCTTCATTATGCGCTTTGCACACCCCCACACTTGAACCTGAATTTGCCGGTTTTATGAAACAGGGAAAACCAATCTCTTTTTTTACCCCCTCTGTGATGGTATCAGAAGATTTTTTCCAGGCTGATCCCAGAAAATAGATGAAATCAGCACTGGGGATGTTATTCTGAAAAAATAATTGCTTGGCAATAACTTTATCCATGGCCACAGCTGAAGCCAGAACATCACATCCTACAAAAGGGAGATTTGCCATTTTGAGGAGTCCCTGCAGAGTACCGTCTTCTCCAAAGCTGCCGTGCAGTATGGGAAACACAACATCAACAGGCACAACAGTTGGTGATATATCAGAAGGTTCCTTTTTTCCGCTGTTCAGGAGAATCAATCCGGGAGAACCGGTGTCAGCTGCCACAACCTGAGTTTCCGGATTCTTTTTTACATCATCAATACTCTGTAAATTTTCTGTATTGTCAAAGAGAAGCCATGTACCTTGTTTGGATATTTTTACCGGGATACAATTGAATTTTTTTTTATCTAGGTGATTGATTATTCCAATGGCAGAATTCAGCGATACTTCATGTTCAACTGAGCGACCTCCAAAGATTAAAGCCACCTGGATTTTTTTTGATGCAGGCATGATAAGAATCCTCCCCTTTTCTGAGAATAAGATAATAAGTTGATGAGAATTTAGCAAATATTTATTACTGTTCAGGCAAAAAAATGCGTCAACCCCAGAGGTTTAATAATTAAGAAATTGCGGAGATGAAAAAGCCCTTCTGCCTGTGCCTCTTTCAAATTTTATATCACTCAGCATGGGAGCTTTTACATTTATTTTAAAATAGAAATGTTTATATATCCCTAGGGGTGACCAGACGAAACGTGCTTCCCAGCAATGCAGATCCCGGTAAAAAACAAAATCCTGACTGATCATTTTCCCTTTTTCTATATCATATCTAAAAGAATAGGTGATTTTCCAGTTTTTTGTGAGATTAAAATTCAAGTTTGTATTCATATAAAAGGTTTTAGAAGGATTCAGGGGATTTATTTTGGTATGGCTGTACCTGAGCGAGATGTTCAGATTCCAGGGTATACTGAAATTTGATATCTGACTGTCTGTTTCATATTGATCCTGAGTTAAATTTCCAGCATCAATATTATTTTCAGAAATAGATACAGCAGCGTCAGTTTCATCTTGTACAGACTTTCCTCCCTGTTCGGTTTTAATTTCACCTCGCATCTGCAGACCCACATTAAAATTAAAGCGGGTCTGCCTCAGAAACTGAGTGGTGAATATGCTCCAGGGTTTTTTCCAGTTTATATCATCAATAAGCATGGAAGGGATCCTTTTCCCCTCTTCATCTGTTCGATAAAATGTATAGGTGGTGTTCAGACTGACATTTAAATTTCTCAGAGGACTTGCATTAACTGATGAACGCAGGTCGCTCAAGGGAAACTGCTGTGCTTTCCAGTTATAGCTGGTGGAAAGATTCCACCTGAAAAGATCGTACTTTTTTGCACTGTCTGCCCGGCCTGTTTTCATCTGGAAAAGGTTTCTTATATTCAGGGACATTGCTCTTTGCTGGCCTGAAGGTGTTGCACCGTAAATACCTCCTTTAAAACGGTCATATTTCTGTGTATTACCAGCCGAATCCATGAAAGTCTGATAGTATCCCCAATGTTCATCAGAAAAATCGGGGCGGTAATTATAAGAAAGACCGGGGGTAAGTACATGTCGAAAGGCAGTATTCTTGAGAAAAAACGGTTCAAAGGTTCCGTACAGTTTTGAACTGAACGAGGATGAAAAGCTGAAAGTCCGGAGCGCATAGAATCCCTCCTGATCCCTAAAATCAATAGTATTGGTTTCCGGGTTCATAAAATACTCTTTACGCTTGCCGTACCAGGTTTCATCATAGGTGACATGAGGACTCCAGGTAAGATAGGTAAAAAGTTTCTGAGGACTTGAAATGTTGATATTGTGGTCCCAGCCAATATTTTGAGTGGTTGCAAAGGATGAATCGCTCTGCAATGCTTTTTTTCTCTGATACTGGGCTTCTGAGGAATAAGAAAAAATTATATTATGATACCATCGTACCTTATCCTGATCTTCTGGTCTTTTAAAAATAGGTGAGGTTCCTCCCCGGAAAGATATCCGGGGCAGGGTTTCATCCACTTCATCAGTGGTCAGATCCCGGGTTTGATTGAGGTTCACTGTCAGGCTCTTTGATCCGCTTAAATCTTTTCTTAAGGTAGCATTGGATCGGATCTTATTTTTAAGTCGTAATTCTCTGTTTGCGCTGAGATCTTTATACAGGTTGCCTGAGCTCACAAAAGAACCGTTTATATTAAAGGAAAGTGTTGGTGATATGGTCTGAGAATGGTTGATATTTAAACTCCATCTTCTTTGTTTGGTGCCGGAGATTTCAAAGTTTTTTCTGGTCCAGGAAGCGGAAACAGAACCCCGCAATTTATATCGTACATTATAATTTAAACGGCTTTTGAGAATAAAACCACTTTTTTCAAAATAATCCACAGTGGTTCTGACATCCCAGTAATCACTCGCAGCCCAGTAATAACCAAAACCGCTGAGATATCTCCCCTGCAGACTGCTTTCCCCGTAGCGGGGAATGATAAATCCTGATTTTCTCCCTTTGCGGATAGGAAAATAGAGAAAGGGCAGTCCAACCACAGGAATATTCCCGATGTACATTACAATCGGTTTGGCAATTACTTTTTTATTTACATCTATTCTCATTTTTTTTGCCCAGAAATGAAAATGAGGATCTTCCAGATCACAGGTGGTGAATTTGGCATCGGAAATGTACAAAAGCTTTGGTTCAGCCATTTTCATGGTTTGACCGTGGTAATAACCCCTTTCAAATTCAGTTCTTCCTTTAATCACTCTTCCTTTTTTAGTCTTAAAGTTGAATTCCATTTCATACCCTGTCATCACATCACCGGCCTCTGTGAATTCAGGCAACCCGGTCCACTGTTCAGTATTGACAGAATCACCGGTCTCTTCATCCACAGTCCATACTGTATCTTTTTTTCCTTTGGCATGCATAAGATTTTTATCCCAGTCAACTGTAATAACAGCAGCTCTGAGTATAATATCCTCATAACTGATTTTAGCCTTTCTTTTGAGAATAGTTTTTTTTCTGTCAATGGAATTATAAATTTTTTCGGCTTCATATTCTATAGGTGAAGTGATGCCGGATTTTTTTTGTACGGTGTCAGTTTGTATAGAGTCTGGTGTAAGGGAGTCAGGAGGGACAGTAATTTCCATACTGTCAGTTTGAACTGTATCTGCTAAAATGGTCAGATTGTTCCGGCCAATGACACAAAACGCACCGGGAAGGATAAAAAAAAATATAAAAATTTTTTTAAAATGTTGCATCATATTAGTGATCTTCTGCATTCAGGACTGCCAGATGAGCTGCACCAATAAGGCCGGCCTTGTTACCCAGTTTTGCAGGAACAAGGTTGATTATATTCCCGGGGTCTTTCAGGGTATATTCTTTTACAGCTTTTTTGACAGGATCAAGGATTAAATCACCTGCTTTGGCAATGCCCCCGCCCACAACTATCATTTCCAGATTTAACAGATTCACAACACCTGCCAATCCCACCCCAAGATAAAAACCCACCAGTTTATAGGTCTCTGCTGCAGCCTGGTCTCCTTTTGCTGCCGCTTCACTAAGATGTTTGGGAGTCAGATTTTTCATATCTTTTTCATTTAATATTGTCTTGGTGCCCTTTCCAGTTATTTCAGCAAAAGTTTTGATTATTCCATGTGTGCCTGCATATGCTTCTACGCATCCACGGCTGCCACAGTTGCATTTTGGTCCGTACGGATTTATGGTGAGATGTCCGAATTCACCTGCAAATCCCTTACATCCGTGATATACTTTGTTGTTTAACACCAGACCGCTGCCAATGCCGGTGCCAAGAGTGATCATCATCATTTCTGAAACCTCTTTACCCGCCCCATAGGTAAACTCTCCCAGAGCAGCCAGATTGGCATCATTATCCCATACAACAGGCAAATCAAGGGATGATTTTAACCGGGAAGGGACATCTATATTTTTAAACAAGGGGAGATTAGGGGAGTTGAGGAGTATCTGTTTTTCAGAATCAATCTGACCTGGTATTCCCAGACCTATTCCTGCAATTGTATAATGTTTCCCGGATGATTTTTTTAGCTGTTTGACCAGATCTGTTATTCTTTCCAGTACATGATCGACACCTTTTTCTACTTCACTTGCTATGGTCAGTTCTTTTATAATAGAACCTTTGTTATCAACTGTACCGCCTTTGATGTCAGTACCGCCAATATCAATGCCCAGATACATTTTTTCCATATGAATACTCTCTTTTTTAATAGGTTTAGGTGCTGCTGTTATTCAATACTCATTATTTTGATCACTTTTCTTATTTTCAGAGTTTCTTTTACTCCACAGTCGATCCAGTCTTTCTTTGAGTTTTTTTTCTTTTCCAATATTTTTGGGTTTATAAAAAATCCGGTTTTTTAATTTTTCAGGTAAAAAATCCTGCTCCACAAATCCCTCTTCATAATCATGGGCATATTTATACCCTTTTCCGTAATTCATTTCTTTCATCAGGCTGGTAGGGGCATTTCTGAGATGAAGGGGGACCGGTTCCGGAGCAATATTCCTCACCACATCCTGTGCTTCACTGATTGCCAGATAGGAAGCATTACTTTTTGGTGCTGAGGCAAGATAGGTGGCAGTTTGGGCAAGAACGATCCTGGCTTCCGGCATGCCAATGGCGTGTACTGCCTGAAAAGCGGAATTTGCAATGATTATACCGGCAGGATCAGCATTGCCGATATCCTCAGAAGCGAGAATGATCAGTCTTCTGGCTATAAAGAGAGGATCTTCTCCTGCCTCCAGCATCCGTGCCAGCCAGTACACAGCTGCATCCGGGTCAGACCCCCGGACAGATTTAATAAAGGCTGAAATGGTATCATAATGGGTGTCTCCATTTTTATCATAGGAGATCATTCTTTCCTGCAGTATTTGTCTGATATTATCCTGTGTTACTATCCTCTTCCCTTTTTCTTCCCTGCCTACCTGAACAGCAAGTTCCAGTGTGTTCAAGGCGCGTCTGGCATCTCCGTCAGCATAGTCGATAATGATATTTTTTACTTCCGCAGAAAGCTCCGGATTCATGCTTTGTAAGCGCTGATCATTGTGCAGAGCTTTTTCGATGATTTCTTCAATATTTTCCCTGGTAAGGGGGTGAAGCTGGTATACCCGGGAGCGGGAGATCAGCGGTGAAATCACTTCAAAAGAGGGGTTTTCTGTGGTTGCTCCGATGAGAATCAGGGTTCCCTCTTCTACGGAATGAAGAAGAGCATCCTGCTGTGCTTTATTGAATCTGTGTATTTCATCGATGAACAGGATGGATTTTTTCCCCTGATCTTTGAGTTCAGCTTCTGCTCTTTCCATGATTTTCCGGACATCTTTGAGACCGGCTGCAACAGCACTGATTTGGTAGAAGTTTGAATTCGTCAGCCTGGCTATAATCCTGGCCAGAGTGGTTTTGCCAACACCGGGAGGCCCCCAGAAGATCAGGGAGGGAAGTTCTTTACTTCTGATGATTTCCTGTAGTATACCTCCCTGTTTGGTCAGATGATCCTGACCTACAAAATCATTTAGAGACCGTGGTCGCATTCTTTCTGCCAGAGGTGCAGCTTTTTTTTTGTTTTCCATCCTCTGCTTGTCAAATAAATCCATGCCTAAAATTTAAAAAAATCAGGGGGTAAAGTCAAATAAATTATTGCATGTCAATGTAAAGATCAAGGATCAAGGATCAGGGAAAAAGGAAAAAGAAAAAAGAATAAGACAAAAGACCAAAGAAGCAAGAAGTAAGAATCAAGAAGCAAGATGCGAGAACTTGAGAGCGGGAGAACGTGAGAACTTTAGAGCGATCCGGTTAGAGGCAGTCCTTGACTGCCGGGGATCTTTTGCGTTTTAGTGTTATCGTGCAGAAGACAAGAAAGACCGCTGTGGTGATGGGAATGTTTGAGCATTAGAGAGAGGTTGTGTGTGATTGTTGATCATGTGTCATTGATGTGATTGTATGGGAGTATCGGGGTAACGGGGTATTGGTTAAGAGGTATAGGTATAGGGTATGCAGTGTTTGGTGAATTAAAGAATTAGCAGCGAACAAAACGAACAAGACGAACAAGAAAAAAATAAATATAAATAGTTCGTTTAGTTAGTTTTGTTAGTTGCTAATCCGGAAATAATGTTCAACGCTTTGCTTTGAGTTTCGTATAGCATTAAGACCAGGAAACAGAGTTTCCTGAGAAACTAGGGTTCCCAAACCGGAGTTTAGGAACCAGGAGGGAGGAGCAAAGGGATTTGATTTACCCTGTCATCCCCGAATGTTTCTATCGGGGATC
>CAZETW010000080.1:0-13214 GCA_964515295.1 uncultured bacterium | reverse complement strand
TGGCGTAAATCAATTGCATATACCAGTTTAAACAGACCGATAAGTGAATTACACGGTGCCTTAACGGCTATTTTAGTGATTTTGATCGGGGGGAGTCTGATACTGAGCCCGGAAAGTGGTTTAACTCCTGGTGAGTTCTTGCTTTTTCTGTCTGCTATTTTTTCCATGCTGCATCCGACCAAGACCTTAACCCAGGCCTATGCTGATATCCGCAAAGCGCAGGTTTCACTGGACAGAATTTTTTATATTTTAAATTTGAAGACAGCGATTAAAAATGCCAACAATCCGGTTCCTAAAAAAAATTTTACCAGCAATATCAGGTTAAAAAATGTGAATTTTGGGTATATACATCAGACCGATATTTTAAAAAATATCAATCTTGAAATAAAAAAGGGGGAAAAAGTTGCATTTGTTGGGAGCAGTGGTGCAGGTAAGACAACTTTAGTAAATTTATTTCCCCGTATGTATGATATTCGTTCCGGTAAAATTCTTATTGATGGGGTTAACATTAAACAAATTGATCTCAAAGATTTACGGAGACTATTCGGCACTGTCACCCAGGAATCAATCCTCTTCAGTGATACAATTGCTAATAATATCCGTTACGGTAGTTTAAATAATATTACTAAAGCACGTATTGCAAAAGCTGCTGAAATCGCTTTTGCTGATGAGTTTATTAAGGATTTACCAGATCGGTATAGTGAAATGTTACATCATAAAGGGTCAAATTTGTCCGGGGGACAGCAGCAGCGGTTGTGTATTGCACGTGCTATTGTGGATGATCCGCCAATTCTTATTTTCGATGAGGCTACAAGTGCACTGGATACCGAAGCAGAACAAAAAGTGCAGCGCGCTATAACCCAGGCAACCAAAAACAGAACTGTTTTAGTTATTGCACATCGTTTGTCCACTGTTCTTTCAGCGGATAAAATTGTGGTTATGGATAAGGGAAAAATTATTGATATTGGTAAACATAACGAATTATTACAGAGATGCGGCCGGTATCAGATCTTGTACAACCTGCAGTTTAATGATTCTGAAGCAGAGGAAAATCAGATGAAAGAATGAATTCTTGTTTTTTAAAACAATTTTTTGTATGTTTTTGTATTATCCGAAATTAATTTATTTTGTAAAAATAATATGAAAAAAAAAGTAAATGACGATACAATAACCACAGTATTAGGTAAGGCAATAAAGAATAAATTACTGAATGATGATAACAGTTCACTTATATTATATGATCTTGATTATTTAAAAAAAAGAATAAAGAATTTACAAAAAGTATTTCCTTCCACAACTCTTCATGCTGTAGCAATAAAATCAAACCCGCTTCCGGTTATTTTAGGATATCTTAAAAGATTGGATGTAGGTGCTGAAGCAGCAACACTTCCGGAAGTATATTTAGCAGAAAGGAGCGGTTATACTTCAGAGGATATAGTATTTGATTCTCCGGCAAAAACCCATAAAGATATCGAATATGTGCTTAAAAGAGGATATCATATCAATGCTGATTCTATAAATGAACTGGAGAGAATAGATAGACTAATTACTGATTTTGATATTAAAAGTACAGCAGGACTCCGTATTAATCCTCAGACTGGTACAGGCGATATTCATATGACCAGTACTGCAGGTATTTATTCCAAGCTGGGAGTGCCCCTGGATGAAAAAAAGACATTAATTGAAGAGTATTATGTTAAATATAAATGGCTGAACGGAGTTCACCTGCATATCGGTTCCCAGGGATACTCTGTTGACCAGCTGGTTCAGGGAATAAAAAAAGTATATGATTTTATTGAAGAAATTAATCCTTCAATCAACCATAGAATTAAAATTTTCGACATCGGGGGCGGACTGCCTGTTGCCTATGAGAAAAATCAGGAAGATCCTTCTATACAGGAATTTGCTGATAAGCTGCAAAAAAACTGTCCTCATCTTTTTACTGATAAATACAAAATCATTACTGAATACGGCAGATATATTCACGCCAATTCCGGATGGGTTGCATCCCGGGTGGAATATATAAAAACATCAGATGATATTAATACAGCTATAATACATATCGGTTCTGATCTTTTAATGCGGCGGTGTTATTTTCCGGAACAATGGCATCATGAAATTTCTGTCAGAGATAAACAGGGAAGAGAGAAAAAAAATAAACCTGTAACATACACTGTTGTGGGACCTTTATGTTTTCAGGGTGATATTATTGCGCAGGATATTGAACTTCCTGAACTTGAGGAAGGAGATTATGTGATCATTCATGATACCGGAGCATATACTCTGAGCATGTGGAACCGTCATCTGAGCAGACAGATTCCTTTAACCATGGGATATTTTAATAAAGGGAATAAATTTATACTCATAAAAGAAAAAGAGAGTGTAGAAGATATCTATACTTTCTGGAAATAAGATGTAACATATCAAAATAAGAATAAGGGAGGAGCAATGGGAGTTCAAAAAAAAGAAAAAGCATTTGGTCTGTTAGACAGTTCTTCAGTGAAACAGAAATATTTTATAGCAGGTATTATTGTGTTTATTGTATTGCTGATATTTTATCAGCCTTTAGTGTTTCAGGGACTTGAGCCTGTAGGAACGGATACAATTGCGGGAATAGGGAAAAGACACCAAGTTATGGAATATACTGAAAGAACCGGTGAGCCTTATCTGTGGAATCCGAATGTTTTTTGTGGTTTTCCCAAATATTTTTCCGAGGAAAACAGTGCCTTTAATATTGATGAATTAATCTCCATGTTACAGAACGTAATAATGGACTGGCGAATTTATTGGTTTCTATTGGGGGCAATAGGGATTTTTCTGTTATTGAACCATTTAAAATTTCCCTGGTATTTCTCAATTATTGCAGCCATTGCATTCCTCTTTTTCCCCCACTTTCAGGGTCTATTAATGACTGGACATAATACAAAAATAAGAGCAGTAATGGCTATGCCAATTCTGCTGTATTCGTTTTTAAATTTAACTCAGAAAAGAAATATTCCTTCTGCTGCTTTTTTTGCACTTTTACTGTCACTTCAGTTTAAGACGAAACATTATCAAATAATTTTCTATACCTTGATTCTTATAATGACTGTCGGAATATACAAAATTGTAGTGTGGATAAAAGATAAGCAATATAAAAATTTATATACATCATTCGGTCTGTTTGTACCTGCGCTGATCCTTGCTGTTTTGATGTCAGCGCTGCCCCTGTTTGTAGCACAGGATTACACACCTCATTCTACCAGAGGCGGAAATGCCATCAACCTGAACGAGGAGGTTCCGGAATCAACTGATCAGGAAACGAAAAAGTCCGGTGGAGTGAGTTTTGAATATGCTACCAGATGGTCTTATTCTCTCAAAGAGTATCTGGGCACTTTAATTCCCCGGGCCATGGGAGGAACTTCTAATGAGGTCTATAAAGGCAGTAAATATTCTAATCTTTACGGAAGAGGGCTGCCTACTTACTGGGGAGACATGCAGTTTACCCAGTCCAGTGAATACTTTGGTATTACTATTTTAATGCTTGCTTTAATGGGCATAGTGTGGTACAGAAAAAAAGGTTTTGTTATTGCACTGAGCATTCTTCTTTTATTTTCATTTCTACTTTCACTCGGAAAGCATTTTTCCTTTTTATATAAGTTGTTCTTTTTTTATTTTCCTTATTTCAGTAAATTCAGAGTTCCCATGATGATACTTATTTTAATGGATTTTATTTTAGTTATACTTGCTATGTACGGGCTGAAGGGATTCATTGAAAATTTTAATAAACAAAAATTTAAAACTGCCATCCTGATCAGTGCAGTTTTTGCAGGAGTGGGGTTGCTTTTTCTTATTTTTCCTGATATACTTTCTTTTTCTGCTGCAAGTGATGTGCGTTTTGCTTCTCAGCCTCAGGCTATGGAAGTTCTCAGGAACATCAGAAAAGAATATCTCACTATAGATGCATTAAGAATGTTTATTCTGACAGCTATATTTATGATCTGTGTTTGGCTTTATTACAGAAAGAAAGTCAAAACAGTGTTTATGGTTTCTGTTTTTATCTTACTTATCGGATATGATTTAATAAGTGTTTCTCATCGTTATTTCGGGGGAGCACAGTTGAGTAATGTCAATTTTCTGGAAAGGCAGTATTTTGCAAAGACGGAATTTGACAGAATAATGGAACAGGAGACAGAGCTGTACCGGGTTCTCGGATTAGGTGATCTATTTCAAAGCAACTATTTAGCTTACCGGCATCAGATGGTGAGCGGATATTCCGGCATAAAACCACAGTTATTTCAGGATATTGTCGATAATAATCTTTTTATTAGCAGCGGAGGCAAAAGAGCAATAAACTGGGATATAGTAAATATGCTGAATGCCACATTTATTATCAGTCCCGGCAAGATTGATGCTCCTCATCTGAATTTGCTGGCAGAAGATAAAAACAGGGGACGGCTGTTATACAAAAACCGTAATGTTCTGCCCAGAGCATATTTTGTACATCAGGTTAAGCACTGTGACCATGAAAAAGAAGTGGTACGGTTAATGAATACTGAGGAATTCAATCCTGCAACACTTGCTCTTACTGCTGAAAACATTCCAGTAAATTCTGGATTTGATACAACTGCAAAGGCATTCATTACTGAATATACTCCAAACAGAGTTGACCTGCAGGCCACAGCAGATAAGGTTGCTTTTATGGTATTCGCTGATTCTTACTATCCTAAGGGATGGAAAGCTGACATTGACGGAGAACGAGTACATATTTATCAGGTGAATCATATGCTGCGGGGAATTATCGTACCTCCGGGGACTCATGAAGTCACATTTGATTTTTATCCTCAGATCTACAGAAGTGCTAAAATAATTTCTTATGTTTCAGTATATGGAGTATGGCTGATCCTGATCATTTCTCTGATACTCAAATATAAGGACCCGTTAATAAGTAAATTCAGAAAAGACTCAAAGAAAAATAAAAAGTAAAATAATATAAAAAATCACCGGTTTTTAATAGAAGTATTGTGTCTGTGTTGCAGATATTGTATTACTTCGGTTTATTGTGAAAAAATGAGGGAGTTGTATGAAGATCAGAAAAATAATACTAGTAAATTTTCTCCTATTACTTCATTGTTTTGTAAATGTCTATAGTTCCGGTAAAAAAGAACAAAAAGTTGATTGGGGCTTAGCGGTGAGGTTTCGATTTGTCAACTGGGATAATGCCGTATTTCTGGATGAGTCACGAGATGTGGTAAATACCTTTACCAGACACCGGACCAATTTCTGGTTGGACTGGAAACCTATGAATAATTTACGATGTTATATCAAGTTCACTAATGAGTTCCGATATTATTTTCAGCCGGAGACAAATTTCACTTTTCATGAATTCTTTCCGGATAATATTTTCCTGCAGCTGGACCTGTCAAAAATTTTACCTCTAACCATTACAGCAGGGCGTCAAAATATTATCCTGGGAGAGGGTTTTGTAATGATGGATCCTAATCCTCTTGACGGTTCCCGATCTATTTATTTTAATGGAATCCGGCTTGATGGAAAGCTGGCAAAAGAACACACGCTGACCATGTTTTACGTTAAACAGCCGGTCATTGATAACTGGCTTCCCATTGTGAATGCTCAGGATCAGCTGATGATAGAGCAGCCTGAAGAGGGAATGGGCATTTATTATAAAGGAAAGGGATTTGACATCGACTGGGAAGGATATGTAATAGTAAAGAATAAATTGAAAACAAAAAATTATCTTCCTTCATCCTTTATCAGAACATTCGGTGGACGGTTTATTATACCGATAAGTGATAATATACATCTTACCACAGAAGCAGCATTACAGAGAGGAGAACAGGACAATCATGCTATTAATGCCTGGGGAGGATATACTCATTTAGACTGTAATATCGGAGAAAGAGTACCCTGGATAAATAAACTGAGTCTCGGTGCTATAGCCTTATCAGGTGATGATCCCGGGACATCTGATATTGAAGGATGGGATCCGCTGTTCAGCCGCTGGCCGAAATGGAGTGAATCGTATATTTATACTCTGATCCCTGAAACAGGAGGAAAGGTAGCATACTGGAGTAATCTTTATTCATTAAACAGTTCTCTTGAATTTATATTAATGAAAAGACTTACCTTGAAATTAACCTATCATTATTTAAGTTCTTTCTATGATCTTGCTTATATCTCTTACCGGCCATATGGTCAGGGAAAATTCCGGGGGGATCTGTTCATTGCCAGGTCAACGTTTCAGATAAATAAATATTTTAAAGGTCATGTTGTTTTTGAAACATTTTACCCAGGTAGTTTTTACAGTTCTGAAGCTGATCCATATAAATGGTTCAGATTTGAGTTAATGTATACTTTATAGTGAAATGTATCATTTTAAAAGGAGGGAACATGCTCATTAAAGGGATTATAATTACACTATATGCGGCGATGATAATAATTACAGGATTTTTCGGACTCAGAAAAACCAAAACTTTTAATGAATTTTTTCTGGCAGGAGGAAAGGTAGGCCCCTGGATGACAGCTTTTACCTATGGGACGGCTTATTTTTCTGCAGTGCTTTTTATCGGATTTGCCGGAAAGATAGGCTGGAATTTTGGATATTCCGGTCTTTGGGTTGCTGCCGGTAATGTAATAGTCGGTGTAATTGGAGTCTGGTTATTTCTAGGTCCTAAAGTGAAAGAAATAACTTCAGAACTTAAGGTACAGACTATGGCTGAGTTTCTTGATAAACGTTACCAGAGTCGGTTTCTCAAGTTTTTTTCTTCAGCATCAATTTTTATTTTCTTAGTTCCTTATACAGCAGCAGTATTTATGGGATTATCATATCTTTTCAGATCAAATTTTGGAATTGATTATACAGTGGCTCTTGGATTCATGGGCCTTTTTACCGCTGTGTATCTGGTCATGGGAGGATATAGATCGATGACTATGATAGATGTGATCTTTGGTATGATTATGTGTGCTGGTGTTATTATACTTTTATTCAGCACGCTGAATGCCGGTGGTGGTGTCAGCGGTATAACTCAACAGCTTTCTGCCATAGAGCCTAAATTAACAGAATGGGTAGGCCCTCCTGGTTTCTGGCCGCTTTTCTGTCTGGTTTTTTTAACCAGTGTTGCTCCTTTTGGTATGCCCCAGCTTGTCCAGAAATTTTATGCCATAAAAGATAAAAGGGCAATCAGGATTGGACTTACGGGTTCAGCATTATTTGCTGTACTGGTTACAGGAGTTGCTTATTTTACCGGTTCTACAGCAAGAATATTTCTTTCACCGGAGTCCTCTCCGGATGCCTTTCTTCAAGGAAAACCAATTTTTGATGCTATTATGCCGGAGTTTTTAGTACGGGTGATTCCGGAATCTCTTTCTGTTCTAATTCTTTTGCTGATTCTGGCAGCCTCTATGTCCACTCTTGCAGCTCTGGTGCTTGTTTCCAGCTCTGCTGTGGCTAAAGATTTGTATGCCGGCTTTATTAATCCCAGCGTTTCGGATAGAAATCTGACTCTTTTGATGCGTATCTGTTCTGCCTTTTTTGTTATTCTTTCAGTAATTCTGGCTTACTTTAAACCGACAAGTATTGTCACCGTCCTGGGAATATCCTGGGGTGCAATAGGAGCAGTTTTTCTCGGTCCTTTTATCTGGGGAATTTTCTGGAAAAAGGCAACTACCATTGGTGCAATTACTTCTTCTCTGGGAGGCCTTGCTGTCTGTCTGATCCTCTATGCAGCTGGGCATTCCTCTCCTGAATCAGGAACCATTGGAATGATGGTTTCTCTGGGCGTTAATCCCGTAGTTAGTGTGGTTCAGAATGCAGTTACTAAAGGATAAAACAGAACTTGAGAATGTTAGCGGGCAGAAGTCAGTAGACAGATACCAGAATTGACCGCAGACCGCGGACGGCGGACCGCGTATCGATCAGAGCGTTTCGTTATTAGAGTTTTTGAGTATTTGAGAGTGAGTATTTTTGAGGATAGAGTATCGGGTATGGAAGTATCGGGGAAAGAACAAGACGGAACAAATTTATTTTCCTTAAAAATTCTCTCCCTTGAGGGAGAGATGAAAGAGAGGGTGTTTTCTTAGGTGTAGTATAAGATAGATAATTATTTCGATACCGATAGCGATACCGACTCTAATTCCGATAAGAGGATAAAGATGAATAAAAACATGAAAAATTTGAGAAAATACGGGAAGCCTCCTTATACAGTGGCAGTAGTTCATGGAGGGCCCGGAGTGCCGGGAGAGGTTGCCCCTGTAGCCCAGGAGCTTTCTATTGACTATGGTATTCTGGAACCTCTGCAAACCAAGGCATCGCTTACCGGGCAGATACAAGAGTTACAGGGAGTTTTGAAAAAAAATGCCAATCTTCCTGTTGTTTTAGCAGGGTATTCCTGGGGAGCCTGGCTCAGTTTCCTGGTTGCTGCTTATTATCCAGATATAGTTAAAAAATTAATTCTCATGAGCAGCGGCAGTTTTCAGGAAAAGTATGTTTCTGACATGCAGCAGATCAGAATGAGGCGTATAAGCAATGAGGAGAGAATGGAAGTTGAATCTCTCATTGATATCCTGAATGATCCGGAAGCTAAAGATAAAAATGATGCCTTTGTCAGATTCGGGGAACTGTTTTCAAAAGCTGATGCCTTTGATCCTGTCAGTCAGGAAGTAGAAATAATTGATTATCAGTTTGATATCTTTCAGGGTGTATGGCAGGAAGCTGAGCAGATAAGAAGAAACGGAACCTTGCTCGAGCTGGGTAAAAAAATCGCCTGTCCGGTTACAGCTATCCATGGTGATTATGATGCTCATTCTGCTGAAGGAGTCCGGGAGCCATTATCATCTGTTCTAGAAAATTTTCGTTTTATTTTGCTTGAAAATTGCGGACACAAGCCCTGGATTGAACGTCAGGCCCGGGATGAATTTTTCAGAGTACTCAGGGAGGAGTTGAATGTTAAAGACTAAAGACTAAAGGAAAAAGGAAAAAGGAAAAAACAGAACGTTAGAACTTAAGAACATTAAAACTTTAGAATGTAAGCGTTCAGGAACCAGAGGCCAGTAGCCAGATATCAGAATTGACCGCAGACCGCGAGGGACGTTCAGAACTATAGAACTTTAGAGCTTTAGAATCTGAGAATATTAACACTTGAGAGGATTTACGTTCAGAAGCCAGTTGTCAGTGGTCAGAATTCAGCAGATATTATTTGGGGGTAGAGTGATTTTCAAAAATAATATCACAACTGGGACTCCCCTGATAAGAGCTTGTCCTGAGCTCGTCGAAGGAGGAGATTAAGAGGGGTTTATAATACATATTATTTTTGAAAATCAAGTCAATATTAAATATTCCATTATTTATTGTACTCTATGTGTGATTTAAAAATATATACATTCATAAATAACCTTAAGGAGGAAAACATGGTTAAATACAGTAGATTAATTCTTTGTCTGTTCCTCTGTATTCCTCTTATCCTTTCAGCACAGCAAAAAGGAGTGAGGGATTATGGTATTATTATCGGAGAATTATCTCCGGGACAGAATAATGCCATCACTGATGTTGAAGGAGTCACGGTTGGTCATTATACTCTCATACAAGGTGATGATGTTTGTACAGGTGTGACTGCAGTTCTTCCGCACCAGGGGAATATTTTTCAGGATAAGGTTGCTGCTGCCATATATATTGGCAATGGTTTTGGAAAACTGGTGGGATACAGTCAGGTTGAGGAATTAGGCAACATTGAGACTCCCATTGTATTGACCAATACCCTCAGTACATTTACAGCAGCAGAGGCAGTGATTGAATATACGCTCAGACAGTCCGGTAATGAAAAGGTCAGGTCAGTCAATCCGGTGGTGGGGGAGACCAATGACGGATATCTGAATGATATCAGGGGGCTGCATATAAAAAAGGAATATATTTTTCAGGCAATACATAATGCATCTTCCGGCCCGGTACAACAGGGAGTAACAGGAGCAGGAACCGGCACAATTTGTTTTGGATATAAAGGAGGAATTGGTACTTCTTCACGTAAGCTGCAAGAGAAATACGGCGGATATACTATGGGGGTGTTGGTTCAGACGAATTTTGGCGGGAATCTCACCATCAAAGGAGTAGCAATTGAACAGGAATTGGCGAATAGAGCACATGGCACTCCGGATGGTTCCTGTATGATCGTTGTGGCTACAGATGCTCCGGTTGGTTCCAGAAATCTCAAGCGGCTTGCCAAAAGAGCTCTTTTTGGTCTGGCCCGAACCGGGGGAATAGGTTCCAACGGCAGCGGTGATTATGTCATTGCTTTTTCAACTTCAGAAGAAATGCGGATTCCCTACAGAACTGACACCGGCTTAAAAGAAAGCAAGGAACTGTATAACAGATATATGACTCCTCTCTTTGATGCAGTGATTGAAGCCACTGAAGAAGCTATACTTAATTCACTTTTTTGTGCTGATACAGTGAAGGATGTACCTTCTCTTCCTGTTGATCAGGTGGTTAAAATTTTAAAAGTACATAATTTTATAAAGGAATGAATGTGAAGAAAGCATCTTTAATTGGTATTGTTGGAGGCACTGGTCCTTTAGCAGGGTTTGACTGTGCAGAGAAAATCACCGATCAGACCATAGCAGAAAAGGATCAGGATCATATCCCTCTGGCATTACTATCTTGCCCTCATTTAATAGGAGATCGTACAGCTTATCTGCTCGATCGGGTGGGTGAGAATCCGGCATATGCCATTATAGATGTACTAGAACAACTGGAGAAAATGGGAGCAGATGTGATAGGAATTCCCTGTAATACTGCTCATGCTCCATCCATATATTCAGTCATAACCAAGGAACTGGAAAAAAGATCGATCCCAATAAAGTTAGTCAATATGATAGATGAAACAATGGATTTTATTAATAACCACTTCCCACAGGCAGGTTCTATCGGAGTACTGGCAACCAGAGGCACCTATGAATCAGGGGTTTATACTCAGACATTACAAAAAAAAGGATATACAGCCGTTCTTCCGGATAATCAGACAAGGCAGGATTTACATCAGGCAATATATGACGAGAAGCAGGGTATTAAAGCACAGTCAACTCCGGTAACTCAGTGGGCTGCTGAAAGAATCTCTAAAAGCATCAATAATCTTTCTTTACAGGGGGCGGACTGTGTTATTTTAGGATGTACAGAAATCCCTTTAGCAATTCCCTTGATTGCATCAGAATTTGTTTGTTTAATAGATCCCACTCTTATACTTGCAAGAGCACTTATCAGAGAAACCTACCCGGAAAAATTAAAAGAAATAAAAATTTGAATATTTTTTTAACTGAACTGTTTATTTATTGAATATATGTTTTTTACGGGGAGATATAACAAATTATTAATCCTGAGGCAGTTTCATGAATGAAGCGAAAGCTATTAACTTATGTATTAAACACAGAGATCCGATTGGGTTTGAATATCTGGTAAAAAAATACCGAAGAGAGGCTTTATTTCACGCCAGAATATTTTTAGGGAATGATGAAGATGCTGCTGATGCCTGTCAGGAATCGTTTGTGAAAGCATTTAAAGATAAGTATAATGAGATAAAAAAATATGGGAATTCTGAGGAGGTGGTAGAATGAACGATTGTATGAAATATAAAAAATTACTTATGGGGCTTATTGATGATGAATTAACATCCGAAGAAATAACAGACATCCAACAGCATCTTACTCGGTGCGCTGAGTGCCGGAAGGAATATGAAGAGCTAAAAAGTACAGGAAAAAAAATAGTTAAAACTCTGGGTCTGGTGAGAGGGAATACCATCCGGGTGCGGCATATCGGACGTGATATTATGGCAGCACTGAAGAATCTGGTTGGCGGAGAAGTTCGTGAATATACCAAGCTGATGGCTGAATCCCGGGAACAGGCAATTGATCGAATGGTGGCGGAAGCAGAACGCATTGGCGGTAATGCAGTAATCGGATTACGTTTTACTACTTCAATGCTGATGGGCGGCGCAGCAGAACTGCTTGCATACGGAACAGCTGTAAAAATCGAGGATGAGTGAATTATTATTGGATAAAAAGTTAATTAAATAAAATATAATTTATAATTATTGGAAAATATCATTAGAGTAAAGAGAGTGAAGATAAGATTTATTTGCTTCATTTTTTTAATTTATAATGATTATGCTCCCCTGGATAATCTGTTAATAAGATATGGAGGCAGACCCGCTTTTTTCATTTTTTCCTGAACAGAATCAATATCATAAGAAACACGTTTGATATTAAACGTATTAGCTTCTGAATCATATATTCCATATGAAGCTAGTGGATTTCTGTCACGGGGTTGTCCTACACTGCCGACATTAATTATATATTTTTCATCCATTTTTAATTGTATTGATTTTTTAACGGATTCATTTACAGAGCCATCTTTATTCTGGATATACACTACGGGAATATGTGTATGACCGATAAAGCATTTTGAAGTTGTTAATGTAAGAAAATGTTTTTGTGCCTCAAACGAATGTAATATATATCCAAACTCTTCCGGATGGGTCGGTGTTGCATGCACACAGGTAATATCGTTTTTAATATTTTTCAGTTCAAGAGATTTTAACTTGGCAATGTTTTCATCTTTCATTTTTGCCTGTGTCCACAACACAGCTGTTCGGGCGAGAGGATTGAAAGATTCAGTAGAATATTTTCCGGTTACAGCTTGATCATGGTTCCCGGCTAAGATAATATCAAAATTAGAAAAAATTAACTCGGTACATTCATCAGGATTCGGGCCGTAGCCCACAATATCTCCCAGGCAGATTTTAATATCCGGTTTTTCTGCTTCCATATCTTTAAGAACAGGATTCAGAGCTTCAAGATTGCTGTGTATATCTGAGACAATAAAATATTTCATAAAAAATCAGTATTCTAATTTTATACTATCATTATAATTCAATATTTATTTAATTAGTTTGTATTATAATGATTTTTTTTTAATTTTGCAAAAGAATAAAGATGCAGAATTCTGTTTTTTTATCACACAAAGAACCAAAGTATAAATTACATAATGGAATATTTATTGTTTACAGTGTATCGGAGCAACGGGGTATCGGAGTAGGGGAGATTGGTAAAACAATGAACAATAAGCAATTATCAATGATCAATTTCCCAGCCACGGATCTACGCGGATCGACACGGATTTTTTAAAAAATATTTATCTGTTTTCATCTGTGCTAATCCGTAGCTTGACATGT
>CAZETW010000079.1:0-13402 GCA_964515295.1 uncultured bacterium | reverse complement strand
GTTATATTGGTCAGGGTCCAGCCAGCAGGTATTACTTCGTTCACCGTATAGGTACCGGGGTCTACCGTCTTGGAAGACGTCTGGTCATCTGATAAGTCGGTATCTATCTCACCGTCAAAGTCAAACTCCTGGGTTGACCCGTCCGGATCGGTCTGTTTCTCGATAATGATCTGGGCATCCTGTTGGTTGTAAAACACAGCTTTTACGGTCTCGCCTGCTTCCACATTAAAAGTAACTTCACCATTCGGTATATCCACGGTGCTGTTGCCGTCGTCAACGGTTATATTGGTCAGGGTCCAGCCGGAAGGTATTACTTCGTTCACCGTATAGGTACCGGGTTCTACCGTCTTGGAAGACGTCTGGTCATCGGTGAGGTTTACATCGATCTCACCGTCAAAGTCAAATTCCTGGGTTGACCCGTCCGGATCTGTCTGTTTTTCAATAATGATCTGAGCATCCTGGGTGTTGTAGAAGACAGCTCTCACGGTCTCGCCTGCTTCCACATTAAACGTCACTTCACCATTCGGTATATCCACGGTGCTGTTGCCGTCGTCAACGGTTATATTGGTCAGGGTCCAGCCAGCAGGTATTACTTCGTTCACCGTATGAGTACCAACAGCGACATATTTAAATTCACTTTCATTATCCTTCAGATTAGTATCAATCGCACCATTAAAATCAAATGATTGAGTCAATCCATCCGGATCAGTCTGCTTTTCAATAATAATTTTCTGACCCCAATGGCTTGTAATATGTAAAGATTCTTTTGCTATATGTCCAGGACGATTTGTTGGTTCTGCATATATCCATACCTGAATTTCTGTATTATAACCTGTTTTTTTCCACTCATCGGTCATAGTAATTGTAAGTTCAACTTCTCTCTGTTCCTGACCAACTAAATTAGTAAAATCACCGCTGAAAGTAATATCGTCGATATATTTTGCATTGGCTGGATCTTTTACTTCCCACCAGAAGCGAACATCAACTGCTATATCCCCACCTTCATCTCCTGTATTTTTTACCCAACCAGTAGTGTTATATTCCATTTTTGCACAATCAACAAAAAATTCAGTTAAAATTTCCAGACTGGGATTACCGGTTTTAAACATTCCTGCATCCCAGGTCATATCATTTTCACCTGCTGTTAATGTGGTAACAGCGGTAAGACCTGAAGAGGTATTAGCATCACTATCCTGAGAATCACCACCAGCATCCTGAGGACTGAAGGTATAACCGCTTACTAACACAAATTCAATAAAATACGGACCCGGCATTAACTGAGAAAATAAATATTTTCCTTGATTATTCGTGGTAGTAGTTCTGATAGCTGCACCATCATCACCACCCGGTTCTGCTACTCCGTCTCCATCCACATCTTTATATAAATTTACGGTAGCATTTTTAATATATTCATCTCCATCATTTTGAATACCGTCTCTATTTTCATCCTTCCATACCAGATCACCTATGGAAGCAGGTTCTATCCATTCTTTTTCCACCATAACATTTAATTCTTCCGGAAATTGTTTGGCAATCACCAGCTTCTGTTTATTGGGACTGTCTATGGGAATATATCTGATCCCTTTTTTAACTGTAAAAGTACCTGTACCAGCTGAGATCTGATCATTACCAGCATTAGGGCCAGTGTAAGTAAACTGTGCCTGGCCGCTGCTATTGGTTGATACTATTCCGGAAGCAGAATTGACACCACTTACATTAAAACTGATATCATAATTATTAATTGGATTACCATTCTGGTCGGTCAACACTGCAGTGACAGTATGATCCGCACCCTGAAGATTCACCTCAGTATCAGGTGTTACAGTAAGTAATTTGGGAACAGATCCGATATTAAGAGTACCGGCTCCTTCAATAATTTCCTTGGCTTTAGCCATAACAGCCTGATTGTTTGCATCTCCCCGGTATTTGGAAGGATCAGACACATCAATACCGTCGGAAAAATGCCAGATTGCTACTTGAACCGCTGCGACTTTATACTTATCATCACTAAAAATACCACCACTTGGCGCACCGGTGGCTGGATAATAATTATGCAGAATCCAGGCTATCTTGGCACTGGCTTCTCCGTCCATTTCATGCCATTGGTTATTTGCCCAGGTTGTATAAAGATCAATACAATATGCAGCATAATTAGTCCCGTTTATATTTAACCGCATTAAGGCAGTATACGCATTATCTTTAGAATTATCTTCAGAATTATCTTCTGGAAAATAAACCTTATATAATGAACCATAATTCCCATTGAGCTTTCCATTAGCTACTTGATCCTCAGCTGCATGAACTGTAGCAGATAATAGCGCAATAACAACAAACAATATAAGTGCATGTTTATATTTTAATTTTAACATTATATCATTCTCCTATGATATTAGATTCTAACTGGCGATATTTATCAGTAATAAATATGGTTATATCAGGATCATCAGTATTATTCTCAAGATACTGCAGTATCTGTCTTCGCTGCGGTATAATGATTGTCCTAATTTCTTCTGAGATTAAACGTGCGCCCTGCGTAGAATATTGCAGGGAATTCTGTTCTTCAACAGTAGTACTATTGTTTAGTAATTGTAAAATTTCAATATGCTTCTGGTATATTTCTTCCAGATGTTTTAAACCATCCGATATAGCTCCGACTTCTACTAATAACATGTTGAATTCTTCCAATGCTTTTATTCTCTGTAAACTATTTTTCATTTCCACAAGATTTGGGTTATTCTCATCAATACGTTGTAAATTTTCCTGATTAACAAATTCTGTTGTTGCATTATTTACAGCATCATTGATGTGTGAAAATTCATTATCCATCATTGATTTCAGCACTTCCTGATCAATTTCAGCATAAATACCAAAAACTCTTGATAATGCCTCGCTGTGATCTCTCTGATTCAATTCTAATATTTGATTTATATGATAATAAATCGAATCAGATGTATTAATGCTTGGATTTTCACTTACTCGAATATCTGCTATGAGCTGTGATTGAGAAATAATTACTAAACCGACCATCAAAATTTTATATGTCTTTTTCATTATAAATACCCTCCTTCTATAAATTTCTTTACTAAATTTCATTTTTTTCTAAATGATTTCGTTTTTCCATTAAAACATTAAATTTATCAACAATTGATTCTTTACTTTCCTGCAAAACCGAACGCTGAAAACAATGATCTGCTCCTGCCTGAATGATCTTGTCGTTTTCAGTGGAATAATCAGAAACAGCAATTATTCTGAGCTGCGGTTTTAAATTCTTTACCAGTTTAATAAAGTCTAAACCGCTCTTATCAAAGGGATTAACTTCTATGAAAACAGATTTTAAAGGTAAGGACATTATTCTGAGAAGACCATTTAACTCTTTACTCTCAAAAATGTAGGAAATCTCCACTTCATTGAATAAATAAGAAAAACTTTCTCTCAGGGTTTTATTTGCTGTTAATACCAGGGCTATATTTAAGGATCGCATAGGTCCTCCCATAATTAAAGTCTTTTGATATTGTATTGATTTTAGTGATTCTGTAACTTCTTTAAGTATACTTAATTGTACTGGTTTCATAGTAGAAAAAAACACACCGCTTCTTTTCAACATTCTCCATTCTTCCAGTGATTTAAATTTATTAAAAACAACTATCGGTAATTTTTTATACATGCGATTCACAATATCAATCAGATTAATACAATTTTCTTTATTATTATCCATATCCAAAAACAACGCATCCCCTTCTTCTTTTACTAACTGTAACAATACTGCCATACAATTTTCTTTAAATATTACTCTTTCTTTACGGTTCTTATAAAAATTCTTCAATTTTGCTTTTAAAGAAACATCTTTTGTATGAACAATAATTGAAAAACTCATTATCAACCTCATTAATATTTACTTTACTTTATCATATCCTTGTATAAGCGAATACCATACCAAATTAAATTTTAAAATATTTATAATAGTTAATTCTTTAATTAACAAATAGTTATAAATTAATTATAATGTAATATAATAAATATATACACTTATAATTTTGTATCATTAATGTCACAAAATAACTTTTAATATAGTTTAATTTGTTAATAAACAGTATATTATAACAATTGTTAACATAACTATACAATTGTATAGTATATGTCACAAAACATGTCTTTTAAACTAAATTAAATATTGAAAAAGATAAATTTATGAAAAAATATGAAAATAAATTTACTAAATAAGGTGGGATTGTATAATAATGCTTCTAACTTTGACTTTTTTCAAGACTTTCAATTAAATCAATATAGGATTGTTCAATCAAATTATGTTTTTTGATATCAAATTTCACCATCAATTCCCTGATCCTACTCTCGCTGACATCAACCGGGTTATCATCATCGATACCTGCTTCCAATTCAATAAACTCACCTAATTTTTTTACTCTGTCAAAATGTATTCTGACATTATGCCAGATCCAAATCTCCCTGTGTTTCTGAATAACTTCCCGTATACCGTGCTCTCTGGTAAGAATCGACTTAACTGATTCGGGATTTTTCACATGTACCAAACTGAAACTGCATTCTTTTATATCAGCTTTGTCTTCTCTGAAATACTGTATCATCTCAGCATCCTTTCCCAGTCTTTCCCGTATTTTAATCCGGCCATTATTAACATCAAAGTATGTATCAGTTTGGATCTCTACAGTTTTAAACTGTGCATCAATTTCATTTAAAATATTAACTACTTCATCAGTCCATGGATATCGCGCTTTAATTTCAAGATTTTTCACTTTTTTCTCCTTAATAGTTATTATTTTTTTTATTGCAACAGTTAAACAATTAACTTACCTGCATAATATCTTTCACAACAGGATTTGCATAACAGTACACACATCAGGAAAAAATCTCACCATCTCAATTCTTCTGCTGATTGAAATTACTTTTCTCAATTGATTCTTATTCATCCTATATTGCCATTTGTCAAAATAAATTAATAATAAATCGTCACTGATTAATACAGTTCTACACTGTATTAAAATTAAAATCTGTGTTTCCTCCGTGTAAATCTGTGGCAAACAAAACTATATCTGTCCTTAAGACACAGTCTCATTTTTGCTTTAAAGCTTTATTCCCTATATCTTTTCTATAATATGCACCGTTAAAGGTTATATTGCCCACCGCATTATATACTTTTTCAATTGCATCTTTTATAGTATTATCAACAGCAGTTACACCCAGTACACGGCCTCCGGAAGTAATAATATCGTTACCCTTTTTTTGGGTGCCAGCATGAAAAACAATAATATCTTTTTTTTGTTCAACTTCTTCTATACCTTTGATAGGCATTCCCTTATCATAATTTCCTGGATACCCTCCGGAAGCCATAATAACGCAAACAGCTGCTTTATTCAGTACCTGAAGTTTACAATCAGATATGTTATTATCAATTGAAGACATAAAAAGTTCAATGATATCAGAATCAATTAAAGGGAGCATTGCCTGTGTTTCCGGATCGCCAAAACGACAGTTGAATTCCAGAACTTTAGGTCCTTTAGATGTAATAATCAATCCTGCATATAATACTCCTTTATATGGCCTGCCCTCCTTTTGCATTCCATCAATAACAGGAGTTATAATTTTATTCTTTACAACATTTAAAATTCTGTCATCAATAACAGGAGCCGGAGCATATGCTCCCATTCCTCCGGTATTAGGACCGGTATCTCCTTCGAAAATATTTTTATGGTCCTGGGAATTTGGCAGTAAGACAAAATCTTTTCCATCCGTAATTGCAAGAACTGACGCTTCTTCTCCTTCCAGGAACTCTTCAATTATTACTTTATCTCCGGCATTCCCGAATTTTTTTTCTTTCATGATCATATCCAGTGCATTATAAGCCTCATTTCTGTTATTACAGATAATAACCCCTTTACCTGCTGCAAGTCCATCTGCTTTTAATACAAAAGGAGGAGTTATAGTATGTATTCCTTCTTGCGCTTCTTTATAATTTGTAAACAGTTTATATTCAGCAGTAGGAACATTATATTTTTTCATTATAAACTTAGCAAAACTTTTACTGGCCTCAATTTCAGCTGACCTTTTATCCGGACCAAAAATAGTCAGATCTCTTTCTCTGAAATAATCAACAATGCCTAAGGCAAGAGGCTTTTCCGGCCCAACCACAGTTAAATCAATATTTTTTTTTCTGGCAAAGCCTGCCAGTGCTTTAAAATCTGTTACTTCAATATCCACACATTTACAAAGTTCTGCTATACCTCCATTACCAGGAGCACAATAAAGCTTATCAACATGTGAACTCTGAGCAATCTTCCAGGCAAGAACATGTTCTCTTCCGCCGCTGCCGACAATAAGTATATTCATGCTTTCCTCCTCATATCTGATCCGTTTACAGTATTTTACATTTCATATTTATTTGTAATATAAATCTATATTTTTTATTCTTTCACTAAACTATTACTTAACATTTCAATCTCATCTCTCAATTCAGCAGCCTGTTCAAATTCCAATTTTCTGGCAGCTGCTTTCATTTTGATTTCAAGGGAAGCAATAAGCTCTTCTTTTTGCACCAGAGTCAGTGCGTCTATATTTCTTTCAGCAACAGTTTTGACTTTTCCAGCCTCAGCAATTGATGTAGAAGATAAAATTTCTTCAGGACTCTTATGAATTGTCTCCGGTTCGATGCCGTATTTTATATTATATTCTTTCTGGATTTTTCGTCTTCTTTTTGTCTCATTTACGATACGGCGGATAGATTTTGTTTCTTTGTCTGCATATAATAACACTTTTCCACTGACATTTCTTGCTGCCCTTCCTGCAATCTGCATTAAAGAGCGTTCAGACCTTAAAAAACCTTCTTTATCAGCATCCAGGATTGCTACCAGAGAAACTTCAGGCAGATCCAGCCCTTCCCGTAATAGATTGATGCCGACTAAAACATCAAATTCTGCCAAACGTAAACCCCGGATTATCTTAACTCTTTCAAATGTTTCAACTTCAGAATGAAGATACCGGACTCTTATATTTAAATCACTTAGATAATCAGCCAGATCTTCAGCCATTCTCTTGGTTAATGTTGTCACCAGCACTCTTTCCTTTTTTCTTACTCTCTTCCGGATTTCACCTATAAGATCATCTATTTGACCGGATACAGGCCTTAATTCAATCTCTGGATCCATTAATCCAGTTGGCCTGATTATTTGCTCAACAACTTCACCCCCTGTTTTTTCATATTCATAGTCAGCAGGAGTAGCAGATACAAAAATAACCTGTTTAACTAATGATTCAAATTCATCAAATTTTAAGGGACGATTATCAAGAGCAGACGGAAGTCTGAATCCATGTTCAACCAGTACTTCTTTGCGGGCTCTGTCGCCATTATACATACCCCTGATCTGAGGAATTGTAACATGAGACTCATCGATGATCACTAAAAAATCATCAGGAAAATAATCGATTAAACATGCCGGCCTGCTTCCCGGTTCTCTTCCTGCCAGATGCCGGGAATAATTCTCTATCCCGGAACAGAAACCAATTTCCTGCATCATTTCGATATCATATTTTGTTCTGGATTCCAGGCGCTGAGCTTCCAGTAATTTGCCTTTTGATCTGAAATAAGTGAGCCGTTCTTCTAATTCTTTTTCAATATTTGTAATTGCAGTATTCAGTTTTGTCTCTGTTGTTACAAAATGTATAGCAGGATAAACAGCTACTTTCTTTTTTTCCTCTATAATCTGACCTGTTACTTGATTTATAATCGCAATTGAATCAATTGTATCTCCCCATAATTCAATTCGTATGGGTTGTTCACCATATGCAGGGAAAATATCAATTACATCACCTCTTACCCTGAATGTGCCACGTTTAAAATCAACATCATTTCTCGAATAATGTATATTTACCAATCTTTGCAAAATATCTCTGCGTTTAAAGGTTTGATCTTTCTCTAAAAAAAGCAAAAGTTCACGAAAATCCTTGGGTGAACCTAATCCATAAATGCAGGAAACAGAAGCAACAATGATTACATCTCTGGTTTCCATAAGTGAACTTGTAGCCCTAAGCCTCAATTTATCAATCTCTTCATTAATCGAAGTATCTTTTTCAATATACGTGTCTGTAGAAGGAATATACGCTTCAGGCTGATAGTAATCATAATAGCTGACAAAATATTCTACTCTGTTTTTGGGGAATAAAGAGTGTAATTCGCTGTATAGCTGAGCAGCAAGGGTTTTGTTATGAGATATCACCAGAGTAGGTTTATTTACTTTTTGTATGACATTTGCCATTGTGAATGTTTTACCTGAACCGGTAACCCCAAGCAAAACCTGAAATTTTTTATTCTGCAGTACCCCCTGACTAAGCTGTTTTACAGCTTCCGGCTGGTCTCCGCATGGCTTATAATTTGATTGTAATTTAAACATTAAATAAATTAATTAAGTTAGTATAATATTTTCTGAAAAAAAATTGTAATTATAATCACTTTCCAGTATAAAACGCTAAATCATAAGCAAGTTGTTTATCAAACTGATGTACATCTTTTCTTTGCAAATAAGCAGCTTTTGATGCTCTGTCATAATAAAACATTAACTTTCTATAATCTTTTACCGCTTCAACAGCTTTATCAAGTCCCAGATATTTATCAATTTTTGACACCATATCAAAACCCAGTATTGAAGCAGGAGTTACCTTTCCCTTAAGCCAGTAATCTACTATTTCTTTCCTGCTTATTTTACCTTTTAAACAATTTTGTAAATCCCGGTCAGCTAGTATATACAATTCCGGCAATCTTTTATATTGATTTTCCCAGACTTCTGGATAGTCATACATATAATAATTGCTGTTATGGAGAAAACTCTCGTTATTATCTTTAAAAAAATATGAAGCTAATCCAGATTTTGCTAACATTCGTACTAAATAAATTTTATCTTTGGTTAATATATTCTTATCTACATTATCTGCATACATCTCAAATGAATCATAAAAAGCACCATGAGCAATTTTATTGATAATTTTTTCAAATTCGATATTTTCATTATCATTAACCGGTAGATTAAATAAATCGATGCCATGTTTCATTCCCATCAAAGGAGATTCAATATCTCCATATACATAAAAATAAAAAGTAGTATTGATCAATGCATCTTCCGGAAGATATTTTTTTAGCAGTTTTTCACTCTTCTCAGCTAAATCGAACTCATTCAGTGTATTAATGATTTCAAGAATAGATTGGGGTTCTGCTAATTTGCTTAACCATATATTTTTCATTCTTCCATAAGAGGTAAAATATCCATCAAATTTATATATCTTTTTTTCAGAAGATGCATATAGAGCTTCAATTATTAATTTATAAAATTCTTTCCCATCTATATCTATGAAATTATTCAAATACCTCAATGCAGCTTTACAGCCGGGAGTGTTTACAACTTTGGTTAGAAAATAATCCTTTACATCAAGATAGTCGTTATCAAGTTTCAGCAATCTCAACCATTCATACACTTCTAACGGCATCGAATAATCTATTTCAATCTGATTTGTCTGCGGTGACTGTCTGCCATGAAAAATACTACATTGAGTTATAATTAAATATATAATAACTAAACAAAAGCAGCATAAAAATTTTTTATTCAATCTCTTCATAACATTATACCCTTTTATTTTTATATATCTTTATATTTCCGTTTAGTATAATAAGCAATATCCGGAAATTTCTTATATCCTAGTTCTTCAAATACTTTCATGGAATTTTTGTTCCATCCTTCAATCAGGCAGGCAAATATTTTTATATGTTCATTCTCAAGCCATTGTTCTGCTTTCTTGACCAGTTTCGATGCTATACCTTTTCTTCTGTATTCAGGTGCAACTGCTAATCTGTTTATCCATCCTTTACGTGTATCATGAGTGACTAACACAGAACCAACAATATCATTACCTGATATAGCTAAAAAAATGTTACAACTGTCATTCTTAATTTGTTTTTTAAGGTTATTATATGAATCTCTGCCTTCTGGTTTATATGGCAGTTCAGATTTCAAATAAAGAGAATTTAAATCATCATAATCACTTATCTGAAATTCTCTTATGTTAATCTTTTTTATTATATTATTAAATGTTTCCATAATTAATATCAATCCTTAAAAATAAAAATTAATATGTTTTTTTAAGAAAAGCAAATAAATTTAGATCTTGAGTTGAAATATTATCTAAATATAAGTATTTTTATAGCATGCGTAATAAAGAACAGGAAATTAAAGATCAATCTCAAATAGAAAAAATTATAAAAAAAGCTAGTGTATGCCGTCTGTGTTTAACTGATATGGAATATCCCTATATTATTCCTCTCTGTTTTGGATACAAAAACAAAATTTTATATTTTCATTCTTCACCTGAAGGTAAAAAAATTGAACTTCTGAATAAAAATAAAAAAGTAAGTTTTGAAATTGATATTCCTGGCAAGATTATTGAAAAAAAGAAACATTGCAATTGGGAAATAGAGTATGAGAGTGTCATTGGTTATGGTACTGCTGAATTTGTAAAAAGCTTTGAACATAAAAAAGCAGCCCTTAACATCATACTGAATCAATATTCTAATCCACCTTTTAACACATCAGATAAGAATATTCACAATACAACTATAATAAAACTCAATATTATTAATATGACTGGTAAAAAATCTTAATAATGATCTTAGTAAAAAAATTACACCGGCAATATTCTCCAATAAAAAGAGTTTATTTATAAAAAAACAATTTCAGCATTAAATCAGGAGGTAATATGAAACTGCGGTATATATATGTAAGTATTATACTCATTTTTTCTTTTAATACATCTCACATTACCGATATATGTGCTCAAAACAATACTATGGGACTTATAGACAAAAAACAAGAATCTTTAACAGGATATACACTTTTTGCTCCTCTGCAATATACAACTACTTATTTAATCAACCAAGAGGGTGAAAAAATAAATACCTGGAAGAGTGATTTTCAACCTAAAAATTCTGTTTATCTTCTGGAAAATGGTGATCTGCTGAGAACTGCAAATATTGATAATCCCCTTCCTGCTACTGACATTCTGACCCATATCCCTTCCCAAACAGGAGGGGAAAGGGGACTTTTTCTTCGTATTACGTCTCCCCAGTCATCACGGTATCCGGAAGGGGCACCGGTAGTCATCTCCATGCCGGGCGGTTTTAAAGAGGAAGGGATAAGTGACCGGGAAACCGGACTGAATGAGCACGGTTTCATTGAAATAAGGTTCAATTTTCCCGGAGCCGGAGAGTATCCTTTTAGCAGTGGCGGTGAATATGACTACAGAGGACCTCAAAGTCTGAAAGCAGTGAGGGATATTATCCTTTTCGCCCAGGGACTGAAATCCAATGTAGGGGATTCAACACTTGAACAGTTAGTATCTCCGGTTACACCTCTAAACAGTAATGTGGGATTAGTGGGCTGGTCCAACGGCGGAAATACCAATATCTGTGTTGCTGGAAAATATGGTGAAGATATTTCCGGATTAGCCTGGATCCTGAACTGGGAATCACCTGTGGGAGATGGTATGCCTCAGGCAGAGGCAGGAGCTAAAAGTGAAGCTAACTTGCGTCCCTTTAACTCAGGTGTAAATCCGGCCTATGATCCATCCACCGGTAACTGGGATTTTTCTCATCTTGCCTATGAGGATCAAATTCAGATTCCAATTCTGGGGAATATTAATAATCATGTAACCGGAGGACTGTATATAGATGAAAATCAAAATGGTGCTGTTGATCCGGGTAGTGATTTCATTTTCTATCCTCTGATTTTTAATATTAATGGTTCCTATAAATCATTTTATTCCGAACGAGTGCGCCAGGCAGCAGCTTCCCTGCAGGTACTCCCGGCTAATACTCCGGGACATTTTTCCACTGTTCAGGAAACCCAAGAATTCTGGTACTGGCGCAACGGAAAATACTGGATTGACTCCACCATTCAAAAAAATCCTGATCTCATGTTTATGATTGTAGCAAGCGATACTGATCATGTCCAGATTTCACCGGATCATCCCCCTGTCATTATTCAATATGAAGCTTTCATTGATGCAGGCTGCCGGCTTGTACGCCTTAATCCGGACAGATCTTATGTTGAAGACTATCTTGGTCGATCTTATCCGAGCGCTGTAGATAATGATGCCTTTGTTGCACTGGACAGAAATAATATGGACTCCAAAGTGGAACCGGGAAATTCCAGTTCTGATCATTTCAACCGGGTCACAGTTGCAGCTGCCGGAGTCTGTGAACTGGCTGATCGAACTTATTATGATAACACCAGTTCCCAATTAAATAATATATTAACCGGTATCGAACAGTCTGGGGAACCGGAAAAACAATTGATTTATCTGCAAAATGCACCTAACCCTTTTAACTCTTCAACTACCATTAATTTCAGTATTGAGAAAACAAGTAAAGTAATTATTGATGCACTGAATATCAGAGGGCAGAAAGTTACTTTGATTTATGAAGGCAGGAAAAAAGCAGGTAATTATTCTATACAATGGAAACCTCTTAATCAACCTAGTGGTATCTACTTTTTACGATTAAGATCTGAAACAAATATTAAAATTTGCAAGTGTCTGTTATTAAAATAATTATTTTATTTCTAAAATTATTTATCGTACTTGATTTTTCCCTTGACATTCGGTTCATATTTTTTTAATATAAAAATATTACCTTATCACTGATTTTCATAACGATATCTATAGTTGACTTAACAGGCAGAGAAGTAAAAACTCTGATAGATCAGAAAAAAGCAGCTGGTACCTATGAAGTCATATTTGACGCCAGTAGTTTAGCAAGCGGGATTTATATATATCGACTCATTACTAATGAGTGTATTGTATCTCAAAAGTTTAATTTATTAAAATAACATGGCAGATTTCGGTTAACATATTAAATTATTATAAAAAATTCAGGATAGATTTATGTTCAAACATTTATCGATCAAAAAATGTACGTTAATTATTATAACAAGTATTCTTATTTCTTCCACAAACATAACCGGACAAGATATTTCTGGTATTATCACAGATGCTTCTACTGGAGAACCTGTTTATATGGTCAGTGTATACCTTAAAAATACAACCTTGGGAGATGCAACTGACGAAAAAGGGGAATATATCATAAATGATGTTACGCCCGGACATTATGAAATAATTGTCAGCATGATAGGATATTCTTTATTGGAAAAAAGAATACAGATAAATCAAGACGAAAACAATATATATAATTTTGAAATAAAATCAGAACCAATAAAAGCACCGCCGTTAAAAGTTGAAGCACAAAGACCAAAAGAATGGTTAAAACACAGAGATATATTCACGAAATCTTTTTTAGGAGATACTCCCAATGCTAAAAGATGTACAATAAAAAATA
>CAZETW010000078.1:0-13465 GCA_964515295.1 uncultured bacterium | reverse complement strand
AAGGAGATAATGAAATGAAACAATCAGTCGTATTTATGTCAATAATGATCTTTGTATCTCTGTTTATGTGCACCCGGGATTTTTCAATGTTCCCGCATGGAGATACCGATAGGGAATTAACGTCTCTGGAAAAACAATTATCCTCTTCATCGTCAGAATTTGGTTTTCAGGTGTTCAGAAAAATTTTACAGGAGCAGCCTGATTCCAATCTTTTTATTTCTCCTCTCAGTATTTCCATGGCTCTGGGGATGACCTGTAACGGTGCAGAGGGAGAGACTAAAAATGCCATGCGTAATACTCTGGGTTACGGAGATCTGACTGATGAAGAGATCAATACCAATTATGCCAGTCTCATTAATCTGCTGACAAATCGGGATGACAAGGTACAGATGGATATTGCCAACTCAATTTGGATCCGGGATGGATTTCCGGTGCAGCAGGATTTTATTGATATTAACAAAAAATATTTTTATGCTCAGGTGGACAATCTAAATTTTTCCTCTTCAGAAGCTGTGGAAATAATCAACAACTGGGTGTCTCAGAATACCAATGGTAAAATTGAAAAAATCGTCGATAAAATTGACCCACTGACAGTCATGTATCTGATAAATGCGGTTTATTTTAAAGCTTTCTGGCAGTATCCTTTTGATACGGAACAGACTTCAGAGGACTGGTTTACAAAGCAAAACGGTGATTCTGTTTTCTGTGCGTTTATGCAGCAGGAGAATAGTTTTCAGTATATTGAAACAGATCAGTTTCAGGCTGTTGATCTGGCATACGGAGAAGGCAGTTTCAGTATGTCCTTACTGCTGCCGAAATCCGGCTATACAGTAGCTGATATTATTTCCGATCTGAACAGAAATGAATGGGATACTCTAACAGATCAGTACTCTCCTGTTACTGTGATACTTAAAATACCGAAATTTACTTTAGAATATAACATTACCTTGAATGAGGTGCTGAAATCTCTGGGCATGGGGATAGCATTTGATGAAATCAATGCTGATTTTTCCGGTATAAATCCGGAGTATCAGTTATATATCAGTAATGTGCTTCATAAGAGTTTTATACAAGTTGATGAGAAAGGAACAGAAGCTGCAGCCGCAACTTCAGTAGAAGTTTCACTAACCAGTATACCCAGAACTGTCAGTTTCAACCGTCCCTTTCTGTTTATTATCAGGGAAAGGAGTTCTAATACGGTGCTGTTTATGGGTGTTATACAGGAGCCGGTGGAGTGATGAGTGCGTTTAAGCATTATAGAGTAGTTAGTAATCACACAAAAGATAGGTATCATTGAGGATAGAGTATCGAGAGTCAGTACTGGTCAGGATCCTTTCCGAAGCAATCGTTATTATTAATAATAGAGGTCTGTAAGGTTACTTTTTTTTAAAAAAAAGTAACCAAAAAAACCTCCGGCAGGCTGGAAATCAGCTAAAATACCCTGCTTGTTCACTGAAGCAATGTAAACTCCCCCGTGGAATACTGATACTTTTCATCTTGATTGAATATATTAGAGTTCAAATATAATAATTACACTTTTTTTTATTAACGTGGCATTATTCCACGGGCTCAGACATACATTGCTTCCGGGCGTTCACAAGCAGCGTATTTTTTAACGCAGATTTCCAGATGCCGGATAACCCCTCCTCCCTTCCATTAATTCACTATTCCATTATTCCATGATTCCACCATTTAATTCGCATCTCAATATCAAATAACAAATCTCAAATTCGAGATTTCACATAAATTTCAATTCCCAAATTACAAATATCAAGCAATGATCAATTTTACAGCCACAGATTAACACGGATTGACACAGATTTTAATAATAATCTGTGTTACCCCACCCTCATTCCCGGTCATTGACTGGGAATGCATTGAAGAAGGCATTGCCTTCTGTTCTGTTAGGTAACTAACAGAATAAAAAATCACGAAGATCAAAGTAAAGCTTTGAATATTATTTCCGCCTCAAGTACAACTTGGGTCGGAGGTAGGGAAAGTTTTATATTTTATTACTTTATTTTTTTAGCAAGGCCAATAATAAATTAATTTTTCAGTTTACATTGATTTCTTCCCTTAAATTTAATATATTCAGTATTGTATTATATTTATCATAAATATTAATATTATAATTATTAATACAAATATATATACCTCTATCTGAATTTTCAATTGCAAAAGAGTTGATGAATGAAAAGCTTAAGATTGTATAAAAATATAGGTCAGCATTTTCTTAAAGATAAACACATAGTTAAAAAAATAGTCGATGTTGCTGATATAAAAGAGAATGACTGGATACTGGAAATAGGTCCGGGAGATGGTATGCTTACTCAGTACTTACTTAAAACCGCAGCAGAGAAAGTAACAGCTGTAGAAATTGATAATCGGTTCGCTGATCTGCTCACGGAAAAATTCAGCCAGGCTGGAAATTTTAATGTCATATGTAAAGATTTTTTGAATTATGCAGATGAATTTTTTACAAATAGTAACAGAAAAATTAAAGTTATGGGAAATCTTCCCTATTATATTACCAGTCCAATTCTGTTTAAACTGCTCGACTATCGTTCTGAAATCTTATCATCTGTTGTTACTGTACAGCGTGAGGTAGCAGACAGATTAACAAGCGCACCCCATTCAAAAACATATGGTATCCCTACTGTCCTGTTTCAGTTATATTCAGAAGTAGAACAAATTTTTACTATATCCAGAAATTCTTTTTTCCCGGTTCCTGAAGTTGATTCTTCTGTAATAAAAATAAATTTTTTTGAAAACCCTGCCTATCCATTGGAAAATGAGAAATTTTTTCGTATACTATTAAAAAAGCTGTTTTCACAGCGAAGGAAAATGTTAAGGAATACTCTTAAGACAGTTATCGGGGAAAAGAAATTATTGAATGAGCTTTCTGTTGATGTAACCAATCGACCTGAAAATTTAACCATTAAACAGTTTGTGCAGTTAAGTAATGAGCTTTGCAGATTAAGTAAAGGGAAAACGAATGACTGATCAGGATAAAATTGAAAAAGAAATTAATATAAATGAATATATTCATGAACTGGTTGTTAATAATGAGACAACCTTATTAAAAACGATCCTGGTGGATTTACATCCTGCAGATATTGCAGAAGCAATAACTCATCTTGAAAACAATGAACAGAGAACTGAGATAATAAAACTTCTGGATGATAAAACTGCTGCAGAAGTACTCATTGAACTAGATCATTTCATTTCAACAGAACTGATAAACAATATTGATGAAAATAGGATTGTTAGAATTATTTCTTTGATGGATTCTGATGATGCCACCGAAATTATTGATGAACTCAGTCCGGATGTAAAACAAGATATTTTAAAAGCCCTTCCTCTGGAAGAATTCCGGGATATAAAAACGCTTCTCCTGCACGATGAGGAAACTGCCGGAAGAATCATGGCTCTGGAAATAGTGGCTGTTCATCAGAACCGTACTGTGAGGGAAGCACTGGATGTACTGAGAATAAAATCCAAGGATGTGGTGGATGTTTATAATATTTATCTTATTGACCGGTACGGGTATCTTCAGGGAGTGGTATCTTTAGCGAAACTTGTACTGTCTGATCCAAAGACACGGCTTATAGATATAATGGATAAGGATTTTATTGCCATCCCTAAAGATACAGATCAGGAAGAGGTGGCAAATATATTTCGTAAATACGACCTGGTGGCAGCTCCGGTTGTGGATGATGAGCATAAACTGATCGGAAGGATTACAGCTGATGATATTTTAGAAGTTGTGGATGAAGAAACCACAGAAGACATGAATCTGATGGCAGGTATCACGGATGAAATCCCGTATGAAGGATCCATCTTTAAACTTTCCTGGATCAGACTTCCCTGGTTAATGGTGGCTTTTGTGGGACAGATGATCTCTGCTGTGGTTATGTCACATTATAAAGTCACTCTAAATCAGATATTGATAGCAGCTTTTTTTATACCTCTTATAATGGCAATGGGTGGAAATATTGGTATTCAGTCTGCAACTATAGTAATCCGCGGTCTGGCCACCGGAGAATTAACCAATCATAGTATTAAAAGAAGATTAGCTAAAGAGTTGAGTGTAACCCTTTTTAATGCACTGGTTATTTCAGTTTTTCTAACAGCTGTGCTGTTATTTATTTTTCACCAGCCGTATTTTGGCATATTGCTCTCTCTTGCCTTGATTGCTGTTCTTATTAATGCCAGTATAGTTGGAACGTTAGTTCCATTTATATTAAAAAAATTAAATTTTGATCCGGCTATTGCGACAGCTCCTTTTATTACCACTTCTAATGATATTATTGGTTTGTTTATTTATCTTGCTTTATTAACAACCTTTATGCACTGGTTGTGAGGTTTTATGGCCATTTTGGACAGTGAAGGTGTTGTTCTTAAAGGGTGGAAATTCAGAGAGACTTCTAAAATTATTTCCGTATTGACCAAAGATTATGGGAAAGTCAGAATGATTGCCAAAGGAAGCCGCAGTTTAAAAAGCGGGTTCAAGGGATGTCTGGAGCCATTTACTCATATCCGTCTTATCTATTATGAAAAAAGTACCAGAAATCTTCAGTTATTAAGTAAAACAGATCTTATTGACCCGCATTATAGTATCATTGGCAATCCATTAAAAACCGCTCTTGCTTTTGCTACTATAGAGTTAGTGGAAAAAACAGTTGAAGAGGAAAATCCGGCACAGGATCTTTTTGATTTACTGATTCAAACTCTTTCTGCAATTGATAAAAGTGAAAATTTTACGGAAGGATGTTTCTGGTATTTTGAAGAACACCTGATCGATATTATGGGATATAAAGCTAACTGGAATTCATGTCTGAACTGTAAGAAATCTCTCGGGTTCCATGGGGGGCTGTTTCAGCCGGAGCAGGGAGGATTATTATGCCATGCCTGCAGTAAACATCAGGGTGGATTGAGGATATCGGCTGAAACACTGGAAATTCTCTATTTTCTTCAGAAAGAGTCTGTTATGCAAGCAACAGAACTTTGTCCAGATCCCTATCAGATAGCAGAAGTAAGAAAAATGTATGATCTGTATTTTAAAACTCATATCGAACATATGCAGGGACTTAAATCTTTGGAATTATATTATAATTTATTAAATTTTTATAAAAGACACAGTTAAATATTTTATTATCATATGGAGCATATACATGTATGATATTCAAAATCAGCCTTCGAAGAGCGGAATTACCATTGATAAAGTAGGAGTAAAAAATCTCAGTTATCCCATAACCGTAAGGGACAGAGCTAAAAAAATTCAATATACTATTGGATCTATTAATATGTATGTGAATCTTCCTCATCAGTTCAGGGGAACACACATGAGCAGATTTATTGAGATTTTAAATGAATATCACAGGGAAATTCATATAGATACAGTGAGCAAGATTTTACAAAAAATGAAAACAAAACTTAATGCTCAGGAAGCTCATATGGAAATCAGATTTCCCTATTTCATTGAAAAGAAAGCACCGATAAGCGGTGCAGTAAGCATGATGAAATATGACTGTACTTATATTGGTAATTTAAAAGAGAAAAAAGATTTTATCTTAGGGGTTGAGATACCGGTAAATTCTCTTTGTCCCTGTTCTAAAGAAATTTCGGAAAAGAGTGCCCATAACCAGAGGTCTATAATAACTATTCAGGCCAGATTTCATAAATTTGTCTGGATAGAGGAATTAATAGAGGTCGCAGAACAATCTGCTTCCAGCCCTTTATATGCTTTATTGAAAAGAAAAGATGAAAAATATATAACTGAATATGCTTATGATCACCCTATGTTTGTAGAGGATATGGTAAGAAAAGTAGCAGAGAAATTAAATCACGATTCACGTATTGAATGGTACAATGTTTCATCAGAGAATTTTGAATCCATTCATAATCACAGTGCTTATGCCTCACTTGAACACGATAAGAGAAAAAATATATAACTCATTCAGATACTGTTAGTTATGTCATATTCATCTATAATATAGTATAAGTAATTATGTATAAAAGGGAAAAATGATGAGGAATATTTATGGTTGATTATGATAATACCATCCCCCCTTTTTCAGAGAAACAGGCTGTCAGGTTTGCAAAACAAATTTTTGATATGAATGCTGCAGCTCAAAGTTTACCCGGAGAACGGGACAGGAATTTTCTGTTAAAGGATGATTCTGGAAAACAGTATGTTTTAAAGATTGCCAATGCAGGTGATAATAAATCTGTACTGGATTTTCAGAATAAAGCTATGCAGCATATACAGAGAAGATCAGGGGAATGTCTGTGCCCCCATGTTTTTCCAGCCAAAGAAGGAGACAATATTGGAATCGTCCATGATAGTAATAACCAACCTTATTTTATCCGTTTATTGACTTTTATTCCCGGAATCCCCTTTGCAGAAGCCAATCCGCATTCTCCTGAACTGCTGTACCAAACAGGTGAGTTTATGGCAAAGATGGTCAAAGCTTTATCAGATTTTTCTCATCCTGAATCAGAAAGAGAAGTCATTTGGGATATGCAGCATGGTCCGCAAGTAATAGAAAAATATAGACGATATATAAAGGAAAGCAGTCAACAGACTCTAGTAGAAAGATTCTTTTCTCTTTATCAGAAAGAGGCTCAACCGTTTCTATCAGACTCATCTAAGAGTGTTATACACAATGATGGGAATGATTATAATATAATTGTATCTTCTCCTGATACATCTCCGGGATCATTCGGGAAAAGATCAATAAAGGGGATTGTAGATTTCGGGGATATGCTAAAAACATATACTCTTTCTGAACTTGCCATTACCTGTACCTATGTCATGATGAATAAAAAAGATCCTCTTGACGCTGCTTCTCAGGTCATTGCCGGCTATCATTCCAAACTTCCTCTGACTGACAATGAACTCAGAGTCCTTTTCCCCATGATAGGAATGCGGCTCTGTATGAGTATATGCATATCTTCATTTAATGCTGATAAGAAGCCGGATAATGAATACCTGCAGGTTTCCTCTCAGCCTGCCTGGAATTTGATGAAAAAACTGGATGCAGTGCATCCGCATCTGGCGCTGTACAATTTCAGGAATGCCAGTGGAATGGTTCCCTGTCCTGATACAGAAAAAATAACTGTCTGGTTAAAAGAGAACAGAGAAAAAATCAAACCAGTGGTACAGCCAGCAGTCAATGCAGAGAATTCCTATGTTTTTGATCTCAGTACGGACAGCAGGTTAATTGAAAATCCTTCTGCCATGTCTGATGTGAAAGTCTTTTCAGACTATCTTTGGGAAATTCTCAAGAAGCAAAAGTGTACTTATGGTCTGGGCAGGTATAATGAAGTACGTCTTTGTTATACCAGTCCCATCTTTACCTCGGAGAACCAGCTCCAAGAGGGCAGAACCCTTCATTTCGGCATTGATGTTTTTGCGCCTCCCGGAACCTCGGTTTATGCTCCTCTGGAAGCTGAAGTACACAGTTTTCAGAATAATGATAATCCACTTGATTATGGTCCGGCTATCATTCTCAGGCACAATCCTGAAGAAGGTATTATTTTTTATACCCTGTACGGACATTTGAGTGAGGATTCACTCCAGGAACTTTATAAAGGGAAAGCAATCAAAGCCGGAGAAAAATTTGCTTCCATGGGAGAGATCAGAGTAAACGGGGGCTGGCCCCCGCATCTTCATTTTCAGATAATCACTGATATGCTTGATTATGAAGGCGACTATCCGGGAGTGGCAAAATACAGTGAACAAGATGTATGGCTCAGTATCTGTCCTGATCCCGGATTAATGGTAGAATTTCCTCAGGAGGGATCTGAAGACAAAGGAGTCAGTGATGAGAATATCATGGAACTCAGAAAAACCTGTCTGGGTCCTAATCTCAGTCTTTCCTATGAAGAGCCGCTGACCATTGTCCGAGGCTTTATGCAGTATCTCTATGATAACAAAGGCAGGATGTATCTGGACTGCAGAAATAATGTTCCGCATGTGGGGCACAGCAATCCCGGAGTAGTGGAAGCTGCCCGTAAACAGATGGCTGTACTGAATACCAATACCCGCTATTTACACCGGAATATTGTTGAGTACTGTCAGCGGCTGTGTTCTCTTTTACCAGATCATCTCAGTGTCTGCTACCTGGTCAATTCCGGCAGTGAAGCCAATGATCTGGCGCTGCGTCTGGCCTATGCTCATACCGGCGAAAAGGATACAATTGTTCTGGACGGTGCCTATCACGGTAACTTGAGTTCTCTGATTGAGATAAGTCCCTATAAATTCAAAGGACTGGGCGGTCAGGGTGAACCACCGCATACTCATACTGTTATAATGCCTGATCTGTATCAGGGGCCATTCAGATATAATGATCCAGAAGCAGGAAAGAAGTATGCTGAACAGGTCAAAAAAGCCGTATCTGAAATCAAGAAGCGGGGCAGAGGTATTGCTGCTTTTATCTGTGAACCGCTCATGGGGTGCGGCGGTCAGATCGTGCTTCCTCAAGGTTTTTTGAAATACGCTTATCAGTATGTACGCAAGGCCGGAGGGGTGTGCATTGCGGATGAGGTGCAGATAGGATTCGGCAGGGTAGGGCCTGATTTCTGGGGATTTACTACTCAGGGTGTGGTTCCGGATATTGTCACTTTAGGAAAGCCTATAGGCAACGGTCATCCTTTGGCAGCAGTGATCACCACCCTGGAAATTGCCCGCTCCTTTGACAACGGTATGGAGTATTTCAATACTTTTGGCGGCAATCCGGTATCCTGTGCCGTGGGGATGGCAGTGCTGGACATCATAGAGGAAGAAAAACTGGCAGAGAACGCCCTGCAGGTAGGGAATTTTTTAAAAAATGGTCTTTCTGAGTTGCAGCCCAAGTATCCGATTATTGGAGATATAAGAGGATTAGGGCTGTTCTTAGGAATTGAACTAGTATCAGATCAAAAGACCAGAAAACAAGCAACCCTGCAGGCAGCCTATATTGTAGAGAGGATGAAAGATAAGGGGATTCTCATCGGTTCAGACGGACTTTTTAACAATGTTCTGAAGATCAAACCTCCCATTATTTTCAGCCAATTAGATGCAGAGGTTTTTCTGAAGGTTTTTGAGGAAGTGCTGCAGGAGGATGCGGTTCAGGTGTAGGTTGAGGTCAAGGTTGAGAGGGGGCTGTTATTCTGAATTTGTTTCAGGATCTTGGTCGGTTTTTGAGGTAAGGTAATGGATTTACGAACACCGATTAACGATTTTTAATTGAAGAAGGTGTAGGGTTCAGCAGGAACTTGTGCTATTGCGCAGGGGGAACTCACCCTCTTGATCTCCATTTTTTGTCTTCAGCCTGAGTCAATTAGATCATTTTAAATCTTCACTGATTTTTTCCTTGATTATGATTTTAATATGCCGTATATTATCATTAGATTTATACGTCATAACAAAGGTAAAAAAATGCAAAAAAAATTGACACTTCGCATAGAGGAAAAAGTTATCAAAAAAGCAAAAGTCATTGCTAAAAGAAATGGAAAATCAGTATCCAAAATTGTTGAGGATTATTTTTCCAACATCCCAGTAAAAGGTCAAAAAGATCAAGAACAGTTAACACCTAAAGTCCGTTCTTTAAAAGGACTGCTAAAAAATTCAAAAATTGATAAAAAAGAATATTATGATTATCTGGAGAAAAAGCATCAGTGAAAATTCTTTTTGATACGAATATTATTCTGGATGTTTTGCTTGACCGAAAGCCCTTTTCTGAGATAGCAGGTATTCTTATATCTGAAGTGGAGCGTGGCCGGCTTAAGGGTTTTTTAGGTGCAACAACAGTTACCACTCTTTATTATCTTATAAAGAAAGCTGTTGGCAGGAATAAGGCAGAAAGAGCTGTAGGACAGTTATTTGATTTGTTTACTATTACGCCGGTGGACAAAAAAATTCTTCAAAAAGCACTGACTTCCGGCTTTCAGGATTATGAAGATGCGGTGCTGTATGAATCTGCATTGGAGCAGAAGGTGCAATCAATTGTATCCCGTGATATTAAAGGTTTTAAATCTGCTGAGATCCCGGTTTATACACCGGAGGAACTATATCACAGATTATTCAGCTCAAATATGTAAATTTTTTTATCACAAAACAAATCTTTCTAAATGAACGGAATTTTTTAAAATTTAATCATTCAAAAATCATCAATTATTAATCGGTGTTCTGAGATCAGTGGGAATGGATGTACGAACACCGATTAACGATTTTTAATTGAAGAAGGTGTAGGGTTCAGCAGGAACTTGTGCTATTGCGCAGGGGGAACTCACCCTCTTGATCTCCATTTTTTGTCTTCGACCTGAGTCAATTAGATCATTTTAAAGCTTCACTGATTTTTCCCTCCGGTCTAAGTTGTACTTAGGTCGAAAGAATAAAAATAAAAAAATACTTGACATTAATAATATGTAAGTTTAAATTAGTAATAGTTCCTATTATTAATAAGGTAAATATGGAAGAAAAGTATACTATACAAAGAACCAGTCAGCAAAGAGATTTAATCCTGAGAATTGTCAGATCCGGTAAAGAGCATCTGACTGCTGACCAGATATATGAAAAAGCCAGAAATGAAATGCCGAATATCAGTAAAGGAACTGTGTATCGGAACTTGAACTTACTCAAAGATCAGGGTAAGATATTAGAAATTTTATGTGGAAAAGAAGCAGCCCGGTACGACGGTGATTTACGGAATCATTATCATGTACGATGTATTGAATGCGGAAGAATTGAAGATGTCCCCCATATTTTTCCCAGAACCAATCAGAAAGAAATTGAAAAACTGAGCGGATACAGGATCTATACGCATCGATTGGAATTTTTAGGGATATGTCCAGAATGTTTAAAAAATGGAGATATATATGAAAAAAATGACTGAACAGAATCTTAAGGAAGCATTTGCCGGTGAAAGTCAGGCCCATATGAAATATCTGGCCTTTGCCAAAAAAGCTGAAGCTGAAGGTAAACCCAATATAGCAAAATTATTCCGTGCTACTGCTTTTGCAGAGCAGGTGCATGCCATTAATCATTTACGTGTACTTGGCGGTATTGGGACGACTGAGGAGAATTTGCAATCTGGAGTAGAAGGTGAAGATTTTGAAGTAGAAGAGATGTATCCTGCTTATGACGCGGTAGCAAAGCTTCAGCAGGAAAAGGGTGCCATTCGTACCATTCACTATGCTATTGAGGCAGAAAAAATACATTCATCTTTCTATGCACAAGCAAAGCAAAAGGTTAGAGACAATCAGGATATTGATCTGGAAAAGATAAACATTTGCTCGGTGTGCGGTTATACTGCTGAGGAAGCACCTGACACCTGTCCGGTTTGTGGAGCTAAAAAAGAAAAATTTGTTGAATTTTGAGTATTAGATTATGGAAGAAATAAAAAAACAAAAACTTTTGGATGCTTTGAGAAACGCCCTTAAAAGAGAAATTGAAGCCTTTAATTTCTATATGAGGGAAAGTCAGAAACAGTCATTATCTGATGTGTCCACCCTTTTTCTTCAGCTGGCAGAAGAGGAACGTAAACACAGACAATTTCTGGTTAAGGAAATTAAAAAAATAAAGAATCTGTTGGTAGGTGATTCCTATGAAACCGGTAAAGTATCCTATAATATTCCTGATACACCTGAAATCAAACATATTCAGTCTCTTCCTCAGATAGATGTTTTTGCACTCACTTTGCCTTCTGAACTGTTAAGCGGAGATTACATTGAAAGTTTTATTATAGACCGGGAAAAGTGTTGTTCAGCACTGGGAATTTTTCTTTTTGATGTTATGGGTCATGATATGGAATCCAGCAAGATAAAAGCAGAAATGAAGAGTATTGTCGGGGAATTGGTGGAGAAAAGGGAAAACAGTGATTTCATTGTAGATTTAATGGATACCGGTAAGGTTATGTCACAGCTTAATACAAAAATATCAAAATCCTGCTCTGAAAAGGGACGGTTTATAACTGCACTGAACGGAATATTTGATTTTGAAAACCGTATGTTTACCTATACATCTGCCGGACATGATACACCTATTTTTATAAGAAATGACGGTACGTACAGACACTTAGAAGAAACAGAACTGCTGTTAGGTGCTGTTCCTGATGTTGTGTATACTGGTTTTGACATTCCATTTGATGCAGGTGATACACTCATCATGTTTTCGGACGGGTTAAGTGAAGCTTATAACAAAAAAGGAAACATGTTTGAACGTCAGGGTATAATAGAAGCTGTGCAACAGGTCCATTCAGGTTCTGCCAAGGAAATTATGAATAAAATTTTCGATTCTTTGAGAAATCATACTCAGGGAGAGCCTTTAAATGATGATTTTACTCTGGCTGTGTTCAAAATTTTAGGATGATTTCAAAAACGCCTGTATTCAATAAAAACCACAGAGTACACAGAGATTTCAAAGAAAAGATAAATAATATATTACCTCTGGCTTTTCATTTTTTACTCTGTGAACACTGTGGGTGTGTTTTTAGATGTTTATTTTAGGGAGTATTATTAAACATTATCAAACTTTAAGGAGGTCATTATGGAAAAGTGGGAATGTGATGTTTGCGGTTATATTTATGATCCGGAAAAAGGTGATCCGGATAATAGTATTGCAGCAGGGACTTCATTTGAAGACCTGCCGGATGACTGGGTATGTCCGGAATGCGGCGCTTCAAAAGATATGTTTTCAAAATTGGAATAATTTTATTATCTTTTGATTATTGAGTGAATTTTTTCATTATAGTTAAAAAGGAGTATTCATGCCAGCTGTTGAGATTAAACCCCGGGTATATTGGATCGGGGTAAATGACAGAACTACAGATCTGTTTGAAGGGCTCTGGCCTATTACTGAGGAAGGAGTTTCCTATAACACCTATATTATTAAGGATGAAAAAAATGCTGTTATTGATTTAGTAAAGTCCATGAAAACTGATAATTTTCTGGATCAGATCGATGAGGTAATTCCGCTGCAGAAGCTTGATTACCTGATAATAAATCATATGGAACCTGATCATACCGGTATGCTGAAAACGCTGAGCAGAATAGCCCCAAATGTCACTATTATAGGATCTCCTAAAAGTAAAGATATGATTCAGGCTTTCTATGGGATCAGTGAAAATGTTAAAATTGTGGAGGACGGTGAAGAGCTGAAATTAGGAGAAAAAACTCTCACCTTTTATCATGCTCCCTTTGTTCACTGGCCGGAAACCATGGTCACCTATGATAATCAGGATCATATACTGTTTTCCTGTGATGCTTTTGGCAGTTACGGAGCGCTCCGCGGAGCCATATTTGATGATGAATATGGAAATCAAACTTTTTATGAAAAGGAAGCACTGCGATATTATGTAAATATTGTGGCAAATTTCAGTAAACCGGTACTTAATGCCATTAAAAAACTTTCATCTCTGGATATAAAGGTTATTGCTCCCTCCCATGGATTGATCTGGAGAAAAAATCCTTCCAGAATAGT
>CAZETW010000077.1:0-13494 GCA_964515295.1 uncultured bacterium | reverse complement strand
CTATTTATAATCAATTACTCACTGCCTCTGGTATATGGATAGAAGGAGGTGATCAGTATGATTATGTTCGTGTATGGGAAGGGACATTAGTTGAAGAAGCAATTCAGAAGGTATTTGATAGGGGAGGAGTAGTTGGCGGAACAAGTGCGGGATGCGCAGTTATGGGAATGGTGGATTTTGATGCGCGTTACGGTACAAGTCACCCTGAAGAAGCAGCATATAATCCATATCATACTGATGTTCATTTGTCTGATCACTTTCTGCCGTTAATACCCGATGCAATAACAGATTCCCATTTTCACTCCCGGGGAAGATTAGGTCGTTTAATACCAATGATAGCCCGCAGAATTCAGGATCATAGTGAAGATAACATCATGGGTATTGGCATTGCTGATAATACTGCTCTTTGTATAGAATCAGATACTACTTCAATTTGTTATGGAGAGGGTACGGTTACAATTCTTTATAAAACTGAACAATCAGAAATTACCTGCATTAATAATAATCCGGTACATTTTACCTATATCGCTTTTGACCAGCTTATACATGGAACCCGTTATAACTTACGGAACAGAAATCTGATAAGCCCAGGAGAGGGTCTCATGGGTGTATCAGATACACTTCCGGAACTGCAGTTAGGGATGGTACTGTTAAAAGGTTCTGAAGCCGCTACAGCTGATTCAGGCGAAATAGTCATCACCGGAATAACTGATTATTATCTTAATGCCTGGTATGGTTATTTAGGGCAACGTGAAGGAACAAAAACTGTTCCTCAAACCATAATAATTCCACAGTTATGGCAGGATAAAGATTTTTTTGAAAATCGCTGGATTGCAGGTATGTATGGAACTGCCACACATCCGGGCTTTACTGCATTATATCTTGATGAAAACAGTGAAGTACTCATTAATCCTGCCGGCTGGCTTAAAGTGAAAGGATTAGCTTATGTACTGGAATCTCGCACTGCCAGCCACATGGGATTTTCCAAGAAACATAACAGTAACTATCCGGGAATCATTGGTGGTACGCTACATTTTCTCAGTGAAGGAGATTCAATCCAAATTGCCAATATTCAGACAAGTCTGCAGGATCATGAAAAATTATCCCATAAAATCAAGCTTTTTCCGGCAGTTCCAAACCCTTTTAACAGTACAACTATGTTTCAATATACAGTAAACAAACCTGGTTTTATACGAATGGATGTATTCAACATTAAAGGTGAGTTAGTAGATGAATTAGGGAGAGTGTATGTGGAATCAGGAATATATAATAAAAAATGGGTCCCTAAAAATCTTGCTTCCGGAATCTATCTGTTCAGACTCGTCCAAAGTGGGAAGTCAGTAATTCAAAGTTGTTTATATTTGAGATAAAAAAACATAGAGACTAGTAAAAAATTGTATATTGATAAAACAAGCTTAATTTTATTGTTTAGTTAACATAATATATCTTATGCGAAGTTTATTATAGTCAATTATAATTCAGATAACTTACTATTTATTTCTTTTTATTTCTTTACTACGGATAGTCAGGATTACCGCAATTGAGAATAAAGTTTATTTATTTTACCCTTAATTGGTATATGTAAGTTATAACGTTTAATATCCTTTATAATTTTAATTGCTGCTTTCTTATTGTCAGTTTTCATGTATGAATATGATAAATAATATGTTGCAAGTGGATTATTAGGAAAATTATCGAGCGCTTTTTTTAGATATTTGATTGCATTGGTATAATCATTAAGTTTTAAATAACTTATCCCTAAAATTGTCATACTTAAAGGATCTTCATTATTGAGCTTTGGAAATTTTTTTTGTACTGCAATGAGTTCATTTGGTTTATTGAGAAAATGTAAAGCTATAGATAACGATTTATAATAGATCCGACGTTTACTGTTCAGTCGTATTGCTCTTTTAAAACTATCAGACGCTGCATCAACTTCACCATTCCTAAGTTGTGTTTCTCCAAGCAGATACCAGATATAATCATCTGTTGGTTTTTTCTGTAAATAATTCTCGTATAACCGCTTGGCGTGATTATAATTACCAGATAAAAAATTTCTGATACCTCTCGATATATATTCTTCGATCTGATTAACTTTTATCTCAATACTTCGAGCTTCAATATTTTGAGGCTTCTCAACCGTTTCTGTTTTAATCGAACGCTTGGCATAATCCACCATTTTAGGATCAGAAGAAATTTCAATAATTTTTCGTAAATATTTATTTGACGTATCTACGTCATTTAACATTGTATATAGTTTTGATAATCCTAAATATGCTCTGCATTCCTTATCATTTATCTGGATAACTCTATTGAACATATGTATAGCTTTTTTGAATTCTTTCTTTACACTATAGACAGCACCAAGATTGAGATAACTTAATACATCGGATTTGTTTAATTTTTGACTTGCAATCAGAAAATTTTCAGCTTCATCAAAATTCCTGGATTTTATTAATATGATACCAAGAAGAAGATTTGCCTTATAATGTATTTTACAAAATGATACTAGTTTCTTTAAAAAATCAATTGCATCTGTATACTTTTTCTCTTCAAAAAGTGAAAGAGATAATTTATAAAGATATTCAATATCATATTGATAAATAGAAAGTGCTTTTTTCCATAAATCGATAGCATCATTTCTTTGATTTGATTTATATAGTTCAAGTGCTTGCTGGTGCAGCGCTTCAGCCCGTTTATCCACTTTTTCAGGAGACCATGTCAGTATAAAACGTTGGTTATTTTCTTCTATTTTCAAAGTACCAACCTTACTATCGTATTTTTCATAAAGCTTATCGATTATCCTTCCGCTATCGGATATTTTTTCTGGTAATTCAAAGTATGCATTGTCTTTTTTGATATCATTTAGGGTTAACGTTACTGTAACTTTTTTTCTTTTTTCATTATCCATCTTATTTCCCAAGTTTTAATGAATACTTTTGTGCTGCATACACTGTGTTTTTTAATAACATTGCAATAGTCATAGGTCCAACACCTCCAGGTACTGGTGTTATCATTGACGCGACCTTACACACCTGGGTAAAATCTACATCGCCGACTAATCGGTAACCCCTTTTCTTGCTGGAATCTTCCACCCTATTAGTACCGACATCCACAACCACAGCACCCTTTTTAACCATATTTTTTTTAATAAATTCAGCTCTTCCCATAGCTGCTACAAGTATATCTGCTTCTTTGGTAATCGATGTTAAATTTTTTGTGCGTGAATGACAATAAGTCACTGTAGCATTTCCTGTTCTTTTTTTTCGTAACAGAAGAAGTCCCAGAGGCTTACCGACGATATTGCTTCTTCCCAAAATGACGGTGTGCTTACCCTCTGTTTCAACTTTATATCGCTTTAAAAGTTCTACTATTCCGTATGGGGTAGCCGGGAAAAAAGTATTTTCAGAGCCGATAACTAACCTGCCTAAGTTAGTTGGATGAAATCCATCAACATCTTTTTCCGGACTTATTTTTTCTATTACAGAGGCTTCATTTATATGTGAAGGTAAAGGAAGCTGAACCAGTATTCCGTGAATATTATTGTTTTTATTTAAATTTTCAATTTTTTTCAGTAATGTAGACTCAGAAACTGATTCGTCCAGCCTGATAGTTTCAGAAGAAATACCTATTTTCTTACAGGCTTTTTCTTTCATATTCACATATGTTTGAGAAGCAGGATTATCACCTACAAGAATAACTGTGAGATGGGGTTTAATTCCTGCTTGTATCAGTTCATCAACATCATTTTTAAGCTCATCTCTTATAATTTTTGATATCTTTTTCCCATCAATAATTATAGCCATATACATCCCTAGTAGTTTTGATTATTATAAATTGAATCTTTCTATAGATTCAGCATGTGAAGTATCAAAATTGATTGAAATAGATACTCCACAAAATTTTAATTCCCCCTCATTTGAAATTTTATAATAATATGGTATTTGCTTAATAAATCTGTTTAAAGCCACATCTTTATCCATACCTATTACAGAATCCGAAGAACCAGTCATCCCAACATCTGTTATATATGCTGTTCCTTCCGGAAGTATTCTTTCATCTGCAGTTTGAACATGAGTATGTGTACCGATAACCGCACTCACCCGACCATCAAGATACCACCCCATAGCAATTTTTTCAGCAGTGGCTTCTGCATGAAAATCAATAATGATTGTATAAATTCCTCTTTTATTTAATTTTTTTATTTCCTGGTCAATACTTCTAAAAGGACAGTCAATAGACTGCATGAATGTCCTTCCCTGAAGATTGATCACCGCTATTTTTTTATCTGAAGTGATTTCATAAATACAACTGCCATGTCCGGGAACATTAGGCGGATAATTTAACGGTCTTAATATGTATGGATTTGTATCTAATAATGGAAATATCTTTTTTTTGTTCCAGATATGATTACCACTTGTAATTACATTAATTCCAAGTTCAAAGAGTTGATAGACAATTTTTTCAGTTAATCCTTTACCGGAAGCACTGTTCTCACCATTTGCAATTATTAATTGCGGGTTATATCTGTCAATAATAGTTTCAATCGATCTGGAGGTTGCCGTAAGTCCGGGATCACCGACTACATCAGCAATTAAAATAACATTAATATTTGAATCATTATTTCGCATAATCCACAGCTCGATATTCACGAATAACAGTTACTCTTATCTGACCAGGATACTCCATTTCATCCTGAATTCTTTGAGCAATATCAGTTGCCATTTGATCAGATACAGCATCATTTATTTCCTCAGGTTGAACCAGTACCCTTATTTCTCTTCCAGCCTGGATGGCATAGGTTTTAGACACACCTTTAAAAGATTCTGCAATATTTTCAAGTTTTTCCAGTCTCTTAATATATCCCTCCAGTGTTTCTCGTCTTGCTCCCGGTCTGGAACCAGATATTGCATCTGCAGCCTGGACTAATGCAGAGATTGGCGATGTCATTTCTCCTTCATCATGATGGGTTACAATCGCATTCTGAACAATCGGGCCTTCACCATATTTTTTTGCTAATTCATATCCTAATTGATAATGTGTACCCTCTGTGTCATAATCTATTGCCTTTCCAATATCATGGAGCAGTCCTGCCCTTTTTGCCACTACAGCATCTAATTGAAGTTCAGAAGCCATCAATCCAGATAATTTTGCAACTTCAATACTGTGCTGTAAAACATTTTGGCCATAACTGGTACGAAATTTTAGTTTTCCAAGGAGTTTTACCAGTTGAGGATGAAGACCATGAATTCCTGTATCCATCATAGCCTGTTCTCCGATACCTACAACTTCTTCATCAAGTTCTTTTGTTGTTTTTTTAATTATATCTTCAATTCTCCCGGGATGGATACGACCATCAGAAATTAATTTTTCTAAAGAACGTTTTGCTATTTCACGTCTGTAAGGGGCAAATCCTGATAAAATCACTGCATCTGGAGTATCATCAACAATGACATCAATACCGGTTAAATTTTCAAATGCCCTGATATTTCTTCCTTCACGGCCTATAATCCGTCCTTTCATTTCATCATTGGGTAAATGAACGACTGAAACGGTGGTCTCTGCTGAATGATCAGCTGCTGTACGCTGAATTGATTGAATGATGATCTCTTTTGCCTCTCTATTCGCTGTTATCTTTGCTTTATCCTTAATATTTTTAATTGTCTGAGCAGCCTCTTGTTTTGCAGTATCCAAAAGTGATTTTTTGAGTTCATCCTTGGCTTCTTTACTTGACATTCCTGATATTTTTTGTAATTGTAGATCCTGCTGTTTTAAAATATTGTCTAATTCTTTATTCTTCACTTCAAAATTATTAATTTCCTGCTTTAGTTTATCCTCTTTTACATTAAATTCATTTTCCCGCTGTTTAAGATGATTCAATCGTTTGTCTGTATCACTTTCTCTCTGTGCAACCTTTTGCAGGCGTGCTTCAATATCACGTCTTTTATCTTTGGTTTCATTTTCAAACTTTTGTTTTTGCCGGTACCATTCATCTCTGGCTTCAAGAATTTTTTTGTTTTTTATCGATTCAGCTTCCTTTTCAGCTTCAGAAACAATTTTAGCAGATAATTTTTCAGCATTAGCAACTTTTCCCTGACCGATCTTACTATTCAGGAACCACCCTATTAAAAACATTAAAAAGCTTGGAACCAAGATAATCAATAATAATACAGTTGAATCCATTTTTCCTCCTAACCAAAACCAAAAGTGATATTCCAGTCGATATGTCAAGAATGTATAGATGATTTATAATAGAGATAAAAAATGAAATTTCAATGAAAAATTATTTATTCTGAATCGGTCAGTTTTTCGTCTAACAGAGAATTCAGTTTATTCATTTTTTCTTGTAGCTTTATGCGTAATTTCTCATTCTTTTCTTTTTCTGCAAAATATTCACCAGTAATATTGATGCACGCTAAAATAGCAACTTTTAAAGAAGAATCAACCCTAACCTGATTATCTACTTCACGCATTTTTTTATCAACATAAGTGGCTACTTCTTTTACTCTTTTCGCATCTTCTTCACTAAGAACGGTGTATTCGCTACCAAATATTCTAATTTTCATTGATTTTTTTTTATCTGTCATCGTATTTTATTAACCATAAAATATTTATCCCTTTTATCACCTTACAATACTTTACTGGTATTAAAACTCATCAAATTCTTTTAATTTAATGAGTAAATTTTCAACTTTTGATTTAATTGTATCTTCTTTTTTTTGATAATTTTCAATTTTATTCTGCATTACAATATTTGTTTGATTACTCTGTTTCAGATTTTGCAGTATATTTTCTTTTTCTTCCATTGTTTTTAATAAATTATTGTATTTTTGTTTTAAATTATTATTCTCCATTTCTAATTCACTAACTCGTGAAATTAATTTTATGACTTTTTTTTCAAGTAAATCAAATTTTTCTATGTCCATTTTATATCCTGATTTTTTTATATATTTATGTTCTCAATGAAGCAGAAAATTTCTGTTCCAGCGATTTAATTAATTTGTTGAACACAGGATTTATTTCATCTTCAGTTAATGTTTTTTCTGTGGATAAAAATTTTAGATTAAATGATATACTTTTTTTCCCATCTGGTATACCCTTACCTCGATAAATATCAAAAATCTCTACCTGATTTAAATATTTTCCGCCTGTTTTTTTAATATAATCTATCAAATCGCCACTGAGGATATCTTCATTGATAATAATAGATAAATCCCGGTTAATGAGTGGGAATTTGGTGATTTCTGAATATATTAATTCTTTATTGCTATTATAAATAAAATCTTCAAGGTCAACTTCAAATATATAAATATCTTGTCTTATTTCCCATTGCTCCTGTATTTCTGTAGAAATTTTTCCCATATACCCAGTATTTTTTTTATTCAGATAAATTCCAAAACAACATTCATTTTCAAAAAATGGTACTTTCTGGGGTTTTATGACATAATTGTAAATATGAAAACTATCAAATAAGGCCTCTAAAAGTCCTTTTAAGTGATAAAAGTTTACATTTTTATTTTTATCATTTTTATTCCACAAAGGTACTCTTTTTTTAAATCCTGTTATCACACAAACAATGTCGGTCTTTTCATCTGGTAAAGATTGCCGGCGATTAAAAAATTTTCTGCCTATTTCAAAAAGCCGTAAATCATTTATTGATCGGTTTATATTCCATTGAATTGTATCTAATAGTGATGGAATACAGGAATTTCTTAAAAAAGCTGTTTCCGGACTCAATGGATTTTCTATTTGTACAGCAAAATTTTTATTCAGAATCTCAATATGTTTTTCAGATACAAGGGTATTGGATATAATTTCAAAAAATCCCTGACCAACAAAAAAATCTTTCAGTGCTTTGATCCCATCATTGTATGCGTCCTTTTGGTGATCAAGATAAATATTTGAATACATATTAGAAACAATATTATTATATCCATAGTGCCGGATAATTTCTTCGATTAAATCACATTCCTTCTCTAAATCCGGTCTGAATGTAGGTATTTCTACTACTAAATAATCCTGTTTATGTTCAGTAACTGTAAGCTCCAAACCTTTCAGAATTTTAATAATATTATTTTCTGAAATATCTTGACCAATGATCTGATGAATCCTGGAAAACCGCAATTTAATTTTTTTACACGTAATTTCCTGTGGATAGACATCAACAATATCTTTTTCAACAGTTCCCTGGGCATATTTCTGTAACAACTGGGCAGTACGATCTAAAGCATAAATTGTATTATTGGGATCTGCACCTCTTTCAAACCGCTGTGATGATTCTGTAAACAATGCAAGTCTCTTTGAAGTTTTACGAATCGTTAAAGGATCAAAATATGCACTTTCTATTAGTATATTCTTGGTATTATCTGAGATTTCAGAATTATATCCTCCCATGATTCCAGCTAAGGCGATTGATTTTTTACCATCACATATTAATAAATCATCGTTATTTAAAGGTCGTTCTACATTGTCCAGAGTAACAAATTTTTCCAGTGATGATGCTTTTCTCACATTAATTTCCGGCCCTTCAATTCGATCATAATCAAAAGCATGTAAAGGATGACCTGTCTCCATTAATACAAAATTTGTAATATCAACAACATTATTGATCGAACGGATACCAACACTGATAAGGTGATCTTTTAACCATTGAGGAGAATCTTTAATTATAACATCTCTAATGATCCTTGCACTGTAACGAGGACAGGCTTCTGGAGCATGAATGTTAATTTTAATAGAACGATAAGCTGATTTTTTTGATTCATTTATTTTAATATCCGGCTTGTATAACTTTGTATCTGCGATAACTCCGATTTCTCTGGCAACACCAAGGTGAGACAAACAATCAGGCCGGTTTGGAGTAACATCAATATTAAATATACTATCCACAGATGATTCTTTTTTAAACTCCTCCCCTATTTTGTATTCAGATTTCGGAAGTACCATAATTCCATCGTGATTATCACTTATTCCTAATTCCCTTTCAGAACATATCATCCCTTCGGATGTAATCCCACGTATATTTACTTTTTTAATCACCTTACCATTTGGCAAGACAGAGCCTCTAACTGCAACCGGAACTCTTTGTGATTTACGCACATTTTCTGCTCCGCAAATAACAGAAACCTCTTTCTTGCCGAGATTTACTTTGCAGACCAATAATTTATCAGCATTAGGATGCTTCTCAACTTTAGTTATCTCTCCAACAACAATATTCTTAATTTCCTGTGATGTGGTATATGCACTCTCCACTTCTAAACCTGCAAGAGTTAATTTCTCTGCCAGTTGAGTGGGAGAGAAATCAAAATCGATATATTTTTTGAGCCAATTCAGGCTTACTTTCATAATTCACCTAAAACTGATTTAAAAATCGTATATCGTTCTCATAGAAAAGTCTGATATCATCAATTCTGTAAAGCATCATGGCTATTCTCTCAATACCCATTCCAAAAGCATAACCAGTGTATTTTTCAGAATCATAATGAACAAATTCCAGCACTCTTGGATTTACCATACCTGCTCCAGAAATTTCAACCCATCCGGTTTGTTTGCAAATACTGCATCCTTTCCCTTTGCACATTGCACAGGAAAAGTCATATTCCGCACTAGGTTCAGTAAAAGGGAAATAACTGGGTCTGAATCTTATTTTAGCATCAGAACCTAATAAATACTTAGCAAAATTTAAGATAACTCCTTTCAAATCAGCAAAAGTTACTCCCTTATCGACACAAAGACCTTCAACCTGCTGAAAAACAGGGGAATGTGTTGAATCAGGAGTATCTTTTCGATAGCATCGTCCGGGAGCAATAATTCTGACCGGAGGTTTATGGGATTCCATGACTCTGATTTGCACAGGTGAGGTGTGTGTGCGTAGAACATGACCACCTTTAACAAAAAATGTATCCTGCATGTCTCGTGCAGGATGTCCTTTAGGGATATTCAACGCTTCAAAATTATAGTATTCTGACTCTACTTCCGGACCCTGAGCAATAGAAAAACCCATTTTTTTAAAACAGTCTTTGATTTTCCGGGTGACAATAGTTAAAGGATGGTATCTTCCAATAAAAGGCTGATCACCAGGCAGAGAATAATCAAAAAATTCTTGTTTTTCTTTTTGCCCAGATATTTTTGAGCGGTAGTCTGCAAGAGTTTTATCAATATAATCTTTTAAATCATTAATTGATTTACCAGTCTCCCCCCTTTTTTTATCTTCTATTTCCCCTATTTTCTTAAAGAGACCGGATATCTCACCTTTTCTTCCCAGATATTTTATTCTAACTGATTCTAGATTTTTTAAATCATTCACCTGCTGAATATCATGATTAAACAAAGCCTTTATTTCTTCAACTTGTTTTTTAAGTTCAGAGGCAATCATTTGATTTTTACATCTTCAACAATTTTTTCAAAAGTTTCCGGATCGTTTACTGCAATCTCTGCTAACATTTTCCGGTTTAATTTCACTTCTTTCATATTTAAATTATTAATAAATTTTGAATAACTTAAACCAAATGGTCTCACGGCTGCATTTATTCTGGTTATCCACAGCTTACGAAATTCTCTTCGACGGACTCTCCTGTCTCTATAGGAATACTGCAGTGATTTTTCAACACTGTCTTTCGCAGTTCGCAGCAACTTGCTTTTACCGCCTCGATACCCTTTTGCAGCTTTGAAAATTTTTTTTCTTTTTCTGCGAGAATTTACTGAATTTTTAGCTCTTGGCATTATTAACCTCAATATTTATTAAATTGACCTATACACCTAACATTTTTTTTATCCGTTTAGCATCCCCTTTGGATGCTAAAGTAGATTTGCGTAAATTTCGTTTTCTATCAGCATCTTTTTTGGTCAGGAGATGACTTTTATTAGCTTTATTTCTTTTAACCTTTTTGTTTTTCGTTAATTTAAATCTTTTAGCTGCTCCTCTGTTTGTTTTGATTTTAGGCATGAATAAATTCTCCCTATTTAGGTATGAACGTAATAATTAGACTCTTCCCTTCTCTGGTTGGCTTTTTACTGACTTTACCGATATCAGAAAGTTCATCTTTTATTCTTTCGATCAGAGCTTCACCTAATTCCGGATGTAATATTTGTCGTCCTCTGAAATTGATTCGGATTTTTAAATGATCCCCTCTTTCAAGAAAATTTTTAGCTTTCTTTAATTTAAAATTAATATCATGTTCCTCAATATTGGGATGCATTCTTAATTCTTTATTATGGATAGTATGCTGCTTTTTCTTACTCTTTTTTTCTTTTTTCTGTTGTTGATATCTGTATTTACCAAAATCCATTATTTTGCAGACAGGAGGTTTTGAATGTGGTACAACTTCTACTAAATCCAGATTAAAGTCATCTGCTTTTTTTTGTGCATCTTTGATATCAATAACCCCAATTTGATTACCATCCGGATCAATAAGACGAACCTTTGGAGCTCTAATTTTTTTATTTACTCGAATTTTTTTAAGATTGATTTTACCGATTATTAGTCCTCCTATTAATATTATTTACTATTTCCTTAATTAAAGCCTGTACTTTTATTTCTCCCGTATCACCCTGTTTTTTCTTTCTTAATGAAACGGTCTTGTTGGTAATTTCTTGATAACCGACAATACACATATAGGGAATTTTTCGCTTTTCTGCTGATCTAATTTTATATCCAACCTTTTCATCTCTGTCGTCAACTGTACACCTGATATTATTATCCATTATTTCTGAACATACCTGATCAGCATAAGAACGATGATCCTCACTCACTGGTATGATTATACATTGAACAGGAGCAAGCCACACTGGAAAATTGCCGCCATAATGTTCTATAAGAATCCCGATAAATCTTTCTACTGAACCCAGAATAGCCCGGTGGATTAAAACTGGTTTATGTTTATTGCCGTCAGATCCAATATAGTGTAATTCAAATCTTTCCGGCATAGAAAAATCAACCTGAATTGTTCCACATTGCCACATTCTTCCCAGAGAATCTTTTATATGAAAATCAATCTTGGGACCGTAAAATGCTCCTTCCCCTTTGTTTAACTGATAATCAACTCTTTTATTTTTCAAGGAATTCGACAGAGCTTGTTCTGCCTGATCCCACATTTCACTACTTCCGATTGATTTTGAAGGTCTGGTTGAAAGTTCAACTAGAAACTCAGTAAAACCAAACGTATTATATATTTCATAAACCAGATCAATTAATTTGTCAATTTCATCATTAAGCTGATCAGGTGTGCAAAATACATGGGCATCATCCTGAGTAAATTGTCTCACACGGAAAAGACCGTGAAGCACTCCTGACTTTTCGTGTCTGTGAACAATCCCGAGTTCTGCATATTTTAAAGGAAGTTCACGAAAAGAATGCAATGAATCGTTATATATCAACAATCCACCAGGACAATTCATGGGTTTTATAGCATAATCTTTATCATCTATTTCAGTAAAATACATATTGTTTTTATAATTATCCCAATGTCCGCTTCTATGCCATAAATCTTCATTCAATATCAATGGAGTTTTAACTTCTAAATAACTATGTTTTCTTAAGGTGGTACGCATATAATTAACAATTTCATTAATTATTATCATACCATTATCATGCCAAAAAGGAAATCCCGGGCCTTCTTCATGAAAACTAAATAAGTCTAGTTTTTTTCCTAATTTACGATGATCCCGTTTTTTTGCTTCTTCTAGAGATTGAATATGCTTCTTTAAGGTTTTCTTTAAAGGATAGGCAATACCGTAAATTCTCTGCATCATCGGATTTCTTTCATCTCCGTGCCAGTATGCTCCTGCAAGACTGAGAAGTTTAAAATGTTTTATATATCCGGTTGAGGGAACATGAGGTCCTCGACAAAGATCAATAAAATCACCGTTAGTATAGAGACTTATTTGATTGTCTTCCAAATTATCAATTAATTCAAGTTTGAAGGGTTCATTTCTATCTTTAAATATTGATACTGCTTGCTTTTTTAAGACCGTCTTTTTTATATAAGGTTCATCTTTATTCACAATCTCCTGCATTTTGTTTTCAATGTCTGGAAATTCATCTATAGATATCGTATTATTAAACTTAAAGTCATAATAAAATCCATTAGATACAGCAGGTCCAATACCCAGTTGTACATCAGGATATACTATTTTTACTGCATGTGCCAAAACATGTGATGCACTATGCCAGAATACTTCTAGGCCTTGTTCATCCTCGATAGTTAATAAATGGACAGTGGAATTCTGCTTAACAGGCGTTGATAGATCTACTAATGTATCATCTATTATGGCTGCTAAGTAATTTTTTAAGGTATGAGGAAAAAGATCTTCTACTATTTGATTTAATCTAATTCCCTTATTATAATTCCCCTTTTTTCCATTTGTAAATTGTATATTTATTTTACTCAAATAATTATTTATTCCTCAGTTTCGATCACCAGAAATTGTCACTATTTTTTGTGGGCGATACTGGACTTGAACCAGTGACCTCTTGCATGTCAAGCAAGCACTCTA
>CAZETW010000076.1:11069-13610 GCA_964515295.1 uncultured bacterium | reverse complement strand
TTAAATAATAGACAGGGCTATCCAAAAAAAATATAAAAATACTTTAAACGCAGAGCTCGCAGAGATAAATGCAACAACAATAAATATCAAATAATGAAAAATTTAAAACTTTGCAAACTTTGTGTACTCTGCGTTAAAATTTTTTTTATAGTTAGCCACGATTTTATTAATATTTCATGAATAATAATCTGTGTTTAATCCGTGTGTATCCGTGGCTTGATATATACTTTATTTTTATCGTTTACTCTTTATTTACATTATTATTGTCCAATCCTGACTGAACAATCTGCTCCTTCCTGAGAATAAAAATCCCTCTCCATTATCCATTACATTAAACAGAGAGGGATTATGATTAAAGATATTTTATATAACTATTATTTCTTGTATTTAGCTTTTCCAAAAGCTAATATGGGGAAGAATATAAATCCAAGAAAAAGCAATCCAAAGCCGTATCCTACTGATTTACCAAAGTATTTTGCTATGTCAAAAATAATGATGATACCAATAACAACATTAACTATGGGGATAAAATAAAGTATTACCCACCAACCAGGTCGTTTTGCAATTTTCGTTAATAAATAAATATTATAAATAGGAATAATTGCTCCCCAACCTGGCTGACCTGCTTTTTCAAATAATTTCCAATAAACAATAATATAAAAAACACACACAACAAGCCAAAGAATAAATGTACCAGTACCCATTTGTTCTACATTTTGCATAATTTCACCCTCCTTATTATTATTATTTAATATAAAATATATACTGCATTTATAAAAATCAAGCTTTTTTTACTTTTTTTTATTATTTTTTTTTCTTAATTTATTTCTACCTTTCATTTTATAGGAGAAAAAAACATGAAAAAATTAACAGTAATACTCATCTTAAGTATGATTGCCTGCAGTAGTGTTATGGGGCAGATAGAATCTGGTGACAAGGAAATCAGTTTTATGGGTTATTTTTCTACTTTTGTGGGAGAAGATGTAGAAGCAAATGGATATGGTTCCCTGCAGATCAGTTACGGCAGATATTATTCGCGCTATCTTCAGTTAGGAATTGCACCTACAATAAGTTTTTATACCGGACAGGATGAAGACGGAGATCCTAAAATTGAGACTCAATTCAGCGGTTCTGTATTTTTCAATTTTAATTTAGCAGCAGCTTCCAGAACTATCCCCTATGTTACCGGAAGATATTATCAGTTTACTTTTGATATTCCTGAAGATCAGGATTTTATTGACTATTCCTATATTACTATTGGTCTGGGAATCAGAAATTTTATCAATGAATATGCATCCTTTAATACTCTGGCCACCTATGGTTTTTCTCCGGTTGAAGAAAATGAAGGCGGTATCGTGGTAATAATGGCTGGACTGTCATTTATTTTTTAAATTATCCTGATAACAGGAGTTAACTATTATGAGACGATTAATAACAGCATTGTTAATAATTTTATTTATATCTGCAGCTTCTGCTCAGTTTAACCTCTATCTTGAAAATCAGATTACAATTGATTCTGACGAAATTACCATCCTGAAGATCAGTCCCAACGGCAGATTTCTTGCCTTTGGTGATCAAAGAGGCAATCTCAGCATCTGGGATATAAAAGCCGGCCGTCACATTCACCAGATCCAGAGTGGTCATAAATCAGTTTCTGCTTTGGTATTTGACCAGCAGAATCAACTGTTAGTTTCAGGAGGTAAAGACGGCAGAATCCGGGTTTGGGATCTGTATACCGGCAGTGAACAGCTCATGATTAAAGATTTCCGGTCTCCTATTTACTCATTATCACTCTCTCCTGATGACCGTTTTCTGGCTGCTGCTGGCAAAAAAGATGATGTTTATATCTGGGAATACCCGTTAGGAACTCTTAAAGGAAAGCTGAAAGGACATAAAAAAAATGTTCTGGCAGTTGCCTTCAGTATAGGCGGAGATCAGATTCTTTCAGTAGGAGAAGACAGACAGATGATTGTGTGGGATATACACAAACTTGCTTCTGTCCGTAAAACCGCCATTGAAGCCCGCACAATGAAAAACTCAGGGGTTGAGATTAAATCAGCTGCTTTCAGTTACGATCGCAAATTTGCCGGAATTGGCATCCAGGAACATATTCTGGCCAAGGGCGGCAGGAGTATGATATTTAAATATAATCTTTCCTTTTATGACTGGGAAACAGGATCTGAAATTGAAACTCTGACCGGTAACCGTCAGGATATCACTTTTTTCGCTATCACCCCGGACAAGAAATATGCGGTTACTGATAATTCCACCTTGCAAAAAAAGCAGCTTTCTTTCTGGAATATTCAGAATGGAGTCATTGAACAAAACTATCCCATCAAAGGACCGATCACTGCCTTGACTGTATCAAAAAACGGAAACTGGTTAGCTGTGGGGTATCAGGATGACAGAGATAAATATAAAAGTCATATTAATATCTGGCAACTATCCGGTATAGAAGGATATGAACGCTTCGCTTCCGGAAAATCTTTACCCACCACAGAAAAACGGGGATTCGGAGCATCAATAAAGCTGAATACTCCT
>CAZETW010000076.1:0-10969 GCA_964515295.1 uncultured bacterium | reverse complement strand
TGAATGCAGAATACATGCTCATCGGCAGTATCAATAAACTGGGAAACCTGATAATTATAACCTCCAAACTGGTAAATGTGGAAACTGCCCAGATCGAAGGTACCAGAGAGGTGCAGTGCTCTAATGCCACTATTGAAACTATTTCGGAAATGGTGTCCATCCTGGCTCCCACCATTGCCAAATATTGAAGAGGCAATATTTTATATCTAAGACCTCAAAGGTCTCAGAGACCTTTGAGGTCTTTAAAAAAAATTTATGCTGTCTGTCTGAGCCCTTTAAATACTTTCAGGACAAGCTCTGTCCAAGACCGACAGCAAAAAACCACTATCCTCCCTGCTACTTTTATCTCTTCTACTGATCTCTGTGACTTTTTACCTTGAATCGATATCGTATTACTTTTTAAATATTTATCATAACATTAATGGAGGTTTAAAAATGCGAAACTGTTTAACATTTCTTTTATTTTTAGTATTAATGGTTTCAGTACCTTTCCTGCAGTCTCAAACCAAAGTAACAGATGCTGACTATGCCAGGGCAGAGAGTTTTTTAAGTGCTAACACTACTCCTCTGCTATCTCATGTCATGGAACGACCCCATTGGCTTCCTGATGATCGTCTTTTATATCGAAATCGAATTCTGGACGGATTTGAATTTATTATTGCTGATCCATTAAGTAAAATCAGAACCAGAGCTTTTGACCATGAAAAACTGGCTCAATCTCTTTCTTCGGTTCTGGATACGACCTATGAACCTCTCCATCTGCCCTTCAGACAATTTGAATTTTCAGAAAACGGGCAATCCATAATTTTTGAAGTTCAGAAGAAAAAATATTCCTGTGATCTTGAACACTACAAATGTGCTGTGGTAAAAAAATCAGTTTCCGAACCGGGACGCAATGAAGTAGTGTCTCCCCATAAAAAACTGACAGCATTTATTAGAAACTACAATCTCTGGGTACGCGATCTTGAAACCAGTGAAGAAACTCAGCTGACTACAGACGGTGAGAAGAACTTCGGGTATGCAACCAATAATGCCGGATGGTTGAAAAGTGACCGGCCTGTACTCCTCTGGTCTCCGAATTCAGATATAATTGCTACTTTCCAGCACGATGGACGTGGAGTTGGTGAAATGTATCTAACTTCCACTAAAGTCGGACATCCTGAGCTTGAAGCCTGGAAATACCCCCTTCCGAGTGACAGTCTTATCTTCCGGATACATCGGGTAGTGATACATCTTGACGGACCGAAGGTTGTTCGGCTGAACATGCCCCCTGATCCTCACCGTTCTACTATCACTGACCATGTTGCCACCTGGAGTGGTGAATGGCTGGATGTGGAATGGAATAAAGACGGTTCCAAGCTTGCATTTGTTTCCTCCTCACGTGATCATAAAGAAGCAAAACTCCGTATAGCTGACCCGGAAACCGGAAAAGTCCGGGATGTAATGCAGGAGACAGTGGATACCTTTTTTGAATCAGGAGATGATGAAGTCAACTGGCATGTACTTACTGAAACCAACGAAGTGATCTGGTTTTCTGAACGTGATAACTGGGGACATCTCTACCTTTATGATCTTAGAACCGGTAAGCTCAAAAATCAAATCACGAAAGGAAAATGGAATGTCCTGCAGCTGCGGTATATTGACAGAGAAAACCGTCTGCTTTATTTTACCGGATCCTGCCGGGAACCCGGTGATCCTTATTTTCACTATTTATACAGAATAAAAATGAATGGCGAGGATCTCACCTGTCTGACCCCGGAACGGGCACATCACTCCATAACTTTTTCAGATTCCTATAATTATTTTGTTGACACTTACTCCACTCCTACCACACCGCCGGTTACAGTATTGCGGGATACTGAAGGCAAGAAGCTGCTTGTATGTGAAGAAGCCGATATCTCAGCTCTTTATGAACATGGATGGCAGCCTCCTGTTCCCATAAAAGTCAAAGCCAGGGACGGAAAAACTGATATCTATGGATTGATGTACAAACCTACCAATTTTAATGTTTCCAAAAAATATCCCATTCTCAACTATGTATACCCCGGTCCTCAGTCCGGAAGTGTGGGAAGCCGCTCTTTCCGGCCCTCCAGAGGGGAAAAACAGGCAATAGCAGAATTGGGATTTATTGTGGTGGAAGTTGATGCCATGGGCACTCCTGGACGTTCAAAATTATTTCATGAATTTTACTACGGCAATATGGGTGACAATGGATTACCTGATCAGATAGCTGCCATCAGACAATTAGCTGAACGTCACTCCTGGATGGATATAGACCGGGTAGGGATCTGGGGACATTCAGGCGGCGGATTTGCTTCTACGGATGCTATCCTCCGATATCCCGATTTTTATAAAGTAGCAGTTTCCGGAGCCGGAAATCATGACAACCGCAATTATGAAGACGACTGGGGCGAAAAATGGCAGGGACTGCTCAAGCGCTATCCGGATGGCACCACCAATTATGACAATCAGGCAAACCAATTACTGGCAGATAATCTTAAAGGGAAGCTGCTTCTTACCCACGGTACCATGGATAGTAATGTACCCTACTACAATACCCTTTTAGTCGTAGATGCACTCATAGAAGCAAATAAAGACTTTGATCTTATCCTGTTTCCGAACCGGGGACACGGTTTTGGCAGAGAACCATACATGATAAGAAAACGCTGGGATTATTTTGTCCGCCACCTGTTAGGTGCAGAACCTCCCAAAGAATATACTTTTAAGACTAATACCAGAAGAAGATAAAAAGCCTAACTCTCAAATAACAATATAAAAAACGTGGAGTGCAGCCCCTTTATGGGCTGCACTTATCCTGTCATGCTGAGTCCATCGAAGCATGACAGGATAATAATCATCGTAACGCATCGGTCATCCTTCGATGAACTCAGGATGACTGTATTTAGTAACACTCAATCCATTAAACATCAATATGTACTATCAATCCAGTCACTGTATTTCAATTTAAAAATTTGGAACAAAATTTATTTCTTAAAATTTTTCTTCCAATAAGCCTCAGAAAGCAGCGGTAACTTATCAAATTCACCATTAATCAAAGCTTCTTTTTTCTTTCGTCTCCATCCTTTTATCCTTTTTTCATTTTCTATAGCGGTTATAATATCCATTTCATCTGAAGTCCATACCATTTTTACCGGACGCCTATACTTTGTGTACCCCTTAATCAGACCCATTTGATGTTCACATAATCTTTCATCAAGATCATTGGTTACTCCTGTATAGTAAGAACCATCTGAACATTCAAGTATATAAACATATCCTGTTTTCATATCTTAAGAATCCTTCTTTAATTTGGATAAATAATTTATTTCCTATTTCTTCTTGTATTTAAATATGTTCATAGTGATAATTTTTATCGTAAAGCTTGAACCAAAAATTTCTCATTTTAACGCAACGGTCATCCTTCGATAAACTCAGGATGACAACGTTCCCTGCCACACTAAGTTCATAGAAGTATGACAGCAAAATATATCTTTTATCTCCACGGTCTCCCTTCGATATGCTCAGGGCGACATAATCCTGTCATGCTGAGTCTATCGAAGCATGACAGGATAATAATCATCGTAACGCAACAGTCATTCTTCGATGGACTCAGGATAACTGTCTTTAGTATTACTAAATCCATTGAAGCAAGACTGGATCATTTTTTCTTCTTCAGCAACTCCTCTAAAAGATCCTCTGCCTTTTTACCCAGATCCTCAGTCTGCTTATCTTTCAGTTTCTTGAGCTTATCTGTCAGCTCTTCTTTCATCAGTTCCGATTCTTTTCTGTATTCCAGAATGGGCTGCAGGTATCTGGAATAGACGTCCCCGTATTTCTTATCCAGCTCTGCAATTTTTTTATCGGCTTTCTGTTGAAGTTTGGATTCTATAGTTTTTTGAATCTTGGCTAATTTTCTTGTAGCAGTAGTGGAAATACTTTGGGATAACTTTTTATCCAGGTTAGAGGAAATATCAAAACTATAGGTCTGATCAGTTATGACTATTGTACTTTTCAGATTGAGTCTGTTCAGAGTTTTGAAAATTTCTTGGACAGTTACAGTTACTTGATCAGTTTCAGGAACCTCACCGAACTCATATTTCAGATCTTTGCCCAGCAGGTAAAAATCAATTTTCATTTTTGCTTCTTTGGTTAGAATGTCAATATCTATATCTGCAAATCCACTTCTGATGCGTTCAGGCAGATAGCGGTTTTTTTCCAATTCTATATTCTTCAAAAGGATATTTCGGAATCCCAGAGAATATCTGTAAGAATAGTCTTCCTGAGATCGATCCAGTGTAGCCTCAAATAAAACTTCTCTGTTCCCCCCATATTTACCCCTGAGATCAATAAAGGTCGGCTTACCATATACCTGCGGTTGAGTGGTAAGTCCCTGAATTAATCCTTCCAAATAAAGTACTTTCTGATCCCGGAGCTTTTCCTCTCCGGTTGAAATCTCAATTTTTTTGGCTAAAAATGTAGGCCAGGTTTGTTTTTCCGGAAAACGGATATTCTGTCCCTCCAGTCGCGGCGGTTTTTGTTTTTTCTTCCCTTTTGCCTTACCGGCTATTCGGCTGAAGGTTTCAGTATACCCAACATAACGATCAAGCCTGGCAATCACGGTTTTTCCAAAAATTATTTTTGATACATTTTCAAGAGATAAATCCGGAAGCTGTGCTTTATCCAGGATATTCTCATAATCCCGGGATATCCACGTCTTGTACGATTCCTTATAACCGGACAAGCGCTCATAATCAGTTTCCGCTTCCTCCCGTTTTTTACTGACCTCATCCTTATACTCATTGAGCATATTTTGAATTGAACGCACCTTTTCAATTTCTTCCAGCGCGCTGTCAACTGTATTGATCTTCTCTGTTTCAATGTTATCAATCTGAGTTTTTATAGTATCTAATTTTTCCTGAGCATCAAATTCTCTGTAGTATCGCTTCCACTTTTCTGAAGTTGATTCCATATCAGAGGATAAGGATTCATAATTTTCAACAATCTGTAGATCAGCTTTGGCAATCAGACTGTCTGTATTCAGTGATTGTGGAATATCCTTGACTGACAGGCCCAATAATTCAGCTTCTTCCAGGTTGCTGGTTATCTTCCCTTTTACCTGATCCCACTTGGAAGGGGACCTTTTTCCAATTCTTTTTCTCAGCTTGGGTAAACTGCCGTCTGTTTCTCTGCTGGTTCCTGATTGGGCATTCAGTACAGTAATCTCGTTTATTACATATTTTTTTCTTAATAAAGCAGGCAGATTCATGGAAAAAGCAGTTCTTCCGGATTCTATTAAATTCCTATATGGTTCTTTGGGATCAGCAATCTGCAATCTTTCCCAGTCAATTCTGAGAGAGAAAATATCCAAATCCAGATTATCAATTTCTGCCTTAGCTCCGGTTACAAACTGAATTGCTTTTTCTATCCCTCTTTCAATCAGCTGATCAGTAAAAATAATGGAAATCAATACAATGACAGCGATAAGTAAAATAACCGTTATCAAACCTTTTTTACGCATTATCTACCCCCTCCAATCTCGTAATTTAACATAGAACTGAACCAGTTTGTTGCTCTGTAGCATTCTGGTTATTCTCCATTTCTGAATCGCAGTATTCCAGGAAGTCCGGTATTTAACGACCAGGTTTTTAAAAAGCAGGTAATGAGGAATTAATAATATCAGAGAAAACACAAGACTTCCGATCACCGCTGTATTGTTAAAGCGGGTAAAAGGAGCAACCGGTAAATTGTACAGCCAAACCCATACTGTATGCAGAAAATCAAAACTTACTAATAAAGTAAACCCAATAGTATGAAAAACAGGATCCAGAATATAACCGAGAAGACTGTATAAAATTAGAGAAAAAACCACAGCAGAAAGATTTACCTTAATTAATATGATCAAAATTATTAATATGAAATTATGAAAGGTAAAAAAGGGAGTCAATCCCAGAATGGTTCCCAGAGCAATTCCCCAGGCGATCTGGGAAGGTGAATCATGAGAACGCAGTGCTTTAATGAATTTACTTAAGATTTTAAAGATGATCATTAATGGGGCCCCTTATGATATTTGTAGTTATAATGAAATGTAAAAAATTATTTATTAATGTCAAATAAAATAATATTACCTAAAGAATTGGATATATAAATAAGGTATGCTTATGCTCTTTCCTGTCATGCTGAGTCTATCGAAGCATGACAGTACAATACACATCGTAACGCAACGGTCACCCTTCGATGAACTCAGGGTGACATGCATATCGCTGTTCCTTAGCGCTCCCTCCGGTCGCTCAGAATAACATTTCAGAACGACTGGTTTAGTAAACTGTAAACTTTTTTCAAAACGATACCACCTGGGTTAATTCCTGATTTATTAATATGCTATGGGCGCGCCCGGTCCGATGGGAAGCCCCAGCAGCATCCAGAGCGTAAGAAGCGCAGACCAGAATAAAAAGAAAATCAAGGAATAAGGCAGCATTGTGGCGATGATAGTACCAAGTCCATATTTTTCATTATATTTCTGGGCGAAGGCCACAATCAGTGCGAAATATGACATCATGGGAGTAATAATATTGGTAATAGAATCACCGATACGAAAGGCTGCCTGAGTTACACCGGGATGATATCCCACCAGCATGAACATAGGTACAAATACCGGTGCCATGATAGCCCACTTGGCGGAGGCGCTTCCCATGAAAAGATTAATAAAGGCTGCCACTACCACAAAAGCTACCAGCAGACCAATACCGGTAAATCCGATGGATTTGAGCAGCTCTGCCCCCTTGATGGCAAGTAAGATACCCATATTGGACTCTTTGAAACAGTAGACAAACTGAGCCGCAAAAAAAACCAGAACGATATAACCGGCAAGTCCTTTCATTGCATTGGTCATCAGTTTAATGACATCCTTGTCATTCCTGATCTTTCCCACAATAATACCATAGACAAGGCCGGGGACAAAGAAAAATATCATCAAGGCTGACACCAGGCCACTCATGAACGGTGAGTGGAGAATAGATCCGGTTTGCGGATTTCTGAGCAGACCGTTTTCAGGTATCAGAAAAAACAAAAACAGAGCCACAACAGCTAACAGTGAAATACCTGCCCAGCGTAGGCCTTTTTTCTCGAGATCAGTCACCTTTTCAACCTCTTCGCTCATGCCTTCATATGTTCCCAGACGAGGCTCAACGAATTTCTCGGTCACCCAGGTTCCCAGAAATACAAGCATAATCGCGGAGACAAAGGCAAAGTAGAAATTAACAGCCGGGGTTACCTGAATTGAGGTATCAACCATATGAGCAGCCGATTCACTCAGCCCGGCCAGTACCGGATCTATGGATCCTATCATAAAATTCGCTCCGAAGCCGCCGGACACACCCGCAAATGCCGCTGCAATGCCGGCCATGGGATGGCGTTTGAATGCCATAAAGATCATAGCGCCAAGCGGTACAAGCAGCACATACCCGGCACTGGAAGCCATATGGGAGAGAATGCCGGCTGCAACAACTGCTGCTGTCACTAGCCGTTTGGGAGCGGTAAGCACAATTTCCCTCAGCATTACAGAAATTAGACCGGTTCCATCAGCCAGCCCGATACCAAGCATTACGGCCAGCACCACGCCCAGGGGCGGAAAACTGACAAAATTATCGATGAGATTCGAATAAAGCCACCTCAACCCATCTCCGCTGAGCAGACTCACAGCACTGATGGTTTCGCCGGTTCCCGGATGTGTTGCTGTGACATTAAGGAATGCCACCAGATGGGAAACAGCCATGATAATTAAGACAAAGATCAAAAACAGGCTGGCCGGATGGGGCAACTTGTTTCCGGTTCGTTCAATATTATTGAGTATCCGCAGGAATAATGATTTACCCGGTTTACCCTTTCTGCTGAAAATGCGCCGGAAAAAACCTTTCTTCCGGGAAAGGGACGTCTTTTTTCTGTCTACCTTGTTCTTCTCTGAAGTCATATAATCTCTCCATTTTTTCAAACATTCCAGATGGATTCAGCACGTGCAAGCTGAATATAACTCTCTCTTCTGCAGGGCAGGGAATCTTTTTCTCAACCATCCGATCCGCAGGACGAGCCAATGCTCCCCTCATGAACCTGCCCGTATCACAGTGTTTAAACAACAATGTAAGAATCTTTTCTTTAAAAATAAACAGTAATAATACCGGGAAGAACGAAAGTTCCGGTTTATCCGGGAAAGCAGGCAGAAAAATACCCCCCCCACAACTTTCAGCGGATTCCGTAAAAATTTGTGGAAAACAGTTCGCTCTCTCATTACCCGTGGTCATAAATATGATCACATTGATCTATCTCTGTGCCTCCAGCAGTTACTCTCAGAAAAGACCAAAAAAAATATATCAATCATTTTTCGATAGTCTTAATAAAAGGCGATCCTGTCATTCTCATTCCATGGAAGCATGATAGTACAATACACATCGTAACGCAACGGTCACCCTTCGATGAACTCAGGGTGACATTACACTGTCAGGCTGAGTCCATGGTAACATGACAGAATTTACTCACCTCACCTACCTCGGCTTTTTCCCCTTCAACTTTTTGTGAGATGAAAAACCTCACAGAGCAAAAAATTTGAACTCAGTTACGGGAGGATAGCGGTACATCACTTAACTCTTTGAACAATTTCAGTGTGTCCATTAGCTGTAGCACTTATAAATGCATTAACTCCTTCAGAATTCAGATCTACATCTTTAAACAGTAAATCTTTCACTGTCTTAATATCGTTCTGCTCTGCTGCAATTTTCAATTTTTGAGATATACTATAGTAACATGATCTTACCACCCAGTTATTCGTATTAATTGTTTTTCCTAGTAAAACTTTTGTTTTCCCTTGAGAAGCATCCATTATCTGTTCTTTTATAGCTAAAGCCTTTATTGTTCTACCGTTATTTAGTCTCACCTCCATAGTATTACCATTAAAATGTAAATTATCTACTACCCCATCATCTATATCCTTAAGAGAAGATACCATTTTGGGAAAGGTAAATAACAGGTTTCAGGTTGCAGCAATAATTTGGTAAACATAAGCTAATCATTAGCAACCACAATACTGATATGATACACAACTACGATCTTTTCTCTGTACGGGCAATCAACTCAGGCAACTCCATCTTTATTTCATCATAGTTATTCCAGTACCCGTCGGATTGAACTGCTTTGATAGCTGCAACTGCATCAGAACCGCCTAACTCAGCAAGAGCTCGACAAGCAGCAAGGCAAATAGATTTTTCTTCATCCAAGTGTCCACCTAAGGAAAACATATCTGTACCGGTAACTATAGTATTTTCCATTCTCCATGTCTCTCGAAACTCTTTCAGAAATTCGACAATCGAATCTTTTGTATTGACATCTCCTATAGCTTTGAGTGCCAGGAGCGCTGCACGCACAAGCTTACTTTCCTCCCTTTTATACTGTAATGCTTCGCATAGGATTGAAGTAATACTGTCTGTTGCTTTGTCCTTTAAAACACAGACTGCAGCTTCTCTCACTTTACTATGATTGGCTTTCAATACAACATAACACATAACTTCAGCGACTATAGATTTCTTATATTTTTTTAGTTTTTCTATTGCATCCATACACTTAGAAACACTCTTTTCTGTAATAGAGCTACAATTTCTTATAAGAATCTTAATTAGCTTCATAGTCTTCTTCGATGAAATCGGTTTAGACCATTTGCGGGCTAACAATTTATCGAGAGGGCTTGTAGCTGTCTCAGCAGCCCTCATCTGCTCTAGTGCCTTGGCAGCTGCTTCTCGTACTGGAGTCAAACCATACTTAGAATATGGATCCTTGAGAGCATCAGTCAATGGTGCTACTGCTCTCTTGTCTCCAATGAAGCCCAATGCCTCAGCAGCGTATCGACGCACAAGCCATTCTGTGTCCTTGAGTGCTGAAATGAGTGGTTTCACTGCCCTTGAATCACCAACTTTGCATAATGCCCGAGCAGCCGCTTGACGAATATCTGAGTCCCTATTCCTTAATGCTTTGATCAATCCCTTGACATTACCTTTTTCTTCCATTCTCTCAATATTAAGTGCCATGGTATTTCTCCTAGCTTTGAATTTGAATTTTTTACTGCCTAAGTTGTTCTTCAGCTTCGGCTTTTTATCTGTAAAGTGAAGAACACAACAAAGATCTGTGGTTAAAAAACCATCTTAATTTAAGACCGAATTATTCAAATTTCAACTGAAGCGTGATATGAGTTCATCGAAGGATGACCGTTACGATACGGTGATTGTTATCCTGTCACCCTTCGATGAACTCAGGATGACTGTATATCCAATCCATCATTTTGTAATAAAAAACAAGAGTTATTCCTCACCCAGCTTCTTCACCAGCTCTCCCACTCTTTTCCCCAGTTTTCTGGCTTCATCTTTGGTCTGATCATTCATGGTTCCGGAATAGGCAACCCCGTAATGCCCGCTTGCACTCATAGGATCACCTACTACGATCATTCCATAGATCAAAAAAGCCTGGATAATGGACATAATGGTTGTTTCCTTTCCTCCGGTGGGATGATGAGAAGTTGCAAAAGCAGCTCCGATTTTATCTTCCATCTGTTTACGGGTGGAAAGAAAACGGTCAAAAACATCTTTCAGTTCCGCAGCCATGGTGCCGAAATATACCGGAGAACCGGCTATTATTCCTTCTGAATTCAAAAAATCTTCCTTCGTAACCTCAGATACGGATTTCATATTTAATATACTACCCTCTACTTCTTTTGCTCCTTGAGCAATCTCTTCTGCTAATTTCTTAGTACGCCCTGTTTTTGAAAAATATATGATTAAAATCTTCATTTTTCCTCCTATTTTATAAAATATTTAAAAAGAACCCGGTTACTTGTGAAAAGTACCGGGTTCTAATACTGAAATAAAATTTGAAAATTTTTATAAAGTCATCTTAACTTTTAGCCGGTTTATAAATTAAAACAGTTATAATTCCA
>CAZETW010000075.1:0-13938 GCA_964515295.1 uncultured bacterium | reverse complement strand
TAAAGAAGATGTAAATACACAATATTTTTTAATTGAGGACGGTATTGCTAATGGTCTTGCTAGAAAAGAAATCATTTATATGCCAAGCACTGTCGGTAGAGCTATGACTGGCTTTGCATATAATATACAACCTTGGGCCAAAAAATATCTAAAAAAAATATTCATTTATTAGATGGTGCAAGTCAAATTTTAAATAAGCAATCACAAATTTTCTAATATTGGCTATCATTAATGTAACTAAGAATTTCTATTAAATTATGTTATTAGCACTAGTATTTTTTTTTATCATCCTAAGATTAAAAATATTTATTATTTTAAATGGGATATTAATTTGTTCATTATAGTTATATATACTTTAAAAAATTATATAATATTGGTCTTTTATTATAATTTTATCGATTATTTTATAATATAAAAGTTTTAATAGGGGGTAACAATGAACCAAATCAATATTGAAAATTTTAAATTTACTATTGAAAAAATTAAGGATGGTTATGTTTTTGAAAAATTTGCTTTATCATTTTTAACTGGTGTGCTTGGATATGACTTTTTACCAGTAGGTGGTACAAAAGATAAAGGTATCGATGGTTTATATCATACATTTTTTAGAAAAGGTTTTAAAAAACAGATATATCAATTATCAACAGAAAAAAACGCAGAACAAAAAATCAACGATACAATTGATAAATTAAGAAAAAACGATATTGTATATGATAGTTTGAAATATGTTACAAATAGAGTTATTAATAATAAGGATAAACTTATTGATAAAACATTTGATATTTATAAAAAACCAATTATAATATATGATCAAAAATGGTTTGTAAGTAATGCGAACTATAACAATGCTACAATTAATGCATATGAAATATTTATAAAAAGCCATGTTTATGAAATTGCAAATCCAAGTAAAACAATTGTTGTAAGTAATTTAGATATAGATCCACGATTATTTGTTTTTTTAAGACAACAGGTCGAAGAAAAAAGAGATACTTTTAAATTTGATGAGGTATTAGCGGATACACTTATTTTATATATTCTGGAAGGTACTGATCCTGATAAAGATATTTTTAAAAATGCGAGTGAAATAAAAGATGAAATAAAAGAATATATTAAATTTGATCCTAAAATAATTAATTCCATAATTAATAAAAGATTAAAATTTTTATCAGAAAAACCGAGGAAAATTCGGCATCACACAAAAGAAGATACATATTGTTTACCATATGAAACTCGCCGGATTATTCAAGAAAGAAATATTGAAGATCAAAGATTATATGAAACTTTTTTTAGTCAGACTGAAAAAAAGTTAAAAATTTATTTAAAAGATAAAAATGTGTCTATTAAGGACGCCTATCAATTAATTTGTGAAGTAATACATCAAATTTACTATCAACAAGGTTTAGAATTTTCAAATTTTATATTACATGGTGAAAGCGAACATGTAATAGAAAAAGACTTGCATGAAATTATTTCAATAACAGTAGACGAAAGTCCAGTTATTGATAAAAATAAAGAATCTGTAAAAGTATCAATTTTAATGACAATTAGAGATATTGTTTATAATGGTACATCGGAACAAAAGAAATATTTAGAAAAATTATCATACTCATATATTTTAATGTTTTCATTACATTGGGATCCCAAAATAGCAACTTATTTCGAATCATTGGCGTCAAATCTTAATATTTATGTTGGTAATTCAATAATTATTCCTGCATTATCTGAATTTTATTTAAAACAAGAAAATAGGAGGCATTGGAATTTATTAAAAGCTTCAAAGAGTGCAGGAATAAATATGATTATTAATGATTCTATAATTAAAGAGTTAATGTTACATATTGAGAATATAGCATATAAATATGAAAAGTTTTTCCAGAGAGAAGAAGAATTATATTTAAGTGAAGAATTTAATACAATGTATATAGATGATATTCTCTTAAGATCTTATTTTTATGCAAGGAGTAGAAATCAAGTAGCTAATTTCTATGATTATCTAAATAATTTTATTAGTCCAGATTTAAAGACAATTAAAATTGATTTGATTAATTATTTGCATAATGAATTTAATATTAAGTATCTATCTAATGATATTAATAATGAATATATTGATGACAGTGAGAAAGAAATTTTAATTAACGAGTTAACAACACTAAAAGGTCACCGTAAATCAGCTGAATATGATGCAGAATTAATATTAAAAATTTATGGTATACGGGAGAAAAATAATGAAGATAGTGATAGTAGTATTTTTGGGTACAAGACATGGTGGTTATCAAAAGATACAAAAACATATGAAATTGTAAATAATTTATTTAAAGAAAAATACCCAATCGGTTGTTATATGCGTCCTGATTTTTTATATAATTATATTGTTTTATCGCCTAAACGAACTGAAGTGGATGATGCTTTTAAAAATATATTTTCTTCAATGATTGGAGTTAATCTCGGTTTTCATTTACCTAAAGAAGTCACCTCTTTTATTCAAATGATGATCAAAGATCATAAATTAAAATCAAGTAATCCAGCAAGATTAAAAGCTATACTAAGGCGACTTTCAGAAAGATTAAAATCAGATCCATCAATAAGAAACAAAAAGTATGTAAAGCATTTCTTTAAAGAAGAATTGGGGGATGTTAATAAAATTAATAAATAGCTTACAACGAAATGTATTAATTAATATTACTCTGATTATCCCATTCAACGTGCTGTAATTTACTCTATTCATCTAAAATTTACTTTATATATAATATCATTAGAATATTATTAAATATCAAAGTTAGCTTTTCTCTGATGATTCAAGATATCTCTCAGATTTTCATACTTCTGATCGGCCAGAATATCTATCCTGGTCCTTGTAATAAAAGAATATATACTTCGGGCAACTAGATGATTCTATTGATCAACAGTGTTAGTAGGAAGCCTTTCTGAAACAATAGTTATTACCTCATTATAAAGGTCTGTAAGGTTACTTTTTTTAAGATGTAACCTTTTTCATTATACCTAATAACAAATACCCTGCCCTACGGATCAGTCAGCCTTCGATGAACTCAGGCTGACAGGTGAGTGTTTTGATATCAGACAGGATCAACAGGATTTACAGGATTTTGTTTTTTACAATACTGTAATCTTTTTTCAGGACGACACCGTCTGTTCTGGCCTCTGACTACTGACTTCTGATCGCTAACCCACTTTCTTTCTAAAGTTCTTTTTTATTTTTTCTTTTGTATTTTGTGTTTTTTCTTTATCTTTTTCCTTCTCTTCTCCATATTCATTTTTTTTATAATGACTAGATTTTCAAAAATAATATGTATCATAATCCCCTCATACTCCCCTTATCAGGGGAGCCTTAATTGAGATATTATTTTTGAAAATCTTTGTTACTGTCCATTGTTATTCAAAAATTTTTAAGTACTTATGTTTCAAGATGAACTCCTCTTCGCGGTCGGCCGTCTGCCGTCTGCGGTCAATACTGGTTTATGAACGCATACTCTCTCAAGTGCTAAAGTTTTTTATTCATTCTATTCTACTTGTCCTCTAAAGGCAAAAACATAGGATCCCAGGGCTCGAGCAGAATAGGTTTAGTTTCCAGAATTTCAAGTACTTCAGGGGATATATATTTTTTATGAATGACCAGCCGAAAAGTGTATTCATCAAACCAGTCATCAGTCATGGTAAGGTATCCCTGATGACCCGCACTTGGTCCCCAGCTGTTTTCCAAAAGCCATTTAGTGATGTCACCATCCTTATTTTCCTCAAATCCAACCAGAGCCATACCATGGGAAGAACCGCTTCCGGCAGCTAAAATACGTTCTTTTTTATTCATGTCGAATTTTATTCCATACAAGGCTTGGTAATCATAATTCTTCAGGCTCAGCAGTCCTTCCTCCCGGTTCAGCTGTTTGCCGACATCACAGGCATGGTACATAGCCTCACCGTCTAACAATGACTTCCGGGCAAATTCTTTGAGTTTTTCGTTAGGCAGGTTTATATATTTCCAGTTGATCCCTTCCACCATATCCCGGTAGTATTCAATTTCATAGAGTTTATAATAGTCACGGGTAGGATCATTCATCAGCATTACATAGTCATTCAGATCAACATCAACGGTTTCCCGGAAAAATTTTAGAGGAGTATAGGTTTTGGGTTCACTGATATTTCCATCTTTATCTTTGTAGCGCCAGGTAAATTCTGCAGGAGGTTCACCCATATGGTACACCAGAATTTTATATATATCAATCATCATTTCTTCTTTTGCTTTTCTTAACGCTTTCACTGATTTTCCCTGTTCATGCATCTGACGCAGACGAATACCGCCTTCGCGAAGTTTTGTAGAAAGAACACTTCTCATGTCTCTGGTATGAGAGCTGTGATAGGTTTCCGGCATAACACTCTTGGGAACCAGACCGTACTTTCCTATGACGCCGACTGCCATATTCCAGACCCCTCCGTCACTGACCGGATGCTTAAACAGCCATCTGACTTTCTGATCCAGATCTTTTTTATCTCTGGTTTTAATGATGTTCTCCAGGAACAGATTGGATTTTTCCAGCTGATCCCAGAAAAATGAGTAATTTTTAGAGAATTCAAAACTTTCCAGATTGAACTTTTCTCTCACTTTCTGCCGGATAACATTCAGGCTGGTAAACAGCCAGCATCGTCCGGTTGACTGCTGATCAGTAATACCTTTGATATCCAGTTTTACTTCGAAATAATGATCAATTTTACCAACATGGGAACGATTAACAATAAGATCACCAATACTGTTATTGCTGATGGCATTGACCTTTCCCTGATCAATGTCCGTGGTACGCATTTTTTCCAGCAGGGCGGAAGTAATAATTCCGTCTTGCTGAGCCATAGCCGGTAATGTAAATATGCTTAGTATCATTGCTAAGCATAAAATCAGAATAACCAAGTTTGTTTTTTTCATGATGTTTCCTTTCTGTAATTTAAAGTTAACAAATTATTTTTATAAAAATTTACCACGAAGTTTTTTAGTTCAAAGTCAAGTTTTTTTCATAAATAAGCATTATACTATTAGAAAAAAATTTTATATTTTTATCTACTAATTTATTTTTCATGTTAATTTTTTAATGTATATCAATATAAATTTCGTTTTTTTCTTTTTTAAAGGTTTTTGTAATCAACTGATATAGAGCGTAAAGCTCTAAAGAAAATGGAATATAACCAATATATCCAAGAATTGGCATTTCAAAAATATGAGCAAAGTCCACAAAAGGAGTGTTGTAGGTCCATTTCGGATAGGAAAAATAATTCCACATTTCCCAGAAAAAACCGCAGAGCAGCGCTCCGGCAGCAAGTGATACCACTTTTTTCCAGTTACCTTTACTGAGGTTTGTTAAAAGAGAAGGATTGCCCAGTTTGTAGTTTACAGGATCAATGATCAGATACACAGAAAGCCAGACAAAGGGATAGAAAAATTTCGGGAACAAAAGAATAAACAGAAGCAGCAGGACACCAGACAGAAAAATTATGGTAAGAGATTTTTTATGTATGGGAATGACAATCCATTTTTTCATTTTTTGTATAGGGTTAAAGGGATTAAGTAACTCAGCAGAACCGAAAACAGCAGGAATGACTGTGGAAAAGTTAAGGGAGGCATAGAATGCATACTGTAATGCAGTAAACTGTTCTTTACCCAGATACATCCAGTTCTGAGTTCTGGTATTGATCAGTTCGAAAATCCACCAGCAGGGAATTGAGACAATAAAGAGAAGTATGAATTTTATTTTGTTTTTCGTAAAAAGGGAGGTACCTTTACGCATCCATACCAGACTGTCAACAGTGAGGGAGTATCCTGTCCACAGAGGAAAAAACAGAACATGTGCACGTGGACCGGAAAGAGACCAGAGGAGTATCCAGGATACAGTTACCAGAAAGATACCAATCCAGAAATGTATCGGCATTTTTTTTATTATATGTATTTTTGATGATGAATTACTATTCATTATTTTGTTATTTTACAACCATTTCTTTTTCCAGAAAAACCATACCATGCCAATCACAATTACTCCTATTAATCCTAATACTGCAAAATATCCCCATCTGAGCTGCAGTTCAGGCATGTACTCGAAGTTCATTCCGTAAATTCCGGCGATAAACGTCAGGGGAATAAAGATGGTGGCAATAATTGTCAATACTTTCATAACTTCATTCATTTTATTGCTTATATTGGAAAGATACATATCCAGCAGTCCGGTGATAATATCCCTCATGGTTTCCACCATATCGATGATCTGGATGGTGTGGTCATATAGATCTCTCAGATATATATTGGTTGAAGGAGTAATGAGAGATGATTCTGTGCGCTGCAGTTTAGTTATTCCCTCCCTGAGCGGCCATACTGATTTACGGAGGAAGAGAAGGTTTCGTTTCAGAACATGCAGTTTCTGGAGCACTTCCGGTACAGGATTTTCAATCACCTCATTTTCCAGATTCTCGGTCTGTTCTCCGATCTGCTCCAGCACAAGAAAAAAGTTGTCAACCATAGTATCAATCAAAGTATAAGCCAGATAGTCGGTTCCCATAGAACGTATTTTTCCCTTTCCAGTACGGAGACGTTCGCGGATAGGATCAAACAGATCGCCCTCCTGTTCCTGTAAAGAAATTACACAGTTTTGAGTAATGAGTATGCTGACCTGTTCGGTATTAAAATCGTCAGCACCGGAATTATGGGTATGCATACGCAGGATAACGAATAAAAACTCCTCCATATCCTCTACTTTTGGACGCTGGTTGGTATTCATAATATCTTCAAGTATAAGGGGATGAATGTTAAAATGCTTCCCGAGCTTTTCAATAATATTTACATTGTGAATACCGTCAATATTGATCCAGGTAACAGATTTTGTATCCCGGTATGTGAATGTTTCTTCTACAGAGGAACATATTTTTTCTTCTGCTTTTGAAGCAGAATAATCGAAAACAGTTATCCTGGGCTCCAGCTTTCTTTTGGTACCGGTATACACTAACGACCCGGGGGCAAGTCCTGCTTTTTTTGACCGAGTAAAGAAAGGCCAGCGCATTTTACTGTTCCTCCATATAGAAAATTTTATTATTCTTTTTCTATTCTTACATTCATGGGCGGTGACTGATCTTTTTTATCTTTACCCATATACAACGTCAGATGCGGGAATGGAATTTCTATATCATTTTCATCAAATGCTTTTTTAAGCCGCCGGTTGTATTCTCTGCCGACGCGCCATTGTTTGATAGGTTCGGTAGTTATACGGGCTTTGATGATAATTGCAGAATCTGCAAATTTATCCAGACCTAAAATTTCCAGAGGTTCAATAATATTATCTTTATACTCCGGATCTGCTCTCAGATCTTCATCAACCTGTTTCATGATCTTCATCACTTCATCCACATTTTCTCTGTAGGCAACACCGATTTCAAATACATAGCGGGAATAGCCTTTAGTCATATTGGTTACAACTCCGACATCCCCGTTGGATATGAAATGAACATTACCGGCAAGATCACGAAGAATGGTCATTTTCAGGGTCATTTTTTCAACCACACCAGCTTTGTCTCCTATTTGAATAACATCCCCAACCCGGTACTGATCTTCTATTAAAATGAAAAAGCCGCTGATCAGATCTTTAACCAGGCTTTGGGCACCGAAACCAATAGCCAAACCTAACACACCTGCTGTAGCCAGTATAGGGCCGATATCTAAACCAAGTTCACTCAGAATAATAATCACAGCTATTGAACAGATAATGATGGTCCATAAGTTTCTAAAAATGGAATTCAGTGTATCAGACCGTTTGCTGAATTCTTTATCTCCTCTTCTCTGTTCTTTCACTACCTTAAAAATTTTATCAGACAAATAACTGACTATCCTGATAAGGAAGAAAGTTCCGATAACAATTAATAAAATAGCCAGACCTGTTTCCCTAAACCATTTAAGCAGAAAAGATAAAATATTTTCCATAATATTATTCTCCTGAATGTCAATAATCTATTATATATAATAGATTATTGACATCACTATGCAATTATTTTACTTTTTATTTTGAGTTTTTGTATACATATCTGCTGTTTCTTTGAGAAGGATCTGCAGATTATCAACCATATCATGGGTGTCAGTAATATTTCCATCTAAAAGCATTGTAGTGGTATACAGATTATTAACAAGTTTGGTTAACAGGGCGTCTTTGGCATTGTTATTATAGATAGTAAGCATTTTATTAATTAAAGGATGGTTTTTATTTATTTCCATTTTTTTGGGAGCAGGTTTTACCTCTTTGTTCACCATCTGCATGATTTTTTCCATCTGTTTTGACATCTGTTTATTGGTGGCTGTAAGCATGGCAGGGCTGTCAATCAGACGATCAGACAGAACAACATCTTCAACTTTGTCTCCCAGAATATTCTTCATGCGTCTGGTCAGTTTTTCCAGCTCTTTACGTTTTGCACTGCTTACTTCCTTTTTCTTTTCTTTTTCTGGGGCAAGTTTTTCAATTTGTGAGAGATCAGCCTGATCTGCTGAGATTATTTTTTTATCTTTATATTCAAATAATCCGGGCAGAACAAATTCATCCACCGGATCATAACAGTATAATACCTCAACATCATTCTTTCTGAATATCTCCAGAGTTGGATTGTTATCCAGATCTGCCCTGGAAGGACCGGAAAGAAAATATATTTCCTCCTGCCCTTTTACCATGCGGTCAACATAGGTTTTAAGATCAATAATTTCATCTTTATCTTTGCATTTGGATGAGTTAAAGCGGAAAAGTTCAGCGATCTTGTCTTTATTGCTGTAATCAGTATATCCTTCTTTCAGAATTCGTCCGAATTGATTCCAAAACTCTCTATATTTATCCGGTTCTTTCTGAGAAAAATCCTGAAGATAAGAAAGGAATTTACTCACTACTGTATTTTTAATCTTGATCATGTAGGGATTTTCCTGGAGTGTTTCCCTGGAAATGTTCAACGGCAGATCATCACTTTCTATTACTCCTTCTACAAACCGTAAATAGGGAGGAAGAATTTCCTGAGCATGGGGGTCTATCATAACCCGTTTAACAAAAAGTTTTATTCCTGATTCATTTCTGCTGAGTCCCATCAGTTCAAAGTTAGTTTTGGGAACAAAAAGAAGAACATTGAACTGCAGCGGAACATCAGCTTTAAAATGATACCAGGTGAGAGGATCATCATTCTGGCGGGCAATAAATTTAAAAAACTCTTTATAATCTTTTTCCTTTACGGATGATTTTGGTTCGCGCCATATGGCTGAAATTTTATTTGCTTTTTCACCGTTCAGAAGAATGGGGAAGGGAACAAAATTGGAATATTTTTCAATTGCAGACTGGACAGTTTCTTTCTCAGCAAATTTTTCCGCATCCTCTCTTAAAAACACTTTGATGGTTGTTCCTCTTTTTATATCGCCTGAAGCCGGAGCAATCTGAAAAGAACCCTGACCTGTACTTGTCCAGATATAGGCCGGTTCTTTTTTTTCTGCTGATTTAGTGGTTATTTCAACTTTTTTACCTGCCATAAATACTGAATAAAACCCCACTCCGAATTTACCTATAAGATTTGCTTTATCTTCACCTTCAGCTGATATTGCCTTAAGAAAGTCAGAAGTTCCAGACCGGGCAATGGTTCCGATATTATTCTTAAGTTCATCTCTGGTCATTCCTATCCCGGTATCAGATATAGTAAAGATTTTTTTATCCTTATCAAGGTCAATTCTAATTTCAAGATCAAGCTCTTTATCGCAAATATCTTCTCCCAGCAGTTTTTTCAGGCGTACTTTATCCAGAGCGTCTGTGGCATTGGAGATGAGTTCACGAATAAACACATCTCTGTAAGAATAAAGTGAATGGGTGAGTATATCTAAAAGCTGGGTAACTTCAGCTTTAAACTTATATTGGTTTTTAGTTTTTTTCTCAGCCATATAATACCTCATGTTTTTTATGATTTGTTTTTACATTATATAAAATAATTTTTTTTATTCTGTTTGTCAAGTTTTATAAAAAATTATCTTATATGCAATACAGGAATGAAGATTTACAGTATTAAATTTGATTTATTAATCAGCTTTTTTTATTTTTAATAAGAATGATTTTTATAAGGAGCACAGATGAAGAAGAACCATATTTATCAACTCCCGGATCCTAATCTGTGGAAGGGCAGAGTAGATGATGTTAATGACCGTGAATCTTTTCGCTGGCATCAGGTGATAGAATTTTTAGATCTCACTACTGCGGATTCCAGTAAGATTCCAGATGGATATTGTTTCCTCGGCTACTGCTGTGATGAAGGAGTTAAAAAAAATAAAGGCAGGGCAGGTGCTGCACAAGGGCCTAAAAGTATTCGTACAGAAATGGCAGACTTACCCTGTTATTTTGATGAGAATACTCACCTCTATGATGCGGGGAATATAATATGTCCGGATCAGGATCTTAGAAATATTCATGCCGGTCTTACTGAAGCAGCAAATACCATTCTTTCACTTAATCTTTTTCCCTTATTAATAGGCGGCGGACACGATATAGTTGTAGGACACTTTAAGGGGTTGCTGAATAAAAAGAGAATCCTGGATCCGGAAAATAAAAAAAGTATCGGTATAATCAATTTTGATGCTCATTTTGATCTCAGACCCTATCATGATACAGGCGGAAATTCGGGAACAGGATTCCTTCAGATTGCAGATTTATGTAAAGAGGAAAAGGAAAAATTTTCTTATTTATGTATTGGTATTCAGCAATACGGCAATACCCGAAGTCTGTTCAAAAAAGCAGAGGAGTTACATGTTAAATATATTATGGCAAAAGATCTTACTATGGATACACTTTCAAAAAACCAGGAAACTGTTGATACCTTTATCTACAAACATGATTATATCTATTTAACAATCTGTTCTGATGTGCTGTCGGCAGCATATGCTCCAGGAGTGAGTGCACCTCAGCCTTTCGGTCTTCATCCTGAATTGGTGATAACCCTGGTCAAACATATATTACTCAGCGGAAAACTTCTGGGGATGGATATAGCAGAAGTTTCTCCCCGGTTCGATAATGATAACCGCACCGCACGATTAGCTGCGATCATTTTTTTTGCTGCACTTAATATTTTTTCTAAAAAATAAAGTAGAAATCGATTATAATATTCAGATTTATATTTTTATACAAATATCCCCAGTCCGATCCTGGCACTGAGAAATCCTAAAACAGAGCCTGCCATCACATCACTGGGATAGTGTACACCATTATACACCCGTGAAAATCCAATTAAGGAAGCAGTGGAATAAAAGGGGATTGACAGAGAAGGATAAAAATGGTTTAATAGGGTTGCCATTAAAAAAGCACCTGCAGCATGCCCTGATGGAAAGCTGAATTCATCAGGTATGCGCATTAACCGGTTGATTTCCGGCAGTACGTTAAATGGTCTTAATCGTTTGATTTTATTTTTGGCGAAGCGATATATTACATGCTGTATCATAAAAGAAGTAATGCCAACATGAAAGATAACCTGTGTATGTGCATAATCAAGAGCCAATAATATTCCTCCAATCACAGGATATAAATAACCATACCCAAAATGAGAAGCGGCATACATTATTTTATCAATGAATCTTTTACCATTCCACCCGGAAATCTTTATACACAATCTGGAATCCAGATTTCTTAGATGTATATATGTTTTTTTCAGCATAGTAGTGTAATTAATACCTTTATCAAGAATTCATTCTATAATTCTTTATTCTTTCATTTCTTTATATGCAATTTATATGCCACATGTTCCGCCATATTATTCATATATAGTAAAAATTTACAAAATATTTGTTTATTTTCCAAACTTTTCTTTTAAAATATGTAAAGCAGTTTCATCCAAAAAAAATCTGCCGACTTTATCAAGCTGATACTTCCTTAGAGTAAATTCTTCCCTATGTTCAGGTAGTATACTTTGCGTAAGAGTATTTTGTTGTATTAAAAATTCTTTGTCTGATAATCGTCTAACTGTTTTGTACGTTTTCAGTATTTTTTGTCTATATTCCTCTCTTTCCCTTTCACTAAATTTTTGAATAAATTTTTCAATTTTATCTAGATGTATCTCAGCAAACATATCTTTAACCATATTATATCTGCTGGAAGGCATATTCCGTATTTTTCCCAAGAGTTGGATTAATCTTTCCGAACCTGTCTCCACAGACTGTCCGATTCTGCCGGTTTTGGGCGGGATAGTACACGGTTTGAATTCTTCGATCAGTATGAGCTGGTTTGGTGATAATATATCTTTGATCTGTTCCTGTAATGCAATTAATTTTTTATCCCTTATGTCTTCTAGATCATGCTGTATTTGCTTCATAGAATAAATTTGTTTTTTCAGTCTGTCTGATATTGCCTCATCCTGCACCAGGGTATGTTTAAGATCTTTTAAGATTTCTTCAAATTCAGATTTTTTCTTATATAATTGCTCATAAAATTCTTCTTTGACCTTTTGAGCTTGTTCAATCCTCTGTTTCAGAGGTTCAACCTGATCATCAGTCAGATAAAGACCATTGATGAGATTGAGCAGTACAATTTCATGATTCAGTCTGGCTAAATCGGCTGTTTTTTCCTTTTTATCAGCTGCTTTCACTGTATTAAGCCATAATATCATAAGAATAAGCATATATGTAATATTATTTCTACAATACATAGCGCACCTCTGCTGTTTTATATTGTATATATATTAATTCCTATATAAATAAACGTGAACTATAGAAAATTATTGCATGTACTAACAGAAAAGTAAGTTAATTATGCAAAGATGATTGTGAGGGGATGTATATATTTGATCTATAATGAACAATAGACACACTAAGGAGTAAGGTGCGGTAGTTCTTTTAAACTCAGCAGATTAATTTTATTATCTTCAGCAATTTTATGCTCCCGTTCAGTATTGAAACCCCAGGTTGCAAGATAGGTATGTATATTCAAGTCATTTACCTGTAAGAGATGTGAGACTTTATCATCAATAAAATAAATATCCCGGAAATCGAGATCATGTAATTGGCGCAGCTTAGTTATGTGTTCTCTTTTTGTGCGGGCAAAATTTTTATCCAGAATGTTTTTTGAAGAGAAAAGATCCGAAATATCATATTTTTTTATCAGTATATTGACTGAATGTACATCCTTGGAAGTAGCTATGGCAAGAAGGAAATTTTTGCTCAATTTTGTTACTGCTTCGGGGATACCGGGAAAAGCTGGGAGCAGTTCAGCCCATTTATCCGGATTATTTTTTTGTAAGGAGTACCGGTATTTATAGAATAAATTGTCATAGGTTTTGATTGTCTGTGGATCTGAATTTTTTCTTATCTGGTCAAAGTCTTTTTGTGATGAAATTGTATCAAATATATTATCATCAATAATTTTCAGAATCACATAATAATCTTTAGCAAAATTTCCCAAAGGCATTAAACGAATAAATTTCTGCATAAATTCAGGGTTTTGTTTTTCGAAGTCGAATACAGTTTCAGGTGTCAGCTGATCCTCAATAAACAGATTATGGGGTTCTCTGCATTTTAAGAATGTATTTACAGCAGTCATTATGGTATCATGAATGGAATTACACAGTACTCCGTCAAAATCCAGAGCAAGTAATTTTTTTGAAGTTGTCATGGTTTCTCCTATCCCCAATTATAAGCAACTAACAAAACTAACGAAACGAACGATTTCTATTTTTATTTTTTGTCTTTTTTAAATGACGTGATTTTCAAAAATAATATGTATTCTAAACCCCTCTTAATCTCCTCCTTCGACAAGCTCAGGACAAGCTCTTGTCAGGGGAGTTTTTATTGTGATATTATTTTTGAAAATCCCTCCGTCCCCAAATAATATCTGCTGGCTTCTGATCTCTGTCTACTGGTTTCTGCATGTCAATTATCTAACGTTCTCATGTTCTAAAGTTCTTAAGTTC
>CAZETW010000074.1:9491-14024 GCA_964515295.1 uncultured bacterium | reverse complement strand
ACAAAAAGAGTATTAATAAACAGCACATAAAACAACAGCAGAATAAACCCCTCCCATTGGGTCAGTTCTTTTTTCAGGGTGAGGAAATAAAACATCAGGGTAGCAATAATCATAATGGGTACTGCTTTCACCAGTATGCTCTGAGGAAGAATCAGGGTGCCTATTAGTCCTGGTATACCCATGACGGCAAAAGTATTGAAAATATTGGAACCCAGAATATTCCCTATTGCCATTTCCGGGTTGCCCTTTTTAGCTGCAGTGATACTGACGATCAGTTCAGGGAGTGAGGTGCCCAGAGCAACAGCGCTTGCAGATATGATTTCTGCTCCGATGGAAAGCTTTACAGAAATATGAATCATAGACTGAATTGTGTATTTAGCTCCCAGATATAACAATACTCCGCTGATACAGAGCATGAGCAGGGGTTTCAATATTGGGATATCAGCACTTTCTTTGATATCTTCCGTAATATCTTTATGAACGATGAAATGAATTTTTTTTGCCTGACTGCTCTGGATTATATAAACAATAAGTCCAATCAAAGACAATATTGCTTCGAATTTAGTAAATTTCCCATCCCATACCATTATTGAAAACAAAAAAGTTGACCCCATTAATAAGGGCAGATCTACTTTTTGCAGATCATAGTTGATCTTCATTTTTTTAGTATACACAGCACAGCATCCCAGGATCAGAAAAATATTGGTAATATTTGAACCGGTGACATTTCCAATAACGATCTCGGATGAATCCTTTATAACACTTATTATGGAAGTGATAAGTTCGGGGAGGGACGTTCCGAGAGCAAGCAGAGTTACTCCCACAATAAAAGACGGTATGTTAAGTTTTAATCCAATTATTTCTGCTTGGTCTGTAAAGAGATCAGAAGACTTAACTAGGACAGCAATACTGAAAATAAAGAAAGGAATTAACAGGGCTATACTCCAGTCAGACATCTGTTTTACTCTCCTGTATTGTTTAATAAACGCTCAATAATATCAACAGATCTGATCCCGTCTGCCTCTGCATTAAAACTGGTCACTATACGATGCCGGAGAACAGGTTTTGCCACAGATCGTACGTCATTTATATCCGGCGTTGTACGTCCGTCAAAAATAGATTTGCTTTTTGCTCCCAGTATTAAATATTGAGAAGCGCGGGGTCCTGCTCCCCAGCTGACCCAGTTTTTGATGTAATCGGGTGAATCTTGGTTATCCGGACGGGTTTTTCTGACCAGCTGCACAGCAAATTCAACCACATTATCTGCTGCAGGAACTTTTTTCACCAGATCCTGAAGATGAATTATGGTCTTGCTGTCCAGTACAGGACTAAGATCCGGCTGTACATTGCCGGTGGTTGACTGTACCACTATTACTTCTTCTTCTGCGGAGGGATAATCTATCCATAAGTTGAACATGAAACGGTCAAGCTGAGCTTCCGGTAACGGGTATGTCCCTTCCTGTTCTATTGGATTTTGAGTGGCAAGAACAAAGAAAGGTTCCTGAAGTGTAAATGTCTGTCCGGATGCGCTGACTTCATGTTCCTGCATGGCTTGCAGCAGAGCAGCCTGAGTTTTTGGCGGTGTTCTGTTGATCTCATCTGCCAGAATGATATTTGCAAAAACAGGACCTTTTATATAACGGAAAAATTTTTCACCAGTGGATTGATCTTTTTCCAGGATTTCAGTTCCGGTAATATCAGAAGGCATAAGATCCGGAGTAAACTGAATCCGGCTGAATTTTAAATCCAGCAATTTGGCAAGAGAAGAAATAAGCAGGGTTTTGGCCAGACCAGGTACACCGATCAGAAGACAGTGACCACGGGAAAAAAGTGTGATAAGAAGATGTTCAATGATATGCTTTTGCCCGATGATGATTTTTTCGATTTCCTGAAAAATTTTGGATCGGGCTTCCTGGAATTCTTCAATAGTTTTCAAATCATTTTTCTGAGTCATGGCGTCTCCCGGATTTCAGCTATTTTGAATTAAAAGATAACCACTATTTATTATAAAGTCAACAGCTATATTCAGACTTGATAATTATCAGAAAAAATTGTAATTTTAATCCTATAAACTAATTAGAAGATTGAATGTTAAATAAGAAAATAACTGTATGGAGGAAATTATGAAATTCTTAAAAAGAACACTTACATTTATTATACTCCTTGCCACTATTTTATCCTGCTTTGGTCAGGCAGCAGATAAGGAGTTGCTTACCCTGGAACGAATTTTCAGTTCAAATGAATTTTCTTCAGAATATTTCGGCCCTGTCCGCTGGTTAGAGAACGAGGCAGGATATACTACACTGGAAGAAAATGAGAAAGGCGGCAGAGATATTGTCAAATATGAGCCTGAAACCGGGAAACGTACAATGCTGGTATCAGCAGATAAACTGATTCCTGAAGATAAAGAAAATCCCTTAAGGATTGCGAATTATATCTGGTCTCCGGACAGAGCAAAATTAATGATTTTTACCAATACTAAAAGAGTCTGGAGACAAAACACCAGAGGTGATTACTGGATACTTAATTTAAAGACCTGGAAGCTGAAGAAATTAGGAGGAAATGCCAGGCCATCTACTTTAATGTTCGCAAAGTTCTCTCCGGATGGAGAAAAGGTGGCCTATGTACGGGAGAACAATATGTATGTGGAAAATATTAAAACTAATAAAATCAAACAATTGACTGATGACGGATCCAAAACAATAATAAATGGTACCTTTGACTGGGTTTATGAAGAAGAATTCAGGTGCAGAGACGGTTTCCGGTGGAGTCCTGACAGCAAAAAAATAGCCTACTGGCAGCTTGATTCTGAGGGAGTAGGCACATTCTATCTGATAAACAATACTGATTCTCTTTATCCCAAAATCATTCCTATTCAATACCCTAAAGCAGGGACTACTAATTCTGCCTGCAAAGTAGGAGTGATCCCTGCCTCAGGAGGTAAAACAACCTGGATGGATGTACCCGGAGATTCCCGCAATAATTATATTGCACGCATGGAATGGGCGGATAATTCCAGAGAGATTATGATCCAGCATCTTAATCGATTGCAGAACAGAAATGAAGTAATGCTCTGCAATGCATCGACCGGTGAGGTGAATACTGTTCATGTTGAGAAAGATGAGGCCTGGGTGGATGTATGTAATGATGTAGTATGGCTGAAAGATGGAAAAGAGTTTACCTGGGTAAGTGAAAAAGACGGATGGAGACATTTTTATCTTATCAGCAGGTCCGGAAATAATATAGAACCGGTTACCAAAGGAGATTATGATGCTATTTCCATTCAGTGTATAGATCAAAACAATGGATGGGTGTACTTTATGGCATCCCCGGAAAATCCCACACAGCGCTATCTATACAGAAAAAAAATTAATGGTCAGGGAGAAGCGGAACGACTTTCTCCTCAGGATCAGCCGGGTAATCATCGCTATCAAATCTCCCCACAGGGCAGGTGGGCTATTCATACCTATTCCACAGCAAATAATCCTCCTGTCACTGATTTAATTCATCTTCCTTCTCATGAAAGAATACGTATGCTGGTTTCCAACAGTAAACTGCATGAGAATGTTAATGCGTTAAAAAGAAAACCGGTAGAATTTTTCAGAGTTGATATTGGTGAAGTTGAACTGGACGGTATGATAATGAAACCCTATAATTTTGATCCTTCTAAAAAATATCCGGTTCTTTTTTATGTATACGGTGAACCTGCAGGACAAACAGCACAGGACCACTGGGGAGGAAGAACGTATTTATGGCATTTGATGCTGACCCAGAAAGGATATGTTGTTATCACTGTAGATAATCGTGGTACTCCTTCTCCCAGAGGTCGGGAGTGGCGTAAATGCATTTATCAGAAAGTCGGTGTACTAAACGCTGCTGATCAGGCTGCTGCAGTAAAAAAGATACGGGAATGGGACTTTATTGATCAGGAGCGGATCGGTGTCTGGGGATGGAGCGGCGGAGGCTCTTCTACTCTGAATGCTTTATTTCAGTATCCTGAAGTCTATCATACCGGAATGTCAGTTGCCCCGGTCCCGGATCAACGTCTTTATGATACAATTTATCAGGAACGATATAACGGGCTTTTAGATGAGGATCCGGAAGTGTATAGTAATGGTTCTCCCATAACCTATGCAGAAAATCTGAAAGGGGATCTTTTAGTTGTACATGGAACCGGAGATGATAATGTCCATTATCAGGGTACAGAAAAATTGATCAATAAACTTGTTGAATATAGTAAGCCCTTTACTATGATGGCCTATCCAAACCGATCACACGGCATATATGAGGGTAAAAATACAACTCTTCATCTGCGGGAACTGTTAACCAGCTACCTGCTGGAGCATTTACCTGCAGGACCGAAAGAACGTTGATGTTTTTACAGGACTGACTGAAATTTTAAAAAAGTAACATATTTAAAAGAGTAAGAAATGAATTTTTGAGTATAGATAATGTAATGTGGGATGGACTGAAAACATAATTTTAACGCAGAGTCCGCAAAGATCGCAATAAGATAAATTTAAAATTATCAAA
>CAZETW010000074.1:0-9391 GCA_964515295.1 uncultured bacterium | reverse complement strand
CATATAAAAAACCACCCATTATAATTAAGTAAAATTTCTGATGGGTGGTTTATTTAATTCTGTTTATAGTAATGTTTAGAAACCAAATCCAATACTGCCGGAAATTACATTCTGAGGAGCAATATTATAATCAGCGTACAGTTTAACATATTTAAAATCCAGACCTATTCCAATATTCATACGGGTTTTATTCTCCCCGTCAAGATCAAATGATATATTTTCACTACCATCTTCAAGTTCATAATTAAGCTCAAGCGTTGATTTTTCACCCCCGACTCCGGCATACAGTAATAATATACTGATTTTTTTGCTTGCCTGAAGTCCATAATAGAGAGCATCAGCCTCAACATAACTGCCTACTGAGAATTTCTGAATGAAGAAACCGGCTGCAATATCCACCGGACACAAGGGGATATGCTGACTGATACTGTGGCGAATTCCCCAGCCAGACAGTTTAATTTCCCCGATCTCATCATTTTCATAAGCAAAATAACGAAAAGTGGCTTCTGTTCCCATTACAGAACCTATGGTAAGCTGGGGTACGGCAAGAGGGAAAAAGTCAGTATCCCATACTCCGTCCGGATAATCTTCTGCTGAGCTTTTAGAACCAAAGACAGTAGGTACTTTCATACTTTCACCAACAGGAATGAAGTTTTTTTTGTCATCCGGTATAGGGGAATACATAGCCTGCAGAGACAGATCAATATGCAAACCAAATTTACTGATATGAGCTGAGCGACTCAGACCACTGTTAAGATTAGCGCCAAATGCATCTGCAAGCGGCTGAAGATAGCCGGTGGCATTTTCTTCTGCATACTGAGCAATAGATTTATCTAAATCCTGAGAAAAGGTAGTATTATAGCCATAAAAAAGTAACATAAGTATGAGAATTATAAAAATTTTTTTCATTGTATCCTCCTTGTATAGGGTTAAACTCAAATAGTAATGTAAAAGATAACCAGAATTTAAGTATATGTCAAGAAAAATAAAATCTGTTTTATTCAGAAAAAATATACATTGCTATTCCGGCTGCAACTGAGGCATTTAAAGAATTTATTCTTCCTTTTTGGGGAATACGTACAATGTGATTTGCCCTTTTTAAAATATATTGGCCAACTGAAGTATCTTCTCCTCCTACAACTAATAAGAACTTCTCATTGTTCTCTAATTTTAAACTGCTTATTTCTTTATCACCTCCTCCATCCAATGCAATGACAGCATACCCTTTTTCTTTGGCTGTTTTAACATAAGTATTCGCATTTCTGTCTTTTGCAATGTTAAGATATTCACTTGCTCCGGCAGATACTTTTACTACTGAGGGGTAAATATCCGGGACTCCTTTTAGAGGTAAAGCAACATCATGAAATCCGAAAATATCAGCACTTCTTAATATCGCTCCCACATTATGAGGATCTTCTACATTATCTAAAAGCAGTATTTTTTTTGATCCTAAAATGCTGTCAAAAGAGATGTAGGGATATGGTTTTGTCTTGAGTACTACATCCTGATGTTTTTTGGTCCTGGAAAGTTCAAATAATCTTTCTTTACTCACTTTATCAATGGGAATAGTATGTTTCTTCAGGATAGCAGTTAATTTATCTATACGAGGATTATTTTTGTATTTTTCATTTAAATAAGCAGTATAAATTTTTCTGCGTTCAGCTAAAACAACTTCAAAAACAGGATTAATACCATAGATATATTCTCTGGTTGGTTTTCCCATATTACTGTGAGTCCTCAGACCATTCTGAAAGTTTTTTAGAAATGAACTGTATAATATACTGTTGCTCTTTTTTCCCATTCCCTTTAATTTTTAAAGGGTTATCAAAATAAATATGAACCTGCTTTCTTGGATCAATTTCGCCAAAATCTCTGTGTAACTTTCCTATTTTCCAGGCATCTGTTTTCAGAGCAATGGGGACAACCGGCACCTGAGCTTTTTTAGCCAATTTGATTCCAATGGAGTTGAATTTTTTAGGATCAAAGTGTAAAGTACGGGTACTCTGAGGAAATATAATTAGTGAAATATTATTTTCAAGTCTTTCCATTCCTCCTTCCAAGACGGCTTTGAGATCCTGACGAGGGTTTTTTCTGCTGACCGGAATAGGATTTCGGGAAATCATAACATGTTTGAAAACCGGATACACCATTAATCCTTTCTGTACGACAAAAGTTACATCCTGAAAAGACTGAATGAGGCCGGGTAGCACAAACGTTTCCAATGTACTCATATGATTTGCTATAAACACACAGGGAGAATCAAGATTTCTGATAACATCAATATTTTCAATCTTGAATCTTACCCCGGCTCTTTCTAATGCCTTAACTACACCTAAACTTTTCTGTACCCATTTTTCATCAGTATATTTTCCACGTTTAGCCAGAGATGCTGAACTCAGCACTATATACAAAGCCTGTGGATAAAAAATTATATTTGTAAATAATCTGGTTAAAAGTCCAGGATTCGTTCTGGGAGTAACATAAATGTTTTTATCAGTTAAAAATGTTCGCATGAATATAAAAATAATAAAATATTTGATTAAATCAAGTAGTTGTAAAATAAGTAAAAATTTTTTATATTATGTTCATTATAGAATTCAGGGGAGGTTACTTCATGAGTAAACAATTATCAGTGAACAATTATTCAGACCTTAAGATCAAATACTGGAATATATTATTTATATCTTTATTACTGACCTTATCCGCTAAAGCAGATGATGTTAAACATATTACTCCTGTGTTAATTAACCATGGCCGTATAAAAGAGAACACAAAGATTACTGATCAAATTTTATTTATCAACACCAGCAAAAAAAATATAAGAATAGAAAAAATATTTTCAAGTTGCGGTTGTACAACCACCGAATATAACCAAGAGATAATTTCTTCCGGAGATACTGTAAAAATTGACTATTCTCTTAATACAGCAGGATTTAAAGGTGTTATAAGAAAGACTATCACTATATATTTTGAAGATAAAAATTTTGAACCTATTACTTATACAATACAGGCTGATATCTATAAACTTGTTGATATTGAGCCAAGATATTTAGATTTTCTTCATCTGGATTATAATCCGGATAAAACTGTAACCAAGACACTTACAATCAGTAATGAGCAGCACAAAGAATTAACTGTCAAAAAAATATATTCTAATAATAAATACATTAACATTGAACCTGATTCTTTTATTCTTAAACCGAACAGCAGTAAATCGGTAACTGTTAGATATACTCCTGTACAAAAGGGATATACGGTAAGCCAGATTATTGTAGAATCAGATTATTCTGAAAATCCAAAATATAAAATATCAACTTTTATTCAGTATAATTAATCATGATAAATAAAAAATTAATAATGCGAATTATCTGTATTGTTCTCTTTAGTCTGTTTATAGGAATAGTGTTCAACCAAATATATCCTCAGGGTATTCCTTTTCGGTTACTTGTTTTAAGCTTTAAAGTGAATTCACAGAAGATGGGATGGAATCCTATATCTGCAGATTCCTGTTATGTTTATTATTTACAGGAAAAAGCTTATTTTTTTGATGTAAGATCGCAGGAACAATATTCCCTTGATCATCTGAAAGGAGCACAGTCTTTACCTTTTTATGAATTTATTAATCAACCTGAAGCTTTTAATTTACCTGTAAAAGAATCTATAATTATTTTATATGATTTCGAACAAAATTCTACCAAAGCTCCTATTATGATCCAGCAATTAGAACACATGGGGTATAAACACGTTTTTTTTCTCCGGAACGGATATGCAGAATGGCTTGAGTATGGCTTTCCTATAGAAAAAGGGGGAGGTAAATGAAGGAACAGCATCAAAAGTGGGCCGCAGTTTTTTTACGATTTGGATTTGGAATACTATTAATTTTTTCCTCTTATAATAAAATCATACACCCCTGGGATTTTTCTCTTGATGTTGAGAATTACAGAATTGTTGGTGAAGGGCTTTCCCGGTTAGCAGCTGTATGGCTGCCTTATCTTGAACTTATCCTGGCGATCTTTTTGATTACAGGTATATGGATTAAAGCAGCGGTGGTTATAAACTATTTATTAATGCAGTTGTTTTTTCTGCTGGTTCTTCAGGCTTATATCAGGAGACTGGATGTAAATTGTGGATGTTTCAATCCCGGAGGAGATGCAACTATTGGATTGATAAAGATCATAGAAAACATAATTTTTTTAGGTCTCAGCGTTATTTTACTTTTTATATATTTTAAAAATTATCAGTTAAAAAAAATTAATATAAGAAATTAATAAACTATACATGTTACCATAATAAAAAAAGCAGAGATTTGAAAATTATAAATACATCCGTTTAATTAAAAGAAATAATTTACAGGTCTATACTAAATCTATTGATAAAAACTCGAATATTCATTATACTTTCATTTTTATATGAATAAAACAAGAAAAAATATATCAGGCGGATATTTTCTCTGGAAATGGCAAGATACTGAAATTTTAAATCCAAGAACTCTTCGTTCTCAGCTGGATCTGCTTGTTCAACAGGGATTTTCAGGCATTTTTACTAATATTGGTAATTCCCGATATGAAATCGATGATCCCAGAACGTTACGGATAATTTCACAAGTGAGCCAATGGTCACGAAAACGGAACCTTGATTTTTTCCTTCAAATAGACCCCAGACAAAATTCCCGCCCCTTAATCTGCAGAACCGGAGAACGGACTAAAAATCTTTTACTTACCAGAGATCCACATTTACCAGTGCAAAAAGAAAATTTAAATATAACTAAGGTTAAAGATTATAATTTTCAGATCAGAATCCTATATCCTGAAAAAATCCCCACTAATTTACTGCAGGATAAAGCTTTATCTTTTGAGCCTCATTGTCTGGAAAAAGCTTTTTTATTTAAATATTCAGATGGTACGATTTTAAAAGATTCAGTAAGAGATATAACCAGGCAAACTAATTTTCATGCTGATATTGTCGCTAATTACATTGAAATATTCGGAATAGTTGATGTTCCACCCGACCAGGATTGGTATGTTGCTGTTTTTCCAAAACTTAATACAAATGTGTATGATTTTGCAGGCAGAGACAGTAATGACATTGTACTTGAATTTATTGAAAAACTTTTTGACGCTTTTGTTAATCTCGATGGAATTATCTGGGGTAAGGAAGATTTCGGTTATATCTCTGGCATTAACAGAATCCCGGTAAGTATTTCTATTTATAACTCTTTTAAAGCTGAGTACGGGTACAATCTTCAAGATTTTTTACTGTATCTTATATTAGAGATGAGTGATAATAGTCATATTAAAGTCCGGCTTGATTATTATAATTTATTGATGGAATTGGTCTATGACAGTATCAGTGAGTTTCGTAGTATGTTAAATAGTTTTTTTCACGGTGTGGATATAAGCAACTATTATTCCAGGCATACACAAAATCACGTCAACTCATCCTTGTTAGGTGGTAATATGGATCCATGGAGTGCTCTTGACAGAGCGACTGTGGTTTATTCTGAAACTACTAAAACAGATAAGAGAAAGATTAAATATGACTTCCTTTTAACAACATTTGTTATTGCCAAAAGTTTGTCAGCACATTCAAAAAAGAAAAAAGTATATCATAAGATAGATCTATCTGTAATCTCCTCCAGAGAACTTCCCTTATGGATAAACCTGATGTCTCTTTATTCAATTAATTTTGTTATAGATCATAAAGATATATTATCAGAATCAAATGACAAGTCGATATTTAATAAATATAATAAAATTATTAATCAGATAAAGAAACTTACTGGTTTTATTCCACCGGAGAGCGATTATGCATTTATTTTTCCGGTTGAAACAATTATGGCAGGTAATTTATCCAAGGATAAGAGTATTATTGATTGTATATATAATTTAATATCTAAATTGGTTTTAACAGGGATACAGATAGATGTAATTTCTCCTTTTTTGTTAAAGAAAGCAAAAATTTTGGATTCAGGTTTAAAAATCGGAGAAAGAATTTACAAAGGTATCGTCTATCCCTTTCCAGATATTCTCGATGCTCAGGTACTGTACTTACTTAAATTAATCGAAAAGACTAATATTAAAGTTGTGATGGGGGGGGATCCTCAGATAACCACAGAATTAAATCCGATTGACTATACCTTCAAAAATTTTTTTGATCCTTACAGTAAAAAACTGTCATTTCTGGAGGAGAACAGTATAAAACCATTATTCAGCTTGCCTGATAATTGTATCGGTAGTTTAATACGTACTAACAGAAAGAAGTATATTCTCTTAAATCCTGCTCAGTATGATACATCTATTAAGGGTCAGGTTACTTATAAAGATTATTCTTTTACCGTTTCCGGAAAAAATTCGCTGGGAGTATATGAATTATCCGGCAGAAAAAAGGTTAAACAGGTTTTATAATTTCTTTTTATTGAAATTGTCAGTCTTGCATTAACTCAGACTGACAATCTTATGATTTTTAAAAATTCAGGGCTGATTAAAAATAAAAATTTAACGCAAAGTTCGCAGAATATCTCCCTTATAATATTCTTGCTGGTTTTCCGGTAGATTTTGTTGATACCAATACTGTGAACATTGGGTCTTTAATTATGATATTACATTTTTTCATACTTATCTTGTTCTAATTCCATTTTATCTGAAATATATTTCATAATATCTTTTAAAGCAATGATACCAATTAGTTTATCATTGCTAACCACCATAAGTCTGCTGTTATCGGATTTTCTTATTAATGAAAGTGCATCCATTGTATCCTGGTCCGGATGTATGGTTGCAGGTTCCGAACATGACTGCAGTATTTGGTTCACTGTTTTTTCCGACCACTGTTCTCTGGGTACTTTTTTTACATCTTTGGTGGATATGCATCCCTTTAATTTTCCTTTGTCAACCACAGGAAAAAGCTTGAAATGATATTTATATATGTAGTTTTCCACCAATTCTTTTATCGAAATTGAAGAATTAACTGTTACCACATCTTTAGTCATAAAATCTCTGACTTTTTCACCCTGAAGTAAATTTTTTACAAGAACCCTTTGATAGGATGATTTGGATGCAGTTCTAATAAATAATCCGATCAAAAACCACCAGAGCCCCCCTACAAGATTACCGGTTAAAAAGCTGATAATTCCTAAGAAGATCAGAACAAAACCAAATGCGGACCCAAAATTTGAGGCTATTCTGGTAGCCCAGCCAAGTCTTCCTTTCCAGGCCCAGAGGATAGATCTTAATACTCTTCCCCCGTCCAGCGGAAAAGCCGGTATCAGATTAAATCCTGCCAGAATAAAATTTATCATCCAAAGATAGTGAACAACTCCGACAAATATTTTTGAAATCCCGGTATTAACTGTTAATAAATAAATGCCGAGCAGGATAATGCCGATGATTATACTTGCAACAGGGCCGGCTATTGCCATAAAAAATTCGGATTTTGCATTTTCCGGTTCATCTTCCATTTGTGCTACTCCTCCGAATATGAACAGAGTAATGCCCTTTATGGGCAGTCCGAATTTTCTGGCTATCAAAGAATGACTCATTTCATGAAGTATTATAGAAATGAACAGGCCAAGTGCCCCAAGAATACCCATGATAATGTAGGTTTCACTATTCAAGTTCTCATAATAATGGGGAAACAGACTTTGAGCCAGTGTCCAAGAAATTAAGATTACTATTATAAGCCAGCTAACATCCACTCTGACCTTGAAACCAAATAGTTTGAATAATGTGATGCTTTTCCCAAACATAATTTCCCTCCGAATTTTTAAGTAATAAATTAAATTTTAATGAACTTAAAAGATAATAAAAAATTTCATTATTTATTTTATTTCTGATTTTGAAGAATTATTCTGAATGCAGATGCACGTGCTGTATTCACAAATCCTGTTGCGGGTATAACACCAATAATAGAAAAAAGTAAAATGAATTGAAGAATAGAGTTAAATGCAATGAGCAAGAAAAGATCTATAAAATAACCATTAGTCATGATCCAGCTTTTTTTTACCGCTCCCCAGGCATTCATATCTTCTTCCAGCATAAGAAGAGACACAAAAAGCAGTTTTACATAAATATACACACCAGGCAGAATGAACAAGAGAAAGGCGAACAGTTTTATAAAGGCAAGGAGGATATGAATACATGCTATATATATTAAAGATAATATGGATTTTGATGGTTTTTTTTTGTCCTGAGTAGCCCAGTTTGCAATCATTAGTAAAATCACTGTTGCCATAGCAATAAAGGGAAAAACTATAGCACTGAATTTAAATAATTTGTTTAACATAAGTCTCAATTTATACTGAGTTTCCAGAGTCAGGAGCTTAATCTGCTCATTATCATTCTGTAGTATAGCATGGATTAATTTTTCTACAGTTGCTTTTAAATTATTAAATTCTGAACTGACAGTGATTCTGGGAATGATCTCAAAAATAAATATAATCAATGAGACGAGGCATATAGGTATCCACCATTTTTTAAATGATCTCCAGGCAAGCTTATAACTTTCTATTAATATATTTGGATTAGTATTCATAGTATCAATTTTATCTTTATTTAATATGTACAGTATAATAAATCTGGCCAAAATAAGCAAGACCTATTTGATTTTATCATTTTGCATTATTGAAGTATTTATACTATATTTAATAAATCTCTGAATAATCTGTTTTTATTGAGGTTTAGTAATGCAGTCAGCTTTAATAACAGGTGGTGCAAAAAGAATCGGCAGACAGCTCTCTCTTTCCCTGGCTGATCAGGGGTATACTATAGCCCTGCATTATAATACTTCTGAGGAAGAGGCAAAATCAGTGGAGAAAGAGATACGGGCAAAAAAAAGGGATGTTATTTTGTTGCGGGCTGATCTGAATGATGTGGGACAGGCTGAAAAACTTGTATCAAAAGCGGTAAAAGGTATTGGTGCTCTTGATCTGGTAATAAATAATGCTTCTGTTTTTGAAAGAAATACTTTTCTGGAAACTAACCGAAATATATTTAACCGCCATTTTAATGTAAATTTTAAGGCACCATTTTTTATTTCCCGGGCATATGCTTCTCAGACAGCCACAGGACATATAATAAATATATTAGATACAAAAATCACCACATTGTCAAAATATTATTTCAGTTATACTTTAACTAAAAAGATGTTATATGAATTTACCAGAATGGCGGCCAAAGAATTAGCACCTCATATCAGAGTAAACGGAATTTGTCCCGGATTGATTATGCCGGAAAAAGAAATGAAGCAGTCCATGCTTGAATCATTGATAAAGAAAACACCTTTGAAAAAGAAAGGGGATGCTGCTTATATAGTTTCTGCGGTTAATTTTTTATTGAACAATGAATTTATTACCGGTGAGGTAATTTTTGTGGATGGAGGAAAACATTTAAAATAA
>CAZETW010000073.1:0-14041 GCA_964515295.1 uncultured bacterium | reverse complement strand
CCAATATAAGGTATTTGCAGCGAGGAGTCCACTTTTTATTATAGGAACTTTGCGTTAATAGTTTTTTTATACTTTTTGGACAACCACCACCTTAAATTCACAATATTCTTAAAAACTGAACGTTTATATAATTAAGATGATAATGTGAGTATATAGTTTAATGATAAGATAATAATTTTGGAGGGAACAATGAAAGCAGTGATCAGTATTTTTATAATTTTTATATGTTTTTCTTTTATCTGGGCTCAGGAAGAGGTGGATATTGAAGCCATTTCTGAGGAAACAGCAGAAGGATTAGATCTGGAAGCAGTGGGGGAGTTATTTAAGGATTCAGAAGATCTGGAAGCATTCGAGAAATCTCTGAATGATCCTGATATAGGTATAAATAACCTTGATCTGGATGGAAATGATGAAGTGGATTTCATTAGGGTGCTGGAAGAAGTGGAAGGAGATGTGCATCTGATCATTCTGCAGGCTGCTCTAGGTGAGGATGAATATCAGGATGTTGCAACAATTGAGATAGAGAAAAATGAGGATGATTCCTATACTATGCAGATTCAGGGAAACGAAGATATTTATGGTTCAAATTATTACATAACACCTGCTGAAATCCGTATTCATACCTGGCCTGTCATTGAAAGAATTTACCATCCGACTTATCGTCCTTACCGTTCTCCGTATTACTGGGGCAGGTATCCAAAATGGTGGAGACGGCATGCACCGGTGAAGATCCATGTTTACAAACCCCGAATTAAAAAATATACAATCAGAACAAGTTTTGTTTTTACCCGGAAGAACAGGATCAAGCATATTCACCGGATACACTATAAACCCAGGAGAGCAGCGGTTATTAAGCAAAGAAGGGCACATCGCAACCGGGCAGTGCGTCAGGCGCACCCAGTTCCTAAGCGGGGAAAAAGAAAATAGTGTAATTTTTGTGTGATTATTTTATTTAACTTTTAATAATGCATGTCTGTTTAAAAAGTAAAAAATATATTAAACGCAAAGATCGCAGAGGATATAAAAAAAAATATAAATATCTAATAATTATACATTTATAAATTTGCGATCTTTGCGGACTCTGCGTTAAAATTCTGCTTTTTACTGTTCAATAAAAGATACACTCACAGCCCCGACTCCGGCATGAGAGCCAATTACCGGAGATATGTCCATAATGTATTCTGCTCTTTTCCCCAGAATCCGGGCTAACCTTTCTTCCAGAAGTTTTGCCTCTGTTTTATTTTGGGCATGACCAATGGCATAGCTGGCAATAGGATGTTTATTATTATGGGTAGCAATCATAGCAATAATTTTATTTATATTGGCTTTAAAACTGAAAGCTTTACCATAGAGTTTAGAATTACCCTTTTCATCCAGCGATACAATCGGCTTAAGGTTAAGTATTTTAGCAGCAATCCCTTTTAAAGGGCTGACTCTTCCACCTTTTACCATATATTTCAAATTTTTTACACTGACCAGGATGGTTGCTTTTTCCGGAAGACGCTCAGCAAGTGTTACTATTTTTTTAAATGGTCTATTCTTATAAACGGATTCAGCTATCTGCTGGACGATCAGCCCATATGAGGTAGAAAGATGTCTGGTATCCACAACAGCTATCTTTTCAGCAGGAAAATTTTTTGCTGCCAAAGTGGCTGCATTATACGTGCCGCTGAGTGAACTGGAGAGATGAAGAGAAATGATATGTTCATAATTATCCAGAAGCATTGAGTATAGTGTTTCTAATGCTTTAATACTGGGTTGCGAAGTTGTGGGAAACATGGAATACTCATCCAGTAAAGAATAAAAATTATTCGGACTCAGGGTCACCTTATCCAGAAAATGGTGTTTACCGAAAATTATATTTATTGGAATCAAATTAATCTGATACTTATCCAACAGAGAATGAGGAAGATCACAGGCTGAATCCACTACTATGGCGGTAGTGCTTTTTGGCTGAAACTGCATTTCTTTCTGCCGTTTCATATCATCTGCTTTTGATTGAGCAATTACCCCCTGGTTGTGTAATGTATAAAAGATCTGTGAGGGTGAATTAGTATGAATATGGAATTTAATCATTGATTCTGTTTGAGCTATTATAAGAGAATCACCTAAATCAGAAAGCTGTTCCCGTAAAGTATCTGCAGTCATATCTGTCTTCTGCAGCAAACCTTCTGTGCAGTAACGATAAGGAAGTTCTTCATATTTTTTAAATGTATGAGATACGGTATTTTCAAGTATAATATTTTCGTTAGTATCTGCTTTTAAGTGTGCAGCCTGTTTAAGACCTAGAAAAAATCCTTCTAAAAAACTGACAAATCCTTCTGCACCAGCATCCACAACACCTGCTTGTTCCAATACAGGTAATTTTTTTGGTGTTTCCTGTAACGTTATTTTTGCTTCTTTTATGGAATGATTAAATAATTCAGCAAAATCTGTTGTTTTTTTATGTATGGAATGCAGTGCATCAGACCAGGATTTCATAACAGTCAATATTGTACCTTCAACTGGTTTGCTGACTGCTTTATAAGCAGATTCAACCCCCCCTTTTACAGCAAAGACAAAATCTTTTATAGATAATACATGTTTGTCCCGTATTTCCTGACTGAGTCCGTAAACAAACTGAGCGAAAATAATACCTGAGTTTCCTCGTGATCCCATCAGCGCTGCATCAGCCATATTACGGCTCACGTTGGCAACAGAATCTTCTGCCTGAGTTCCTGCAATAATGGAGTGCATGGTTAATGCTAAATTAGTTCCCGTATCACCGTCTGCTACAGGAAATATATTAATTTTATTAAGATATTTATGTTTCCGAAATACTTCTTTTTTCCCGTAAAAAAAACTGTTATAAAGTTTTATTCCATCAATGTTTTTTTTCATTATTCTCCATAGTAATTTAATTCCATACAACAGTGACTTTTTTATTACTAATATATTTTTTAATTTCACCTACCTGTTTATATTAGATTTCCGCCTGAATTTCTGCATAAATCCTTCAGATTTTTTGTTTATAATATTTGATAATTTATTCTTGAACTCTTTAACATCGTCACCTACGCTTTCAATAATTTTACGATTTTTGTGAAAATCAAATATTTGAATATTCATTAGCTTAGGCTTTATATATATTTCGGGTTTATAGTAAATGATTTGATTCTCAACAAAAGCGCTTTCCATTATTTGAAAAGATATAGTTACTGATTCGAAAATTGAAGGTGTAGGATTCTTTTGGGGAGGCTGATTGATTCCGGTAACATCAATTGCTATCAATATATCACAGTAATCTCTTATAACATTCATGGGAACCGGATTTACTATTCCGCCGTCAATAAGAACAATATTGTTTATAACTACCGGTTCAAAAACTCCGGGAACCGAAATACTTGCCCGGATTGCAGGAAGTATGTCTCCGGTTTGAAATATATATTCTTTTCGGTTCCAAAATTCACAGGCAACAATTTTAAGCGGTATACTCAAATCCTCAAATTTTTTTATGGGTAAATGTTTATTAAGAAAATCAATAACCCCTTTACCTTTAATGAGGCCCTGGTTATTAAGGATGTTTAAATCAACCATTTTTCGTATATCTAAAAGACTGACTTTTTCGGTTAAATCTTCCATTTCTTCACCACTGAAGCCAGCTGCATAAAAGCTTCCAATTATTGAACCTATGCTGGTTCCTGAAATAATACTTGGTTTCAGTCCTAATTCATCCAGAACTTTTATAAATTCTATATGACATAGTCCTCTGGCCCCCCCACTACCTAATGCAAGACCAATTTTTTTCATGTAAGATTTTCCTTTATTATTAAGAACTATTAGTACATAAGAATTATAAACACTTTATGTTAATTATTATAAATATAAATGTCAAGAATTTTTAATTATATCGTTGTTATTTTTTTATTAGCTTTTATATGTGTAATATGTTATTTTATACTGTTACATTAGATGTTTTGTAATATAGTATTTGAGAGTGGAGGAAAATTTTTCCCTTATACGTATTGCAAATTGAAATATCGGTATTAAATAAGTAGTTAAAGTATGAATAAATTATTAAGAAACAAATACTTAAATTCTTTCATGCCGGTTTTTTCATTATTTGGCATGAAATATGCAATTTCATATTAATCAAGGTATTGTATTAAAGGATTTTTATTCTCAAGGGTGAAATTTGAATAATGTAACTGAAATTAGTAAAGCTGAAATTAAGAAGCTTGTCAGAACTCTCTTAATTGTAATGAAAAACAGTATTTTTTATCAGATAAACCACCCTCTGTGCAAATCTTCCATAAGACAGTTTATGAATTTATTACAAACGTGGTTTCCTTCATATTCCACTTTACGTCTTGATATATCTCAGTATGAATTTGACATTAACGGTAATAACTATGATCAGCACCAGCTTCACTCCAAAGAAATTGCACAATACCTTCATAACCGAGGTATACTTTCCATAATTTTTTATTCTAATATTACATTAAAAGATCTTCAGGAATTTTTTCAGATTACAAGTTATGATGTACAGACAATTAAGGATAAGGGCGGTATTATTAAATGCATGCCGGTGGATTCAAGCATTAAAGTAAAAGAGCTTGATTACAGTTATTTTCTTTCATATTCCACAGAGGATCTTTCTTTAAAGGAGGAAGAAATATGGGATGCACTTTTTAAGATAGCAAATAAAAAACCGCATGAAAATCTTCCAGAATCAAGTCTGGAACTTATTCTGGATTTTTTTAAAGATACAAAAAAATCTGCAAGACTTCTCAATAAAGTTTACAAAAATGCCTTGAACCAGCTTTCAGGCGAAAAAGCAATTGAAGATATGCAAAAAGCAATATCACAAATTTGTCATCATCTGGAACAACAGTCCGAAGACCAGAAGCGTGACGGTCAAATTAATATAATGAATATTCTGTTTCAACTGCACATGGATCTTCTCACTTCACTCTTAAAACAAAGTGAATCAGATGATAAGATTACAAATTTAAGTGAAGAAATAGTTAAACATTTCTCTGATACTGATATTGCGGATTTTATTTCTTCTCTTATTGTAACAGAAGGATCGCTTAATGAACGTCTTATAAGAATTTTTGATAAACTGGTACCTGATGAATCAAAATCAAATAAAGTTGTCCCTTTAGTGACAGATCAACTGTTCAGTCAAAACATAATCCATCCTTTTAAAATCGAACCTATGCAGATGTCAATCAAAGAAATCTTCAAACAAAATCCGAAAAGTTATTTTTTGAACCAGATGTATGAAATTACAGTTGATGCTGTAATAAATAAAAATATTGATTCACTTACTTATATAGCAAAGCTTACTCCTGAAATCAGCAGATTTGTTCAATCCATGGAAGATGTACAATTAATAAGGGAAAAAGTTTTACTTATTCTTAATTTACTTTATTTAGAAAATGATTCTGATGATTTTAAAAAGCTGAACAACAATATATTAAATCTATTCACTTTACTGTTACAACAAAGAAATATTGTTACGATAAGAGATATCTTTGATTTTTATACTCAGAAAGTGCATCCTGAACAAAAAAATAATATTATTATGGGTGATGCGATCAGTAAAACCATTCAAAAGATAACATCCAAAGAATCCATTCAGGAAATTATTTCATATATCCCGGATTCAAATCATGATTTACATCATATTATATATATTCTAAAAAATCTAAAAGAACAATCTGCTTCTTTACTCATTTCTGCTTATCTAAAAAGACCTGGTTCAGTGGACATGGTAAAATTCAAGAAAGTATTTTCAGTAATGAAAAGAGAGATAATCACTGAGATATCCAAACGTCTGAAATCTCCGAATACCTATGAAATAAAAGTTTTATTTCCTTTATTAAAACAATATGCACCGGAAAGGGCAAGAAAAATTGCCAGAGATGTGATCGATAGTTCAAATAAACAAATATTACTCCCTATATTGGATAATTATGCTCCACAAAGCCGGGAAGAGGTCAATAAAATCTATCATATTTATTTAAAAAGCAGTAATAACGAAATAAAAAGTAAAGCAGCTGCGTTATTGTTGAAAACCAGGAACAAGGAAATAATTGAAACATTATTCCGAAAGGCTGGGAAAAGTTTATTTAAAAAATCCTTTACAGTGGATCTGGTTAAATTATGTGGTGATGTTAAAGTAAAGGAAACCTTTCCGTTATTGAAGGGAATATTTATCAGCAGACCTGTGTTTTCTACACGTAAAAAAGATAAATTAAGGCTTACTGCGGCTATTAGTTTGCTGAAATTGCAGTCAGCTGATGGGTATAAGCTTATAAAATCACAGGGTAAGCGCGGCAGCAGATATTTCCGGAATCAATGTAAAAGGATTTTGTCTCAATATGCAAAATTAAGAGAAAAAAATAATGCCTTCAAAGAATAAAGAACAAATTGAAGACTTTATTCGTTATCTGGCCAGAGCTGCCCAGGTAAGTCACCATTATGGTAAAGATCATCGTATTACCCTTAATGCAATTGATGATCTTTTTGAAGTATTAGATACCATTCTTATTGACCGTGATTATATCGTAATAGGAATAATAGGTGATGAGATTGCATTTGAAAAAGAACCATTACTGAAATCAAGTAAAAACCGTGCATCATTTATTGAACGACTTAAAGAGCTGGGCATTGAAAAGATACGATTTTCTCTCGGGATAAGAAGATTTGAAATAACCGAGTTTATCGATATTTTAGGTGGTCATATAAAATTTTCTGGTATAATAGATGATATTCAAACCTATTTTCTTTCCAAGAATATTAAGCATATACAATTAGAAAGATTAAATATAAAAGAGAATATTGATGATTTCAATGATCTAGATCATTTTACTCAGACCTGTTATATTGAAGGACTCCAATTTCTTCAGGATACATCAGAGGATTTATTACAGGATAAACCAATAAATATGAATAACCTGAGAAAGATTTCTTCTAATTTAGTAAAAAGTATACTATTTAATGAAAATCTGCTGTTATTTTTAGCCTCTATAAAAATCAATAAAGAAGATTTGTTAATTCACAATTTAAATGTTTGTGTATTTACCTTAATGCAGGCTGAGATGATCGGCTTGGGAAAAAAAATTCTTGTTCATGTTGGTGAAGCTTCTTTACTACATAATTTAGGGGATATAATTGAATCAAAAAAAAATGATAATAATATGAGTAATTTTATCCATGCTGATGATATACGCACATTTCAAGCAGATAAGGGTGCAAAAGTTTTACTTGAAACCAAAGGAATACATATTTTATCTCCGATCGTTTCTTTCGAGCATCACATTAAATATGATAAATCAGGTCTGTCCTGGAATCTTTTTGGAGAAGATTTAAATTTAATCAGTATGATGATCGCAATATCTAAATTTTATGATATTCACCGCCGTAAATCACCTTTTGAAGAATCAAGTACACCTGAGAATGTGTATAGGGAGATGATGAAACGTTCCGGAAAAGACTTTCATCCTGATTTATTAAAAAATTTCTTTACTGGTTTAGGAGTGTATCCGTCCGGCACCTTAGTCGAGCTTTCCAATCATGAAATTGGTCTTGTCATACAGCGAAGTATTATGGATATTGAAAGACCAAAAGTAAAGATTCTTTATGATAAGAATGGAAATAAATACGAACATTCCAATCTGATAAATTTACAAGAAAAAGATTATCGGGGGAAATACAGATTAAGTATTCTAAGATCAGTTTTACCAGATAAAAAGATTCAGATTCCTTCTGCTTATACAAATATGGCTGAAGCAAAAAAAATAAATATTCACGAATAATATCAGAATTAAAGTGTATGAATAAATTTTTATTAACTTTCAAATTAACATTTCATATTTTTTTGTTTTCACTGCTGGCAACAGGAGGGTATATAGTATTATTCAGGCCGGATACTCAAATAATTATATTTATACTCTTTATTCCAATTGCAACAGCAATATTAACATTACCTTTGATATATATTATATTTAAGCCGGTTGCATATCTATATAACACTATTAATATGATACAGAGCAGTAATTCGGATTATTCATTACATTCTCATTTCAGAGGCAAGATAGGTCAGTTTAATGAAGTTGTAGATGAAATTATTCAATATTTTAAAAATAATTCTTCTGTAATGTATGATCTTCACAGTGAGGTTACTGAACAGAGTGAAATGAACAGCAATCTGGTGGTAAGGCTAAATCAGCTTCAAAAATTATTTGAAAATGCCAATACAGCTATATTTATATATACTATTGATGGTTTTCTTATGGAAGTGAACAGCAAGGCCTGTAGAATGCTTGGATACTGCAGAGAAGAGTTGTTAAAAACTACATTTTATCAGCTGCAAACTGAAGAGGCACTGCATCGGTCTACAGAAGCTCAGAAAACAGGAGATGATTCTTTATCGGTTAGATATGAATCTGCATTCAAGAACAAAAATGGAGATGTGTTCCCGGTAGAGATCAGTACAAGTGCCATTGACCTGGAAAAGGGGATTATGCAGAGTATGGTCAATGATATTTCTGAGAGAAAAAGCATAGAAAATGCATTACAGGATTCTGAGGATCGTTTCAGAACTTTTATGGAAACAGCCAGCGATTTGATGTTTATTACAGATACGGAAGGTCAATTCACCTATGTTAATCTGGCAATGGTGAAATCTCTTGGATATCCCGAGGATGTCTTATTGGAACTGGATATCCGGGATATTTTACATAATAATGAAAAAAAAATTGACAGTATAAGAGATTCATGGTTATTGGATGAGAAGCAAAAGGAAATAATGCTTAAAACGAGACGAAAAGCAATTCTTTGGGGAGAAATCCAAACTGTTGGGATATTTACGGATGATGGTGTGTTTCAGGGTATTAGAGGAATAATCCGGGATATTACAGAAAGAAAAAAGATTGAAGAATCTCAGCGTTTAGCTCAGCTGGGAAAGCTGGCAGCAGATGTAGCTCACGGAATAAAAAATCAGTTAACAGCAGTAATATATATAGCAGAAATGGCTGTTATGGAGAATAGTGATGATACTGAAAAGAAAGAAGCTATACAACAAATATTGGATCAATGCTGGGAAATAAATGATATTGTACGGAGACTGCTTAATTTTTCTACTCCAAGTATGGGTGATTTTCAGCCAGCAAATATACATTCAATAATAAATCTTGTTATTGGTTTAGTTGAAAAACAATATATGAAGAACGGTGTAAAAATTAATAAAGATTATGATACTTCATTACCGCAATTGACCGTTGATGATAAACAAATGCGGGAAGTATTTATGAATTTGATTCAAAATGCATATGAATCCTTAGAAGGAGAAGGAAGTATAACAATAAAAACTATGCAGTTAGGTGAGTATGTACAGATCAATTTTATCGATACAGGATGTGGTATTAAAGAGAAAGAGATGAGAAGAATTTTTGATCCTTTTTTTACTACTAAAAAAAATGGTACTGGATTAGGAGTTTCAGCATGCTACGGTATATTAAAAGCACATGGAGGCAATTTAAAATATGAGAGCAGTGAAGGGGAAGGCACTACTGTATCTGTACTTCTTCCGGTGCTCCCGCCAAAATCTGTAGATAATAATAAAAAAGATAATTTATGATTCAATCATTAACTTTAATAAATTCCGTACTTCCAGATGATTTAAAAGAAAATAACGGGCATTGGTATTACTATAACCAACTTTAATTGAATATGCATTCTGGTCTAACACCCTGAATGCTTCTTCATCGGTCCAATCGTCACCAACGAACATAACAAAATCATAATTTTCTTTATTAAGCCACAAGTTTAAACCACGACCTTTATTAAAGATACTGTTCTTGACCTCAATAACCTTACTTCCGTCCAGAACTGATAAATCTTTGTTATAGGTTATATGTATTAAATCTTCTTTTAATTCATTTTTTCTTACTTCTGCTAATTCAGGATGAACATTTCTATAATGCCATACCAGTGAAAAGGTTTTTTCTTCCATTTGAGATCCTGGTGTCCTTAAAATATATTTATCAATGATTGGCCTTACTTCATTTTTCCATTCATTGTTCATTTTTTCGATCAATTTCCATTTATTATCTTCGTTTTCCTTAATCCAGGCTCCGTGTTCTGCACAGAGTTCAATATCCAAATCTCCGAACCAGTTATTAAGAGTTTCTTTATCCCTGCCGCTAATTATTACTAATCTGTTATAAATATTCTTATTCATCTTTTTTAATATTTTTATCAATTCAGCATCAGGCTGTGCTTCATCGAATTTTTTGGTAAAAGGAATAAGGGTGCCATCGTAATCAAGAAATATAATTCTCTTTTTACTTTTTTTGAAATCTTTGATCAGTTTATTTCTGCTTTCTTTGATTAATCTGCTGCTGGTTATTTGTTCTTGCAGTGATTTTATATGAGATAATCTATCCATAAAATCCAGAGCCCAGCTCTTAACATCGTATTTTTTAATACGGTTCTGCATGGTTCTATTCTTGCTTATTTGTTCTTCTTCAGGCATTTTCAAAGCAATATCAATGGAATCAGCTACTTCTTCTCTGTTATTAGGATTAACAATTATGGATTCCGCAAGTTCACTTACTGCACCTGCCATACTGCTTAAAATAAGCACTCCTTTTCCATGTTTTCTTGATGCAATATATTCTTTTGCAATCAGATTCATACCATCTCTAATAGGAGTTACAAGACATACATCTGCTAAACTATATATTGTGGTCAGGTGTTTGAAATCAAGTGCCCGGTACATATATACCACAGGAGACCACTCTATGGATCCATGTTTGCCGTTAATACGGCCTACTAATTCATCAACATATTTTTTAAGATTTCTGTATTTTTTAACACTGGTTCTGGATGGCACAGCGATCATAATAAGCACAACTTTTTTTTTATATTCTGGATATTTATCAAGAAAATAATCAAATGCTTCTAATCGTTTAGGGATTCCCTTGCTGTAATCCAATCTGTCTACTGATAAAATAATTTTACACCCATTCTGTAAAGAACATTGATTAGAAATTTCTTTTGTCCATTTTTCATCAGGAGTAATATTGTAAAATTTATCATAATCTATACCCATTGGAAAAGAATCAACATTAACTAACCTGTTGTTAACAGAAAAATGGCCAAATTCATGATCATAACCAAGGATACGCCGTATACTACTGGTGAAGTGTCTGACATAATCATAGGTGTGAAAACCGATAAGATCTGCTCCCATTATTCCATTGATTATTTCTCTGCTCCAGGGTAATAAACGGAATATTTCATAGGAAGGAAAGGGGATGTGTAAGAAATAGCCAATCTGAGATTCAGGGAATTCTTTTTTCAGCATTTCTGGTAAGAGAAAAAGGTGGTAATCATGGATCCAGATTTTATCTCCTGGCTTAACAATTTCTTTTGCTTTATGAAAGAAAATTTTATTGACTTTTTTATAGGATTCCCATTGATCATCCCTGTAAACTACTGATTCCGGAAAATAATGAAATAGTGGCCAGATTGTTCGGTTGCAAAACCCCGAATAGTAGTTTTTAACATCTCTTCTGGTCAAAAAAAGCGGATAATTTTTATAATCGTTTATAAGACGTTTTTCTACTTCTTTTTTGATTTTTTTATCTAGAAAATCAGTTGATAATCCGCACCAGCCGATCCATTTACAATTATAATTTTTATAAAAAGAACTCATTCCGGTCGCTAAACCACCTACACTCTGGATGATCTCTATTGATTTTTTTTTGGTTTTTATTGTGACCGGTAGACGGTTTGAGATTAATATTATTCTTTCTTCCATATTTCCTGATCCCTTCTAAGAATTTTCAGTTTACCTGAAAAAATTTTCTGTTGAAACTCCGATTTTCTCAGCTAACATTTTAAAAAAGGCAGCAGCCTGAGGATCTTTATGTTCAGGACTCCACAGGTATTCTGCCCATCCCCAAAAAGCTAATCCGTAATAGGCTATAACAAATTGACCAATAGCAGCATAACCAGCTGCAAACTGGCCGATTCCGAATAAAATAGTGAGGGCAAATTGAGAAACAGCAGTTAATCCAAAAATAAATTGACCAAAACCAAATAGTACACCAATGCCGAATTGGGCAATGGTTATTAAACCAATTGCAAACTGTCCAATTGCTATAACACCTTTAGCTACTCTTAATTTACCTTCTGCATTTCGGCCAAAAGCTATATGAATTAAGGGATAACCGTAATATGTTCTTTCTGTTTTCCATTCAAATCCAGTTCCGTTCCATTCTTGCTTGGCTGGGTAGGGTATACCACATCCCGGACAGAATTTTGCACTTGGACTGACTTCTCTTTTACATTCTCTGCAGGATACTAAATTTATGGATTGGTTTTCCATAATGCCAATTTATTCTTTATTAACGTTTTTTTAATCTGAGCAAAAAATAAAAGAAAAATTATAAAATCCATAATATACTGATAAAGATAGCAGATAGATTTCTTAATGTCAAGTAATTAAGAATAATTTATAATAGTGCTTGACATTTTAGAAAACAATTAGTAATCTTAGAAATCAATCTATAAAAATTTTACACAGCAATGATGAATAAAAATAAAAGTATCCGAATAATCTTTTTTACACTAACTGCAGTTATAATATGTTTTACTTTTAAATGTTTAATTGCATATGAGATGGATACAAGATCACTCCCTGAAACAAAGGGTGAGATCATAAAAGAAATAATAGTGGGAGTAAGATATGGACGTTAAAAACAAACTGGAGAAAATTGAAAATTTTAAAGAAAATCAGCCCATTACTTCTTTTTTTGTAGTGAGAAAATCTGAATTACGGTTAACCAAAAACAGCAAACCTTACCTGCATATGGAGCTGGGTGATGCTACAGGGAGAATTGTGGCAAAATTATGGGAGCAGGCAGAACCATACTATAAAGAGATATCTGAAGGGGATATTATCAAGGTACAGGGAATAGTTGAATTATATCGTGAAACTAAGCAGCTTAATATAAAAAAGATACGTTTAGCAAAAAAAGAAGATAACGTTCTGCATAGAGATTTTGTCCCTCATACCAATAAAGATATTGAAGAAATGTGGCAGAAAATTGAAGTGAAAATTAATTCAGTATCTAATCCGCATCTGAAAAAATTAATTGATAAAGTTTTTTATAAGAACAACTGGATAGACAAATTCAAAACGGCACCAGGTGGGAAACTCTGGCATCACGCTTATATCGGGGGATTGTGTGAGCATACCCTCTCAGTATCTGAAATATGTGAAACGATGAGTACACTTTACTCTTTTTGTAATCGTGATCTGCTCATAACAGGAGCTCTCTTGCATGATATCGGCAAGATAGATGAATATGGCTATGATAAAGGATTTATCGATTTTACAGATCAGGGAAGACTCTGGGGACATATTTCAATTGGAGCCCAACTTGTTAGAAAAACAATGGGTGAGACCGAAGATGAATCTTCCTTTCCGGAAGAACTGAAGAAGAATATTATTCATCTCATCTTAAGTCATCAGGGTGCATATGAGCATGGTTCACCTGTGCTTCCTCAAACGCTGGAAGCAATAATCCTGTATTATGCTGATGAAATGGATTCAAAAGCGAATGCTTTTCAGCATATCATTGAAAGAGATTCAGAACCGGGAAAACGGTGGAGTAAATATATACGATTGATAGACCGGTTTCTGTATTTAAATCAGGGTGAAGATGAGGTGGGTGGGGAGTAGGGTTCTTTTCTGGATAGATGTTTTTTGCTGGCATGACAGGACTGCGGGTGTTTTGTGTTGTTTGTAGTATATGTAAAAAGGAATGTCATTCCCGAATGTTTGTATCGGGAATCCAGAGGAGGAGGTTTCTGGGTGGATCCCCGACAGAAGCATTCGGGGATGACAGGGTAAAGGGATGTACTACTGATCTGAATTGCACCCTTAAAATCGGTATCGGAATCGTAATCGGTATCGATTTTTATCATGGATATACACAGATTAAACACCGACTAAATAACATAAATCCGTGAAAATCCG
>CAZETW010000072.1:6050-14220 GCA_964515295.1 uncultured bacterium | reverse complement strand
CAGATAATCAGCTGAATCACACCATAAACAAACCATTAAATGATATTCTCTTATAAAAAAATCAAATAATTAAATATCTGAATATTTTAGAGAAATATAAAGAACTAGAAATTTGTTTTTTCAGCCACCATCATGATCTCCACTAATCCATCAGCCGGTATTCGGGATACTTCCAGCACTGCCCGGAAAGATACAATCTGTTCCCCACCCGGACAGCCTGAGAATAAGGTCCGATAGCTGCCGGGGCATCAGGGGCTGTGATGATTTCACGGTCGCTTGTTTCTTGTGTACAACCTGTAAAAAGCAAAAAAACAAACAGATACATAGCCATTTTTTCATTTACAGCTCCTTAAAAAATTACAGTAAATACATTACTTTTATATATCAGATATAAAGATACCGTTTAACTTTATTGGTCGGGGTCATTTCAAAAGGTTCTGCGTGTTCTTCTATTCGTGATATTGCTGAATATGCAGGAAGCGTCTCATTGATTTCTTTGCGAATATTTTCAAGTACCTTTTTTATGATAGCAGCAGTTTCAGATTCATTTTTATTTTTAAATTGAAATTCTTCATCCAGTACATCATAATCCGGATATACTTTTGCAATAAGTCTGCCTTCTTTTTTGAATACAATCACCTGCTGGATATATGGATTCTGCAGTAACTGCTGTTCAATTATTTCAGGATAAATATTCTCTCCAGAGGAATCCACAATGACATTCTTTGAACGACCCTTTATAAAGAGATAATCATCATCATCTAAATAACCAAGATCTCCTGTTTTAAGCCAGCCGTCAGATAGAAAGATATCTTCTGTTGCCTTGGGATTATTATAATAGCCAGCCATTATATTTGGTCCATTAACAATTATTTCACCGATATTAGTTTCCGGATCCGGATTGTGAATTCTAATATCAACCTCTGGAATAGCCTGACCGCAGGAACCCACTCTTACTTTTCCAAATGGATTGATCGTCAATATAGGAGATGTTTCCGTTAATCCATATCCGGTAGAATAACTGATCTTAGCATCTCTTAAAAAGTTTTCCACATCGGGATTCAAGGAAGCACCACCGAACATAAAGAAACGCAGATGTCCCCCCAGAGAACTGATTAACTTTCTTCCGGCAATTTTATTCAATAATTTTCTGAATGGGGAAATTTTGTAAAGAAAAGCTGTGATCTTTTTACTCTGTATATTGGGAAGAATTTTTTTTCGATAAATTTTATCAACCACAAGTGGTACAGTAAGTACTCCTGTGGGTTTGACTGTCTGCATAGCTGACAAAAGTTTTTGAGGAGTAGGTAATCCTTTCATATAATAAATTGACACTCCTGTATAAAGTGGACATAACATTCCTCCTGTGGCTTCAAATGTATGAGCCAGAGGCAGAATCGAAAGAAAACGATCTTCAGAAGTAATAGGAAACTTTTTCACCGCATTGACAATATCAGAAGCGATATTACGATGGGTAAGCACTACTCCTTTAGAATGTCCGGTTGTTCCCGAAGTGTAAATAATAGCTGCCAGATCATCAGGGGAAGGTTTAGGAAAAGATGCTGTAAGCTTTCTTATATCATATTCTGAGTTTTTTCCTTCAATGAATTGCATGATCTCTTTATTAAGTTTTTTCTTTTTTATCTTCTTAAGATATGTTTCTGAAAAATCTTTTAGAGAAAAAATAAGTTTTAATTCCGATTCATCCAGTTCCTCGATCTTGGAAAGATAGCTATCTGCAATAAATATTGCTTTACATTCAGAATTTCTAATTATATGCCGGATATCTGCTTCAGGGAATCCGGGTAAAATAGGTACAGCCACTGCTCCAATTCCTGTAACTGCCAGATACGCGATCACCCAATTGGGACTGTTATCACCAAGAATGGCGACTTTATCTCCTTTCTGGATGTTGTTTAATAAGAGTTTTGCTGAGAGCCATATCTTCTTTTTCTCTACAGTTTTATACTTCAGAGATTCCTCTCCTGAAAAAGCAAGACACGGCAGGTCAGCAAACGAATTGAAGCTTTTATTCAAAAGGGCAGTAATAGTTAGCTCAGAATTATTATTTTTCATGTATTACCTCCTCAATTTAATATCAACCATTAATTTCTTGGTTTTAATGATTATCATTTTACACTATAATTTTAATACCAACTTTTATTGTGTGGAACTTCTGGCAGGTAATTTCCGATACTGAAAAAATATATTTATGAACAGTCTGCTGATTACAATAATCTTACATCTTCATGCAAGAAAGTGAATTATTTTGTTCCTTTTCCTTTTTTAAAAAAAATTTCTACATTTTTCAAACCGGAACTCTTTGCTTCCTTAACGCTGCCTACAAAGACTACCTGACCTTCTTCGAGAAATATTATCTTATCAGAAACACGTTCTACACTGGGGACTGAATGGGAAATAATGATGACTGTCATCCCCAATCTGTCTCTGAGACTGCAGATAAGTCTGTCCAGATTAGCAGATATAAGTGGATCCAGACCAGCAGATGGTTCATCACAAAAAAGCAGATTCGGATCCAGAGCGATTGCTCGGGCCAAAGCAGCTCTTTTACGCATTCCTCCGGAGAGTTCTGAAGGTAAAAAATCCGCTGCTTCTTTTAATCCAACCAGAGCAAGCTTCATTATCACTAATCTGCTGATTAACTGTGGCTGTATGTTTGTATGCTGCTCCAGGGGAATTGCAACATTTTCCGCCGCTGTCAGAGAATTAAGCAGAGCACCATTCTGAAAAAGAACTCCCATATTACGACGCAGTTGATTTAACTGCGGTTCCTCCATTACGGTTGTTTCTTTATCAAATATTTTTATTGAACCTGACCATGGCGGCAAGAGCCCAATAATATTTTTCAGGAGTGTAGTTTTTCCGCATCCGCTGGCGCCTAATATTGCAGTGATTTGCTCTTTTTCTGCTTCTAAACTTATCTCCTGCAGTACTTGCTTGTTATTATATCCGGCCTGCAAATTTTGAACACTGACTACACTCACATCTCAACTCCCTGACCAAAATAGAAAATAAGTCCCAGAATACTGTCTGCTAAAACAACTAAAAATATTGAAGTAACAACTGAGGCCGTGGTGGACCTTCCTACCCCCTCTGATCCGCCTTTTACGGTAAATCCATAATATGCTCCTACAGTAACTATAATCCAGGCAAAAATAAAGCTTTTTATAAATCCGGTAATAATATCTTTAAGTATTAAAGCATTTACTACTTCCCGAAAGAAAGGTTCAGGAGCAATGCCAAGGTAGGTTATACCGACTAAAAAAGAACCAGCAATTCCGATTATCATGGAAAGTATAGTCAGCATAGGTGCTGTAACTGTTATAGCATGTACTTTGGGAACGACTACATAGGTAACCGGATTCAGTCCCATACTCTTCAGTGCATCTGTTTCTTCGGTCACTACCATGTTGGCTATTTCTGAGGTAAATGCAGATCCGCTCCTGCCAGCTAACACCACAGCTGTCATTAATGGTCCCATCTCTCTGGTCATGGATATAGCAATTAAATCAGCAACATAGATACTGGCTCCAAACTGTCTTAATTGCGCTGCTGACTGAAGTGCAAGAATAAATCCAATGAGAAAAGAAATCAGACCAACAATAGGCAGAGCATTCATCCCGATCAATATACTCTGATTTAGAAATTCTCCTTTTCTCATACCTTTTTTATTAACAAGTCCCTGAAAAGAATAAATAAAAGTATCAACCAGTAAAAGAAAAAATACTTCAACCTTTTCCCAGCCTTGATATACCAGATTACCAGTCTGTTCGATAAAGGATTTTTTTTCTTCTGCAATTTTACTTATCTTTGTCTCTTCTTTAAGCGAAAAAATCTCAAGTGCTTTACTTATTCTCTCAGAAACCCCGGTAAATTCAACAGAAAGAGATCTGGACTCTGCCTGAAAAGTAAAATCTTCCAGAAAGGCAACACCGCTGCTGTCAATTTCCTTTACTCCTGATAAATCCAGGGTAATACCACTTCGTACTATTTGCTTGAGTCGCTTAAGGGATTCGTCATAAATAAATGAAACATTTTCTTTATCAAGGTTTCCCTTTATAAAAAAACAGGAACGATCTACCTCCAGAATAGCTTTCATATCCTGATCTCTTTATTTTGATGATAATTGGTCATTGACCTTCATAAGGTAATCATGCACAGTTTCTTTTATAAGTTGACTTATTTCAGCGGCAAATTCATTAATAGACTTTTCTTCTAATTTCACTACTCTGTCACTACTTGTTCGAACTATTTCTTCATCATTCTGATTATCAATTAAACTATAAATGATGTTCAAATGAGCAAATAAATCATCGTCTCTTTCAATGATTTCCAGTTTGTGAATATTACCAGTAACTATATAATCTGATTCAATTGAGAAACCTAAAGTGGTTTTCTTGAACATACCAGAACCGTCTATAAGTCTGAAAACCATATAGGTTATGGTTGAACTGGGATGAGTTGCCCATAAATGATAGTAATAATAATTTATCGCATGAGATTCCAGCCTGACAGCAATGCGGGGTTGTCCGAAAGCTTTAGCTATATTAAATTCTCGCACATCAACACTATAAGGAAGTGTTTCAGATATCTGTATATCCCCAGATGAAATAAGTGTATCCGGTTCCAGAACATAATATGTACGTACCATAGCCTTTTTACTGCAGTCTAACATACAAACTGAGCAAACCAGCAATAAAAAAACAGTTAATTTAACATTCATATCATTTCTCCAGTCTTTTATCAGCAGCTGCCTGTGGCTGAACTCCCCGCACCAGAACAGATGGATCCTCACTGATCATTCTGACTATCTGATTAAGATATTCCACACTTTCTTTAAGAGTTTCAACTGTGGTTCCCAGTTCTGATCTGGTTTTTACAATTGAAACATCCACTTCTTTTAAAACTTTAGTAGAATAATTCAAAGTTGTATTCAGCTCATTTATTAAAGTAACCAGCCTAGCTTCCTTTAAAGATTTACTGATCTCAGCTAAATTGCCAAGAATAAGATTAACTGTATCGGATCTGGATAACATATTGAATTTACTGATCAATGAATCTGTAGTAACAATAAACGAATGAGCATCCCTGGTTACCTTTTCTGTATTATCAAGACTTCTGTGAAAGGTCTCTTTGTTTGTACCCAAGATCTCATTTAACTGATTAACAGCCTGGGTAGTACTGTTAATAAACTCCTCTATTCTTTCCAGATTCTGAGTAGAAGTTAATCGGGACATATTATTAAGAACAATCTCGGCTTTTTCAGAAATAACCTCAGCTCTTCCAGTGATCATTTCAGTAACAGATCTTCCCGGCTGAATAAATCCGCCTTCTGGAAGTGCTTCAGCTTCATTTGAACCTCCACGAAGCTCAATTACTTTCAGTCCGGTTATTCCCAGCATGGTTATATCAGCCTTTGTATCTTTTTTAATGGGTACATCCGGTTCAAGTGTAAGTTCTACAATAACTCTTCGAATATCTTGCGGATCAATAGAAATATCAGTAACCTGCCCCACATTTAAACCATGATATTTAACTTTACTTCCTTCCTGTAATCCTGTAAGAGAAATGTTGGTAAATCCAACATAATAAACATCTTTTTCTTGGAACAGATCAGGAACTACTATAATTCCGATTAATATGAGTAATGCAGTAATAGAGATCAGAAAAAAGATACCCAGACGTATTTTTTGAAGTCTTGAAATCATAACTTCCGCCTATATTTTATACATGATGGATCCATAATTATAATATAATAAGAATTACAATAATTTCAAGTTAAAAATTATGCCCCCACCCTGACGAGACTGTCGAAAAAATTATCTCAGGTCTTTACGAGGAACGAAGTGACAAAGCAAACAAAGAAGCTACCCTTCTTAGAGAAGATTCGCTTCTAAATAAAACTATATTCCCTCTACCATTAACTTTTAGAAATCCACCCTTATCTTCCCAATGAAATTTCTTCCTGGTCCTGCAATTCCTGAGGAATAGGATCTGTAGCGTTGATCTGTGATATTTTCTATACCTGCACTGAAAGTCAATAATTCCGAAAATGTATAGCTTATTTTACAGTTTAATGTATACCAACCAGGAGAATAGGGATTCCCATTCTTGTCTTCAACATACAGATATGGTTTATTTTGTTCTGAAGGAGCCAGATCATTATAGGTAAATGTTCCATTATAAACGCCATAAAGATCAAGTTCAAAATTTTTATGATTATATTTTATATGCATGGTCCCAAACCAGGGAGCAGCATGACGAAGTGGAACGCTGCTGCCATCTTCGTTCTCCTCTTCTCCTTGCTGATAATTAAATCGGGAAACAAAACTCAGATCCCAGGGTAATTTCAATTCTAATCCGGTCTCTATTCCCCAAACATATGCTTTAGCAGCATTCTGAACAGCCTGTACCCGACTGAGTGTTCCATCATACATAATACTGTCCTGGCCTGCCACAGTGTAATTTCTGCGAACCATTGCATTATCCAGAATAGTATAATAAGCGGTAAAATCATATTTAATCAGATCACGGCAAATCTTTACCATGCTCAGATCAATATTATAGGCATATTCAGAAGAAAGATCAGGATTAGGAACTATAGCAGAACCGGGTTCTGAATCAAATACTTTTCCCATATCATCTACATTAGGAGCTCTGAATCCTGTGGATACATTCAGCTTAAACTCCAGATCAGTTTTAGGTCTGTAAATCATCCCCACACTTCCTGATAATGCACCTGTATTCATCTCAGCAGAGGTGAAAGGAAAGGGATAGAAACTGGTATCAAACTCTGATTCCATAGTTATCTGATTGTACCGTATACCGGAATGAAGGGTAATTTTATCAGTAGTGTTATGCTGATAATTCAGATAGGCTGCATAAGAATTCCAGGTGGAACCATCAGGGTAACGGGTACTGGCAGGTTTCACCTCTCCTGTCTCAATATGTTCTGTCTCTGCTTCTGAGCCGACTTTGTTGAGAACTATTTCTGCTCCATAAAATATTCTGTGATCCTGATTTAAAATTTTATTAAAATCAAGATTCGCTGAAACTACATCAACTGTTTCAAACCGATATCTGAGTACTGGATTATTGATTTTACGGTCATGCCTGCTTTCTTTAAAATATTGATACGCCAGAATAAAATGACAGTCACTAAAAAATTTATTTTCTTTCATATAATTAATATCTAAATGATTCATATACCACTTCTGGGGACCATAATACCACTGTGCATTTTTCAATTGATCATTCTTTGGTTCAATAAGACGATCATATCTGGGTATATTTGAAGTCTCCGACAGATGAAATCCATAGATCATATCCCAATTCTGACCTGGGTTATATCGGATTTTCTGCATTACATTTAACTGGTTATAACCGGTTGGAATCTGCTTCAGGGGATCAGGATTTTTGACAACAGTATCCTGACCATTAATCCTTTTTACATAATTTCTACGTAAATATTCTTCTGGTCCTTTTTCTCCCATGTACAGGTGATCATAATCAGTAAAAGTAAGACTGGTTAAAAATGCCCATTTGCTAAGACCAATATTGATGTCAACATGTCCTGTTTTTTCAAAATTAGCAGAACTGCTTCTTAGCACTGCACTTCCCGTTGTTTTCATATGTTTTCCTGGAGAAAACCGGGGAGTAAGAGTGTAAAAACTCATTACACCACCTATAGCATCGCTGCCGTATATAGTCGAACCAGGACCAAATACTATTTCGTTTTTCTCCAGGCTAAAAGGATCCAGGGAAATAATATTTTGCAGATTTCCGCTGCGAAAAATCGCTGTGTTCATACGGACACCATCTACAGAGATCAGAACTCTGTTTGTGGCAAATCCTCTTATCATAGGACTCCCTCCACCTAACTGACTTTTTTGTATAAAGACTTCACCGGAGTAATGCAGAAGATCTGCAGTTGTCTGAGGATTCTGCAATCTCATATTCAATGATTGTACTGAAACGACCTTATAAGGAATTTCTTTGGTTTCCTGTTGCCATCTGGAAGCAGAAATAACTACTTCATTCATAACAATGGCCTTTTTTTCCATAAACAGCAGAAACTGTTCTTCTTTAAGCTGTTCGTAACTGAATTCATATGACTGATAACCAATTAACTCAAACCGGATAGATTCAA
>CAZETW010000072.1:4244-5950 GCA_964515295.1 uncultured bacterium | reverse complement strand
CTAAAACAATGTTTTCAATGAAATCATAGTAGTGTAATATAAAAAAAATTTCATAGAATTTCCAAATAACAATATATTTTAATTAATTTAAATTTTTCAGTATTGAAACTGCATAATTGAAAATACGTATATAATATGTATTGTAAAATTTAAGGAGGTGAATATGTCTAAGAATAAAATAGCTTATCTATTGTATCCCATCATATCTATTCTTTTATTATCAATAACAAATTGTAATGTACGGATAAACAAGTCAATACATATTCCGGATGGAAAATCTGTCAATCACAGCCTTAATACAGTTAACGGCAGTATATACATTGGTTCTGATTGTAAAATTAAGGGTGACTGCAGAAGTGTCAACGGAAAAATTGCAGTAGGCAGAGGATCTGAAATATCAGATCTTAATGCTGTTAACGGAAGTATTGATCTGGATAATGAAGTGATTGTACATGGCACTATAAAATCAATAAATGGTTCAATAAGTTGTGACCGGGGGTGCACTGTATATGATGAAATTTACACTATAAACGGAGATATTGATATTTACAATACAACTGTCGGAGATGATATAAAAACAATAAATGGTGATATATCACTATTAGATAATTCAGTAGTCGAAAATAATATCATCATTAAAAGAAAAACCGGCACTTCTCATTATCATAATACAATTACTATCCGAGTTACTGAAGGTTCAATAGTAAAAGGTGATATTTTAGTACATCATGATGAAAGAAAAGTCCGGGTTATCCTCTCAGAAGGTGGAAAAGTACTGGGTAATATCAGAAATGCGGAAGTTGTTAGGCGATAATAAATAAATGTTTACGTAATATTTTCACACCATAAATAAAATACCTGCAGGATATATCTAATTAATTATTATTAATATTAGATTTAATAAAACAACATATATCCTGTAAAGCTTTCTTAGCTTCCGGGAAAAATGGCGACAGAGTCGGATAACAATGAACCATTCCTTTCCCTACCTGTACAGTTACTTCCACTCCGGAATTCTTTGCTTTCTCTGCAAATTTTATTGAATCATCTAATCCGGCCGGGAAAGGATTCTTCGGTGCCAACCGATACTCAAATGTCAATGCATTAATACCGCTTTCTTTAACAAACGTGGTTACAATATGACGATGTGAGCGGCTGGATCCCATAACATATCCACCGCCATGAAAATATAATATCAGCCGGTTATTATCCACTCCATTTTGCTTAATAAATTCAGCATAGGGATTATTTAATTGTGACTCTACAATTTTAATATCAGAAGGGAGTTTACCAAACTTTACAGCTGATTTCTCCACTTGTTCTCGTAATGCCGGAATAGAGGTATCCCAGTCAATAGTTTCTCGTTTCAGCTGCAGACGCAACCAATGACGGTGTTTCAGTAAAAAAATAAAAAACCGGCTTCTTATACATTACATTTGTCTTTTGTCTTTTTTCTTTATTCTTTTGTCTTTTGTCTTATCCAAACACCCTCTCTTAATCTCTCCCTCAAGGGAGAGAAATCATAAGTGAACTCTAAGGAGACCGATTTCTTCATGTTTATGTGCTTAAAAACTAAAATTTTCCCACTCTAAAGTTCTGAATGTTCAAAGCGGTCCACCGTCCGCGGTCTGCGGTCTTTACTGGTCTCTGGCTTCTAAGCGTTCATTTTCTTAAGTTCTCAAGTTCTAAAGTTCTCAAGTTCTAAA
>CAZETW010000072.1:0-4144 GCA_964515295.1 uncultured bacterium | reverse complement strand
ATCTAATTTCGATCTCACCTCTCCGGGTAAAGAATACTTGTTCACCATAATACCAGTAGTACGCAAACGCACATACGATCGGGACATATACACATACCCCCCATTTGCCCGGTCAGTTCCTCCTGAATTCTTGGTCAAATAAAACTTGGTACCGTTCTGATCATGAGCTATACCTACAATATGCATCAAATGATCATCAGTAGTGGTAAAATCATTAAATGATTCCTGTCTGTATTCCTGGGTTATCTCTTTTTCTTTGCAGGGCTCAGTCATATCATCCTGATCTTCTGCAGGAACAATTGCATATCCTTTCTCACGGGTAGAAAAATATGGATCACTTACATCACCGTCCCAGGCTACTGAGTATCCGTTTTCTAAAGCACTATCAATTACCTCTTCTAATACATCAAGGGGAACATTATAAAATTTTGCATTATAGGACCAGTTGTCAGGGATTTCAAGTCGGAACTGCTCATAAAAGGGGTGATGAGTAAAAGAGGACAGTTCAATATAATCATCAAGTTGCAGATCAAAGGATTCAGCAAAGCTTTCAGGACTATATTTCTTGCCATTATAATTAAATTCTTCCGGAGGAGTGCCCAGATATACATTAAGTATTGATTTAAAAGCTTCTGACCATCGGGGAGTAAGTGTTCTTCCTCTCCTTTTTAAAATACCTTCCAGAAAACCATTGAGAGCTGCAACCATTTCACCATGATTATGCTTATCCTCGCCTATTCGTCTACCGTCATATACCTCCTCAGGAACAATGCCGAATTCTCTGAACTGATTGATGACATCATGAGATAATCCGCCCTGTCCGAATCGGGCATCTCCATGTAATCTGATGTAATTAACTGCCTTTTTAGGGTAAGTATGGCGTACAACATACATTTCAGAAAGATCAACCATATCTCCGCCTTGTCGCAGTATCTCAGATTCAAGAAATGAAATAGTTGCAAAGCACCAGCAGGTTCCGGTCCAGTGTTGGTCTTTCACCGGAGTTCTTTCAACTTCATAATCTATGATAAATTCATACGCTGATTTTTTCTTTTCATTCTTTTTTTTGTCCTGTGAAATAACCAGTAAAGGCAAAATAAAAATCAATAAAGTAATAAATAAAAATTTAGTTTTCAAATCATATAATTTCATTGTAACCTCCGATTTTTCTTTAAATATACATCATAGTTAAATATTACTTTTTATTATAATATTCCCGGATATACTCTTTAAGTTTATCCAGAGCCTGTGGCATATTCTTACGGGCGAAACCAATCCTGAAATTGTTACCTTCATAATCATATAAATTGCTGGGAAGAAGCAGTACTCCTTTTTTCTCAATTAAATCAAGACAAAAATCTTCAATATTTACTTCAGCATTAAGTTTAGGAAAAGCAATTGGTCCTGCTTTTGGTCTGTTCCAGGTAAACAGTTCAGAATAATCCTGAAAAAAATCATCTAATAACATTAAATTATTTTTAATAATTGTAAGATTACGCTCAATTATGTTTTCCTTGACCCTCAAAGCCATTATGGCCAGAATCTCACTCGGAGCACTGCTGCATATAGTGGTATAATCTTTATATAACGCACATTGTTGATATAAATCCACATTTTTTGTAGCCAGCCAGCCTATTCTTAAGCCGGCCAAAGCAAAACTTTTCGACATTCCGAACAGTGATACAGCATTATCATACATATCACAGGCAGAAATAAGGCGATCTTCTTTATCATATTCCAGAAATCTGTACATTTCATCCGAAAATAAAATAATTGATTTTTCTCTGATTAGATCAATGAGTCTCTTAAATTTCTGAAGATCCAATGTTGCTCCGGTAGGATTATGAGGAAAATTTATCACCACTAATCTGGTGTTATCCTCAATTAAAGATTGTAATGTATTGATATCAAAAAACCAACTTCCCTGTTTGTCTTCCGGACACCATCTGGAGACCTTACAGTTAAGTGAATGAGCTATTTCATAGAGTGACTGGTATCCCGGGAAGGTAGTAATGACATGATCTCCCTCCTGAAGAATTGTATTCATCACAATATAGATTCCTTCTTCAGGTGTCACTACTAATATATGTTCTGGAGAAAGAGTTTTGTAAAGTGCAGAAACCTCTTCTCTGAGTACCGGATGTCCTAAAGATTCAGTGTATCCAAGCTTAAGATTTTTCCACATCTTCAGTGAATCTTTATCAGCTGATTTCAGTAATTCTTTCTGTGAAAGAGCTTCACAGTCAGAACAGCAAAGTAAAAACGGAACTGTAAATTCGTACTTGGCAAAAAACCGTTCCAGTTTAAATGGTTGTATGTTCATATACCTTTAAAGTAATCAGTTTTTCTAAAATAATTCTGCGAATAATATATCAGAATTTATTTAAAAATGATAAATTATATTAATCTATATAAACTGAACTGTTGGTCTCTATTGTCATGGGGAGAGTCATACTCATAGCACCAGTTATTGCAACAGTTCCTTCAATAAAACTGCTGGACTCTGCTTTTACAAAAAGACCTTCTTTATAAGCGAAATAACTGACTGATTCTATCTCAATATACCCTTCCATAACAAAACTATTACCCATCTGTTCTCCTTCACCATCCAGTGTACCTTCACCGGTTGAGGATAGTACCACACATTCATATCCATTAACAGTTTCAATACCTTTAAAAGTATGTTCTAGTTCCATATCATTTACTACATCCATACCGCTTTGTTTAGAGGTATCAATCTCATGTTCTGTCCAGGTTTCTCCTATTTTTACAGCATCCTTAGGAATGTCCGGAAATACTCTCTGAAAAAATCTTTCAACTCCGATTTTACCTCCCCCCATAGGGCCGACATCAACCTGCAGGGAATCCGTTCCGATATACTCTAATTCTTCCCCATAAGGAGAGAGTACAACTTTAAAAGGTTTTCCAATGATAAATGATAAATCCAGCTCTCTGCTGCCTCCCATTCCTTCCATAACCGAGTTTAATGAATCCATAACTACTTCAAAAATCAGGTGATTGTTCTCATCCAGTGCTTGTCCTGTAACAGAAAATTTTGCAGTAGAAGTAGATTTGTTCTGCATCGATCTTCCCTGCATTTCCATATTCTGAGTCATATCATTTTCTGAAGTATACTGATAAGTTTTCTCCTGATTTAGTAAATACTGAAAGGCTAATCCGGTTTCCGGGTCGCCTGTATAAGGTTTGGCTAATTCCTTACCCCCTGCACAACCTAATACAATTACCAAAATCAGCATCAATAGTACTGCTGTCACTTTAAAGACATACTGTTTACTCATCTTTTGCTCTCCTTTTTTAATTGAAATAATTTTAATTGTCTGTGCTTGATTTTTAATAATTCTTTAAATATATATAATTTTTATCATATTTCCAACTTTTTATACTCAAAATGTCCTTATACCCTTTAATATCATGATAAATTATTTTATTCCCGCTTTTATCCATTTGTGCAGCCTCTGCCGGAGTGGTCAGTATTCTGTGAGTTCTGCCTCCTTTGACTGATACTGTATAGAGTTCAGCTAAAAGACCACTGGGAAATTGAATATTTTGGGGATGATCCTGAATATGGGCTCTGAATAAAATATTTTCGCTGTCAGGAGTAAATCCGGAAGGATATTCATTGGCAGAATGAGTCGTCAACCTCAAGGCTTTTCCTCCTGATCTAGGGATACTGTAAATATCAAAATTCCCGAACCTATTGCTGGCAAAAGCAATGGTCTTGCCATCAGGTGACCATACCGGATGAAAATCATGAGCCTCATGCATAGTCAGCAGCCGGGCATCGCCTCCTTCAGCCGGTACAGTATAAAGATCTCCTTTATAGGAAAAAACTACTGTCCACCCATCCGGTGAAATAGCCGGATACCGCAACCAGAGAGGACAATTCTCAGCAATAACTGTTGAAATTTTTATAACCAAAAATAAAAAAACAAAATATCCTTTCTTCATATATTCCTCCATGATAATATATCGGCTTATATTTATCCTGTTTAATATAACTTTCTTTAAATGTATGATGAATCATATAAGATTGTATACGGGAAAAAAGAATAATAGATTCAAAAAATGGGAAAAATATGTTTATAATAAAAAAACCTGACAGATTGAAACTGAAACTTAATCA
>CAZETW010000071.1:3441-14729 GCA_964515295.1 uncultured bacterium | reverse complement strand
GTATAAATCCCGGTTGAAACCGTAGTAGAGATGAGATGCCGAGTTTCTGCTGTGTATATCATTTGCATCCAAGGATGAGTAAAAGCCTCTGAATACGGAGTTGTCGGTGAGCCAGATCTCCGAATCCACTCCCCAGCAGCGGTTGTAATCACTTTTTTCCCGGATATTAGTGAGAATACATCCCACATTTGAATTTTTTAAGATATCCCGCCGGTAACGCAGCACAGTGTAATTTCGCATAGGAAGTCCGGATACTTCTTCGGTGGACATATTCAGAAACCCGATATTGTTTTCGCCGATCTTGCCGGTCATTCTGGCCCCGTACAGAATGGGTACTGATTGTCCGTTGTGAATACCGATTCTGCGGGAGAAAAAGGGCTGGATCTTACGGGGCATGCCGAAGCGGAAGAGCTGAGCATTCTCTAGAAAGAAATCCCTCTTTTCCGGGTAGTACAGGGAAAAGCGGGAGAGATTTATCTGCTCTTCATCGGACTCGATCTGGGCAAAGTCGGTGTTGTAGGTTACATCAACTGCAATACTTGGCATCGGTACATATTTAAAGTCGAAACCGAATTCGGAGACTTCATTTAAAGAGGTTATTCCTTGTTCCTTGGTTCCACCCAACAGCACATAAGGTATGAATTGGAGGTTGCGTTTCATCTCTAATCCTTCCAATCCGTAGATTTGTCCGGCAAGTTTAAGATTGGCTATATCATACTGAGGCGGAATTGGAGTCCAATAATCCCTTTCATTTTTTTTCAGCAGAGTACGAAGGATATTAAAACTCCAGGTCTGATATTCGTAATCTTTAAATCTCAGAATCCTGAGAGTGATTTTGAATTCAGCTGTCCAGTTATTGTTGTTTACTTTAGTTTTGACTTTCCATACTTCATTCCAGTTTGCTTCATAATTCGAATTACCATCAATATACCCTTCATCTTTTGCTCCCAGGGCATTACACCCAAAACAGTACGCCTTTGTGCGGTCATGAAAGGTATCCAATACAAAAAATAATTGGTCATCCTGCCATCCGACATTCCTATGAGCCAGTTTATCCGCAACTAAATCATCAATGTTCTTATAATAACATACTGCACCTATATATATATTGTTTCCGTCATATAGTATTTTAACAATAGTTCTCTCCGAAGCGGGATCGCCAAAGACAGGTTCACACTGGATCAATGTATCTATGGAATCCGCCCGGGACCAGGATTTTTCATTCAATACGCCGTCCACGTTTATTATGTCATTTTCTATCTTAAGTGCGGATATGTTGTAATCTTCAGAGATAGTACTTTCCTGGTAAAAATCAGCGAATACCTGATTGATCAAGACAATCAGGAAAAAGACACATATATTTATTAATAAAAAATATTCTTTCATAACTGACCTTTCTTACAAAAATGGTATCGGATTTTCTTTACTTTTCTCATTTATTATTTTTTCTGGTTTCCGGTTTTTTTGATCAGATCTATGGTAAATTCAAGCACGGCATCTTCCCTCTGCAAGCCTGCCGGTTCAATTAAATAATCCGGTATTACTCCGTGAAAATCCTCTTTTCCGCAGGCTGCAAACAATTTTTTAAAAGCGACACCGGCATTCAGTCTCGTATTGGGCAGAACAAGATTATACTTGTCCCCATAGGATACCGTTAGTCCGCCTGTTTCCTGTCCGACTATTTTCCCCATATTGAAGCATGTAAATGCAGAGGCGAAAAGAACGGCGCTGGAAAACGTCTTCGCCCCGGTCAATAGATAAACAGTTCCCCGGAAAAGGAACTCATTATTTTCCGGCTTCCGAAGTTTTGGCATTCTTACTACTATTTTTCTCCCGCCCTCAACTTCCGACTTTTTTAGAATTCCTCTTTCATTTATTTCACGACTGACTTTTATCTCGATCTTCCTGGCCTGACGAAAGGGCTGATCCGTTATGTATCTGAACAACTCATCGCCCAATCTTGAATCTCCGCCCATATTCGACCGGATATCAATGATAAGATCCATTACCCCGTTTTCCCTGATTAGGGAAAACGTTTCTTTTAAAAACGCCTGGAATGCGCTATAATTTTTGAATAACTGAATTTCAATTATTCCGACCTTATTATCCGTCTCGCGGTATGAGTAGGGTTCGGTTTGTTCTGTTCCTAATCTGAAAGACCGGGAATACTCGTCATAAGTAATACCCGGTACAGACGTTTTCTGGATTACTGAATTTCGGAGGGATCTGTATCGGATATAGAATTCATCTTTATCACCGTAGAAAAACCAGTATAATATCGGAAACGATTCTTCCGCCAGACGATTCCTGAATTCGGTTCTCCAGCCGCTGGCATAAGACCGCATCTTTTTTAGTATTTCAGAAGATGAGATGTTCTGAATACGGAGTATCTCAGAATAGACCGGTATTTCCTGGCAGAAGGTATTGTCCGATATATATATCCTATCTTCCTTTATCAAGACGGGAAAAGGAAACACCTTACCTCCTCTTTTAGTATAATTATAAAATTCTTCTTTCGGCATATCCAGAGAGGTATGACCATCTTTAAGGGAAGTCACCAAAGGAATAAACCATAAACAGAATTCATGCCTGCTGATGGGCTTTTCTATGGCAGCGAATAATTCCCGTTTTCTCCTCATGATTTCATGACGGGGAATATAAGCATATAAATCAGGATGCACTCTCTCCATTGTATCAAGCATATATTCCACATCTTCTTTTACCTGATGCAGGGGAAATTTATGCTCAGAAGGCAGGTAACAGGTACGCGTATCCCCGTTTTTCAAATAATAACCCTGTTCCAGAATTTCCTTGTCCCGGGCTATGACGTATTGAGATGTGCCGAAAGGAGCCGTAAAGATCTTCAACACGTCCTGTGCTTGCTGGGCTGTAAATATTATTACCGGTTTATCATGATTTAAAGGATTTCTCCATACAGTAATCAGCCGTAAATTACGGCCTTTGTATATTTTTGACCCTTCAATGTGATTATCCGCAACAACGACCGGTATCAGAGCCATATGCTCGCTGATCCATTTATTCCCTTTATTTGAGCCGAATGCAAAAATAGAATAATCTGTTAAATTTTTCATTAAAGCATCTCTGTCCGTCATAATTAAAGCTGAATCATTGACTGCTTCTTTAAACCTGACGACCAATTCTTTGATTCTGTTCTGAATTGACTTGTCTTTTTCATTAGTAGGAACGATACAAGCCAATTTATCAATATCTTTTGAAGCAGAATTAATGTTTTCAGGTAAACCCAGTTCTTGAGAGTTTAGAGGGGAAAAGCCTGTCAAATACAGGAACAAAAATAAAAAGGTAAATTTCCTCATAACAGCACCCATGATTTTCTTCACATTTCCAAGCAATTGATTCAACCTTTGAACATGCAAAACACTGCAGCTCTCTCCACCCGGATTCTCATCTTATTCATTAATAGAATGCCAAACGCATCAGCAAGGATTAGCAACAGCCCGGTACAGCCGCCGGGAATCAGCCCCTCTATCTCAACTCCGTCTATCAAGCTCTTCACCCTCCATCGATGATTATTTTGAAATAAAGAGTGTACCGCCAAGGGTCATTTTAAAATCGATTCGTTAATTCGTGTTAGCGCTTTATCCCTGTTGCCAAGCTCCATCACGAGTTCATACACAAGACGTGAAACCGTTTTGATCTTATTAAAATCAATTTTCTTCGGAACATCTGTCGGTTTATGAAGATCTTCGGACCCGAAGTCACAAAAATAGACAAAGGGAATCCCCTGTTTATACCAGTTCTGCTGGTCGCCCGTAGTGACGAAACGTTGTATGTCCTTTTGATCATGTTCAACGACGAGTGGAATCTTATCTGTTCGCTTATTGACTGAAATAAGAATATCATAAAGTTCGGGTGAAAACTGTAAGGGACCGAATGCCTGAATACTTCCTTTCTTGTCTGCTTGACCGTTTTCTCTGCCCAGCATATCCAAATTGATATTGACAATCACATCTTTGAGCGGAACCGGGCAATTTCTTGTGAAAAAACGCGATCCGTAGGATCCATCCTCTTCTCCGGTATAAAGAATAAACAACACCGGTCGTCTCGGTGGAGACATCGCTACAGATTCCGCAATCTCGAGGATAGCGGCTGATCCGCTGGCATTGTCATCTGCCCCGTTATAAATTTCCCCATTTATTATTCCGATGTGATCAAGGTGGGCCCCTACGGTAATTACCTGATGTGAAAGTTCGGGATCGGTTCCAGGAACCATTGCCACCACATTGCGACTACTGACAGGTATCCGTTTATAGGCCAGTTTAATAGTCATTGTTGTGTTTTTTAGTACAAATCTCTTGTAGTCTTCATTTTTACCGGTTTCAAAGAAACGCATTGGATCGTAATTCTCATCTTCGAATATTAATCGTGTATTATCAGGATGGACCAGTAAAACCGGAATGATGGGAAGAAGATATTCAGGATAGGTCGGCTCCATACCCGGATAGTGAAGCACATCCTGTCGAAAATCGCTGATCTTGCTGATGATATCCCATCCTCTGGCACTGAGGGGATCGAGAAGATAAACAACAGCTGTGGCTTTTTGTGCTTTTGCCGTTTCAATTTTCTTCCGCGATCCTTGCACTAAATCAGCATAGGCAGTATTCAGCTTCTCGGGAAGAACGGGTTTGCCGTTGCGATAGGGGCTGCCTGAAAGGCAAAGAACAATCTTGCCACGGACGTCAAGTCCCTCATAATCATCCCAGCTGGCCTCTGGTTCGCTGATACCGAATCCGACAAATATCGGGGGGCCGGAAGGGATCTTCATATCTTCCGGGTTTTGTACAAGAGCAACAATGCACTTCTTGCCGTGCACGAAGGCATGTTCTCCTTTATGATTTTTTACCTGGATAATACTCTGCGGATTGAGTATCTTATGAATAAGGGGGACTTTTTGGAAATAGGTTTTTTCACCATTTTCATCGGTGAGGACCGACTTGACATCGGCAGCCCGGAATTGGCTGACAGCATATCCGGATGCTAACTTAAATCCTCTGGTCGCTGTCCCCCGTCCTTCGAGAGCATCGGATGCCAAAAAGTATACATGATGCTGCAATGCTTCTGCCGTGATGGCATCAATGGGCTGGTACGTCTTTTTTACTTGAGAATGTACCGTCAAGCTGTAGCATAATAAATAAATTATACTAACAATCAGAACTTTTTTTCTGGTGTTCATAATCTGCCTCCCAAACAAATAATGATTTGATACCGTAAAATTTGATATTCTGCATATTCTCGCCCTTACTTAATGTTTCTAGTGACGAGATCTTTCATTATGCTGTCCCCTTTCAACAGCTGTATAATTATATTAATTTCAGATCGAATTATTTAAATTTCATCTCACCCTTTCCGATTTGATGGTACATCTGTATGTATTCTGTGATGCGTTGATCAAGCTGCTGCATAAAAGAAGGAATATCCTTGATTTGTTCAGCCTGTTCAGGCGGGATGATCTTTTTTATTTGATTCAACTCTTCCTCTGAAGTTATCCAGTCTTGTATGGGGTGCACAGGTTTGATCTCTTCAAAAGAGCAGAGCATAATATACCCGTCACAGAGGTCTTTTAATTTTAGTCCGCTCAAACGATCAATAGAATAGTAGCTGTAATTATCTTTCAATTGACCAAAGGGCGATTTGCGGGTATCAAAAGCCAGGGGTTTTTGGTAGTGGCTGTATACCTGATCGATAACTCCCTGGAAAGGATGGTACATTTTATCGAGATCCGGGGCAATGGAAGGTAAAACCCGGCTCAGAGGATACCACCGATGCATTACCGGAAAATGAGGAGCAATGAAATAAACCCGATTGGGATATTTATCGTATAAAAAATTGCCTCCCCGGCGCTGTTCCCCTGTACGTTTTAGAAAAAACATTTTAGGCTGCCGGTACCTGGTAATAGCGTGGTGTAAACCGGTATAAACGAGTGCTTTCTGATTTTTTTGAAGAGCTTCCTGTTCAATGATTCGAGCAATTTTTTTATCATAATAATATTTTTCCGCTTCTTTCTGTCTGATCTCAGGATTAAAAGAATATAATCTGCGGGGAACAAACTCCGAACCTAACTGCAGTAATCGAATAGGTTCGTTACCTGGAGAAAGCTGTCGGTTGAATTCCCAGATAACCCGGAAGATGTCAAAATATTCCTGAAAATTCCACCAATAAACATTTTTTCTCGAGATTCCTATGAATTTTCTGCGGTTGAAATCCGGTGCGGTGAGCAAGGAATCTACTTCCTCCTGGGTGGTAGAGGCACCGAATTCCCATCCGATGATACGGACTCCGTTATGCCGGTACAGATAAGGGATAAGGTTCTGTACAAACCGGGTATACTGGCAGGTTACATGAATTTCTCCTAAAAGTACCACATCATACTGTTCGAATTTCTGGCTGACGAATTCCAGCGGATCTGAAGTAGAGGTATGGATATGATCCAAATAGATCTGCAGTCCAGGTTCCGAAAGCTCTTTATATTTTGCTCCCCGGGGCAGGTTGAAAACAATGTACAGTAACAGAAGTATTACAATGCTACATGTTACTATTCCGATAATTTTAAAACATTTTTTTAAAATTTTCCGTATCATGGGATTTGTTCCTTATACTGTTTTGAATATCTTGGAAAAGGGTATTGACTAAAAATATGTTGAAAGCCCTTTGAAATTAAGATAGAACTGAAATACTCCCATACTTGTACACATGATATTTTTCTGGTTTCTTTTTACTTCTTTCTCAAATTCAACAATAACCGTCTTTTTCCCTGGATGTTTGATATCTTTAGTGCTCACCTGTACCAAATAAGACATCATTCCTTTTTCAGGAGATGAAGTCTCGAAATATTTTTGACAGGATATAATCTCTACTGATTTCCCGTCAACCGTAATTTTCAAATCTTCGGGTGTTAATTCAGGAGAAGTGTCTATGATAGAGAACTCTCTACCATTTATTTTCACCGGAAATGTTTTATTTTCGAGGGCCCACAGCACCATCGGTCTGAATGAAATGAAATAGGAACTCCCACCTCCATTATTGGGCCACACATTCAGGTTGTAAACCTCACCGGTCCCGACTTTAAAGTCTATGTTCTCATCAGAATCCATAATAATATGCCAGGCCCAGCTTTCTAATTTTGATACGGCATAACTTTTGGGAAAAGCAATGATGGCATTGTATGTTCGTTCGGGAAGGAAAACTTCATAATGACTATTTTCATCAGACCAGATACCTAAAGATTCTGATGCGAATCCATCAGGACAAATGGCGACCGGAGATCTAAACTGACTGCCCTTGAAATCAGTGATGTTTCCTGAGAGCTTGTGATACCGGCAAATGATTTCTTTGGTTCTTTTTTCTTGTGAGGATGATATCGTCACCCTCATCATGTGAGGATTTTCTTGTAAATGCACAACAGGCTGCATTATTTTAAAATATCTGTGTCTGAATTCTATTGGATTTGAATTGTCATTTTTATTAATGTCGAATTCCTTTTCCAGTATACGGCTGCCGTCCTTAAGATAAACTTTTACATTTACATGAAATATATCAGCAGGTGCTTTGCCGTATATGTGAAGAGATGGATGAAAAACCAGTTTTTGTCCAATATCCAAGGTTACCGAATCAGAAGGAATGTTGTACCAGTAAGCCCGGATATCTCTGTTGCTGTCTTCATTACTGTCTAAGAAAGGGTAACTGGTTTGAGCATAAATTCCTGTTGAAAACAGGAATAAGAATACCCTAAACGTGATGATGAAATGAATTTTCATTGTTTTTTTCCTTATAATTAATAATGAATGAAATTCCTGTTGTTTTTTTCATTTTCGTTCCTTGTTTTAATCAAAGAAAATCCCCCTGGCTGTATGCAGGGTTGGTCCGAACAATATCCGCCATATTAAACAAGAGACAATAAAAGCTGTAATGCCTGTATAAGTGGGAAAGGAGTGAAGATAAGCATTTTTTTCTGATGAGGAATTATTGAAGCCGGTAATCAAGATCAATAAACCAATAACAAAAATTGCCTGTCCCAATATCTCATATTTTGATGTTAAAAAAGCGAATCCGGTCACATATACCAGCATGGGCAGACCCAGGAATAGAAAAATAATTACAAATCTTTGGCCAAATTTTTTAAAAATAAAATGATCAGATGCAGTAAAAAACATCCGTTTTGTTAAAAGAAAAAGAAACACTATCAATCCGAAGATTCCCAGGATACCGAATATCAATTTAGGTATACCCAGAGAGTAAGCCACATTTGCAAAGTCACCGGTTCCAAATCCGGTGCTCATCATAAGTCCCCAGAAGGAAATCAAAGTTGATGAGGCCAGCGACAGAAACAGAAGCTGACTTGAATACCTAAATGAATATAATTGTGTTGTTTTATTTCAGGTTTCATGGTTTTCTCCTTATTTATCTAGAATAAAATTTATTGTAGGAATTCATATCGGATTTCAAACAACACCGAAACAGATTTAGAGATTATTTCTCCATTTCTCTTAATAGTGATTTTGACCTGGTCACCTTCTTCAGCCTGATTCCAGTATTTATCTTTTGCCTTTTTTAGTTTATTCTGAGAAGTAATTTCAATATCTTTTATTGCAGCCAATATATCACCTTTTTGGATTCCTGCCTGTTCCATTGCGGAACCAGTCACTACATCTTTTATGTAACAACCATCATCATGATATTCCGGATATATTCCCAAAGGCCCGGCGGTCCGAAAAGAATCGATCTGAATGGTGGAGAGGTCCTGGAGCAGAATTGGATAATAATCCCGGAGGCTGTTAAAACGATCCCGGTATTCTTTATAATCCTGAAAATAGTCATAAAACCTTTCTATTAAGGTGAAACCTTTATTTCTTTCCATGTCGAGCATTTTGTCTTTACGTTCTTCACCAAAGGCCATTCCGGTAAAATGAAGCTGAGCAGCAGTCACCATATGTTCATTGAAAGCACGATCCCAGTCGCGGTATCCCATCCGGGAAAACTGTTGCTGCAGAGGTTTGTAGAGATAAGCAAGTTTGTTGATCTGAGAAGAATATTCCCTGGATATTGATTCAATAAAACTGTGACTGAACTCGTGAAAAGCTGTATAGATATTGGAAAAAGGATCTGAAAACAGGCCAGGTCCTGCCAGGTGATAAAAGTTCCATTTCCCATTTTTATTTACCTCCACATGAGTGCCGGAGTTGGTCATAAAAGGGCAGGGGACGAGGTAAAATTTTTCTATTTCTCTGCCATAGAATTCTTCCATCATACGGGGAAGGTCAACGTCAGGGAAATCATTTCTAACATTTTCAATAATTGTTTCTATCTCATCAGAATGTTCTTCCCAGAATTGTTTGAAATTTGATGTGATATAAAAATCATTCACTTGGTTTACATAATTTGTCAGCAGGGTCCTCATAGTATCGTCAATGTCGAATTCAGAAGGAAAGGGATGGATCTGTTCTGCCTGAGGAAACCGGGAATAATGAAAGGCCAGATAGTTTAAGGGAAAATACCACATTTGCTGATATAAATTACCTGTTATGAATACAGCAGGGTGGTCTTTACAAGTTGAAAAATATTCCTGAGCTTTGTGTGCCAAAGGGTGGGTAAACATTTTGGTCTGAAGGTTTTCAGGAGAGGAAATAATTACCAGGATATGAAGTACTGCCATATTTTCAGGACAAACTACTGTCAATTTATCTTTTTTCCATGGAGCAGGAATTGCACTTAATAAATAAGAAATATTGAAAATCAATATCATTATGGTAAAAATAGTAAACTTAAGTAGTTTTCTGATTTTCATTTTAATCTCCCTTTTATTCATTGAATTATGTATATTTGTTTTATAAATATTCTATGCATAACATTGAAAATTATTAATGAGTATAAATTAAAACTCATCCCCCTGTATTTTTTTTATATTGAAAAAGGAGAAGGAGGAATCTTTTTCAATCAAGATGTTCAGAAGAGGGATGAGTTTTTTTTATCACATTTTTCGGTTCGATTTTTACCATTTCCCTGTTTCTTTAAATATTTTCAAGCTTTTCAGCCAGACTTCAGGCACATCATTGGTTTGGTAATTATCCAATGTAACCTCTTCCAGAAAAGGTTCTTCTACCAGAACATCCTCTTCTAAAGTAAAAACGGGTGGTTTGAACGCTTCAGCATTGTTTTTGTCCCAGTAATTCCATGCTTCCTGATTGGAAACAGTGTCAAGATAGATCCATTTTCCCTTATAGAACATTTTAGCTATGCCGTGAAGATCAGTATCAGATGTATGAGGGAACTTGAATTCTGCCTTTGCTACCTGAGCTGGAAACCCCAGTAACCGGCAGAAGGAGACAAATACCATGGCTTTGGTGTAGCAGATACCTTTTCGTTTTTCTACAACTTCAGATGCATATAAACTGGCATCCGGGACAAAAGTGATTGAATCACGGGTGAAATAATAGAGGATTTCCAGTTTCTTTTCCAGAGGCATACTATTACTGGTAAGACGATCAACCACCTGTGAAAATATCGAGTGGGTATAATCCAGATGTATGGTCTCTCTCAGGTACAGGTAATGTTCAGGTGGCTGCTGAAATATTTTTTCTGCCACCCAGATATCAGCCCCGCCCAGTCCGTCTTCACGAGTGGAGGTGAAATAAAATTTCGTTCCGTCCGGAGAAATACAGGGATCATAATCATGCTGATGGGATTTGAAAAGACCATCCATCAATTCTGCCCGGGTCCAGGCACCATTTACAAACTCGAACTTCCAGATATCCACATCTTTTTTATCTGATCTTCCCCGGGCGGAATTCAGGTAGAGGAATTTACCGTCCGGAGTTACATAGGGTGTAGCTTCCCATTCACCGGAATTTACCGGCTCCGGGAGATACTCAGGTTCAGACCAGCCTTGATCAGTACTGCATGACTGGAACATCTGCACCATTTGTGATTTTGCCGGATCCCTGCCGCTGGAGAAAATGAAGGTCTGAAATTTCCGAGGAATGGCTGCCCCCCAGTCAGGTTTTCCGGGAGTTACAAAAGTACTGTCATAGATCTCAGGTGTATTCCAGCTCTCACCATTCCACTCTGCTCTGTAAATCTCGCAGTCCCAGTAGGGTCCGGGATTGTCCCGGTTGGAGGCAAAAAATAAGTATTTACCATTCAGGGTGATAAAGGGATCATATTCGTCTTTTTCCGTATTTATAGGACCAGATAAACATTCCGCAGGCGTCCATTCACCATTTTTCCAGGTGGAACGATATATATCATATTCCCCT
>CAZETW010000071.1:0-3341 GCA_964515295.1 uncultured bacterium | reverse complement strand
AAACTGAGAGAGTTTTTCTGCAGAAGGATAACACAAGGATGTATTATCTATCCAAAGAGAATAGGAGGGAGGCACGGTTTCGAATCTGCCTACCAGAAGAAAAATACCTCCTCCGCCGTACATACTGTACATCTGACGGGTATCTGGAATGAAAAAGCTGAATTGATCCCGCCCGGGATCTCCCAGCTGTTTCAGATAATATGTAAGTCCTCTGGTGGCATAATCCAATATGGTTTTCCCATCTGCATTACTGTTCCGGGGAGCATAAACAGCAAGGTGTTTGTCATCAATAGTATTGTCCCATTTTTTAAATACACCGGCCAGGAGAGGGAACCTACCTTCCTCAGGAGTCAGTTGCCATTTAGTTTTTTTCTTTCCTTTTGCAACAGATTGAGAAATGAGATTTCCGGGAACAATCACCATGAAAGAATCAGGAGTTTCCAGAGTAACAACGGCACTGAACCGGTCAGCAAATAGAAAGCTTTCCTGAGGATACCAGAGGCTGGCATCCCAAAGAATAACCTGTTCAGGATTAATTTCTCCACAGTACCATTGACTGAAAAGGGGTTTGATTTTACCACTGTAATTTATCTTCATCTGTAGTATCTTGGAACTTATCTGTTTTGGTATTGTAATCCATATGAGAAACCAGAAATTACGGGTTTCAACTTTCGTTCCGTTTATTGAAAGCGATTCAATGGTAAGCCCCGGATTGAACAGAAAATAGAGTTTCTTAGTATCATTGTTGTTACGCTTGACTGTCATAATGCTGTGAGCTTGTATTGATCCTGCTTCCGGTTCAAGTGAAACATTCATCTTCCAATCAATTATATCCTGTTTGGTAAAAGTATGCTGGAAACGCTGAGCTAAGTCAATCATTTTTTCTGTATTTCCCTTTTGAATTGGTCGGAGGTAGGTAAAATAGATATATCCTGCAGTGCTCAGGATGATCAACAAGAGAAAAGCGGCAGCTAAAAAGAATATACGGATCCAGGTTTGCTTAAAAAATCTGTTTTTTTGTTCTGTTTGTTTAATAATGATATCTCCCAAGATACTGTATTTTAATTCTGATTTTTATAGTCAATAAATAAGCCAAGTACATACCAGGCATGTTCTGCCAGTCCGTTACTCCACCCATGCTCAGCAAAATACTGAGGATCATCAGCAATCTGAGAAATAGTGGTCTGCATACCCTCTACTGTGAATTCTGCAATGACAATGGTATTGGGGTCAAAATAAAATCCGTGGGGCATCTCCTGATCTGGTACCACCTTTCCTCCGATCCATCGCTTATAATCAGTACCAACCAGATTTTCCATAATCTGGGCCAAAGAATCTGAATTTGAACCGATCCACATAGTATGGGTATAATTTTTGATTTTTACTGCATATACTCCTGGAACACTAATATCTTTATTTATAAGTGGATTTTTCTTTTGACTACATTGGAGAATAAATGAGATAATAAAGAAAAGTATGATTGGTGTACAATGTTTCTTCATAATAATACCTTAACTAATTAACTTATACCCCATATACAATTGAACGGGATTTTGGATTGGTTGTAATTATTTCGTTTTTTTCCTTGTTTACTTGGTCTAAATTTATTATATTGGACGAAAATAACAAAAATATGTTACGAAATTTATAAAGTTTTTGTAATTGGTCTATTATTTTATAGAATAATTGGCGCACTTCAAGGATATTATCGTTAATTATTGGTCTGTTTTTTTTGTTTAGTATTGGTCTAGTATGTAAGTATGGTGTATTATGGATATCCATATCAATAAATCAAATGCTACTCCTCTGTATGTTCAGCTGAAAGAATCCATCAAATCGCTGATCACTCATGGCCAATACCGAAACGGAGATCGTCTCCCTACTACCCGAAAACTGGCTGAGGATCTGGACATTCACCGGAATACGGTGATCATGGCTTATAAAGCCCTGGAAGATGAAGGATATGCTTATTCTCATGTGGGCAGAGGTACCTTTGTAATTGAGCCGGAAAAGGCTGACACAGAAGATGAAATCGCATTCTATAATATGTTTGACTGGTCCCGGCATCTTTCGGATAAATTGCGAAAACGTATATCCGGAAAACTGCTTACATTGTACCAGAGTGAATCTAATCCGGTCAGAATTTCTTTTGTATGGAGTCAAAAAGGTTCACAGGATTTTCCTATAAAAAAAATTCAAACTGCAATAAATAGTGTAATCCGTACCAGAAAATGGCTTTTTGAGTATTCCCGTTCTATCGGTAATCTTGAATTGCGAAAGATAGTTACTCACCATCTTCATCAAAAGGGAATTCAAGTAGAAACGGATGAAATTATGATCACTAATGGTGCTCAGCAGGCTATAGATTTAATAGGAAGGCTTCTTATTGAGCCTGGTGAATCAGTGGTTATTGAAAATCCGACGTATACAGGCGCATTAACAGTATTTCAGTTCCTGCAGGCTAAAATTATTGGCATTCCGGTTGATGAGTGGGGTATGAAAGTTCATTTGCTGGAAGATGTGCTTATTAAATACCGCCCTAAATTTATTTTTACTAATCCTACTTATCAAAATCCAACCGGTACTAATATGCGGATAGACCGACGGGGAAAAATTGTAGCTCTGGCTGAACAATATCAGATACCTATAGTAGAGGATGATTACGGCAGTGATCTTCAGATTTCAGGACCGGAATTACCTTTGCTAAAATCCCTGGATAATTCAGGTCAGGTTATTTATATCGGTACATTTTCTAAAACACTGATCCCAGGAATGCGATTGGGTTGGATCGCAGCATCAAAAGAAGTTATCAATCTTTTAGCTGAGGTCAAGAGATTCAATGATCTATGCACCACACCATTTCTTCAGTCTATAGTTACAGAATTTCATAACCGGGGGTATATGGCCACTTATATACGATATCTGAAACGCCGGCTTACTGAACGGCGTGATACAATGATGAAAGCTATCGAAGACTGTTTTCCACCAGAAACAACCTATATTAAACCACAGGGTGGTGTTTATCTGTGGGTAACTGTGCCCGCATATATTGATTTAGCTGCAGTCTGGAAAGCCTGCCTTAGAAAGGGTGTTGCATTCAGTTTGGGAAGATTGTTTTATCTTGATTCCGGAGGAGAGAATCAGATGCGTTTACGATTTGCGTATGTTAATAAAGATGAAATAGAGGAGGGGATCAAGATCATTGGTGAAGTGATGAAACAATATTCTTCGAAATGAGAATATTTTTGTATCTAAATAGTCCAAAAAGTAAGAAAATGTTTTCTATGCAGAGTTCCTATAATAAAAAGTGGACTCCTCGCTGCAAATACCTTATATTGGTA
>CAZETW010000070.1:10056-14793 GCA_964515295.1 uncultured bacterium | reverse complement strand
TTAATCAATTTTTTTACCGATTGACCAGGCAATAACTTTCAGTTCCTCCATCAGGGTCTCAAATTCTTCCGGATACAGAGATTGAAAACCGTCAGACAAAGCTTGTTCAGGGTGATTATGAACCTCAACCATGATTCCGTCAGCACCTGCTGCAATTGCAGCTCTGGCAAGAGGTGCCACCATATTTCTTTTACCGGTGCCGTGACTCGGATCTGCAAATATTGGCAGGTGGCTCAGTTCTTTTATTACAGGAATTGCAGAAATATCCATGGTATTTCTGGTGGCAGTTTCAAAGGTACGTATACCGCGTTCACACAGGATGACATTCTTATTCCCCTGAGACATAATATATTCCGCGGCCATTAAAAGTTCTTTGACAGTAGCTGACATTCCTCTTTTGAGAAAAACAGGTTTTCGGGTTTTTCCAACCTCTTTGAGAAGGGAAAAATTCTGCATATTTCTGGCACCGATCTGAAAAATATCAATATATGAAGAAACCAGTTTCACCCTGGATGTATCCATAACTTCAGATATTGTAATAAGATCGAATTTTTTTCCTGCTTCCTGTAAATATTTCAATCCTTTTTCTCCCAGTCCCTGAAAACTGTAAGGAGAAGTTCTGGGTTTATATGCTCCGCCGCGGAGTATTTTTGCACCTGTTTTTTTTACAATTTCTGCAATTGTATGGATTTGTTTTTCATTTTCCACTGAACAGGGACCTGCTATGATAACTGTTTCATCTCCGCCGATGAGCAGGTCATTTATATTGATAGTAGTGTTATTTGGATGAAAAGAACGGCCGGCAAGCTTGTAAGGTTCTGAAACTCTCAGGACTTCCTGTACACCTTTTTCAATCTCAAAATCCCGGGGATCCAGTTTATGAGTATCTCCTATTATACCTAAAATTGTTTGATTTGATCCAATATCAGGATGCACTTCAAATCCCTGTTTTTTTAATTTTTTTATAATAGATTTAATCTGATTTTGTTTGGCATTATTTTTCATCACGATAATCATTTTTACTCCTTCTTTTAAGAAAGCTATTTTCCAGGTTTTTGGGATTTTTTGCATATTTTAATAATATATGCATATAATTGTTTTATATCCTGAGTATACAAAGGTTCACGGGTAAGAGTCTCGATATGTGTGAGAACTTTTTTTTCCTGTTTTCGGTCTTTTATTTTAAGCCCTTTTTGTTTTTTTATCGAACCGATCTGATGACTTAATCTGATACGATCCTGAAGCAGTTTGATGATTTTTTCATCAATACTTCTGATTTGATTTCTAAGATTTTGTATGTTATTGCTCATTTTTTCTCCTGGTCAGACAATAAAAAAGCCCACGCTTTTTTTTAAGAGCAGTGGGCTGAATTCTTTAATTCTATGTTATATTAGTCTATATTATAGAAATACCTCCCACTGGCTGGTAGTAATAATAATACCAAGTAAAATTAAAAAAATAATTGTTGTGTATATTACGCATAGAAGAGATATATTCCTTTTTATGTTATTTATATATATTAAAGAATCTAAATATAATTTTTTTTATTGTCAAGTTTTTTTTTGATTTTGGATAATATTACGAATATTAAAATGTTTTTTTTATAATTTTTACTGCTTGTTCAATATCACTGCTGTCAACATCCAGGTGAGTTACAGCCCGTAATCTTTGCGAGCCGACTGACAGAATAAGAACATTTTCTTTCTTGAGTTTTGCAACAACTTGTTCAGAAGTAAGAAAGTTTTTATCAATATCAACCATAACAATGTTTGTTTCAACAGTATCCATATCAACTGAGAATCCATCAATTGAATTAAAACCTTCTGCAAGTTTTTTGGCATTATCATGATCCTGTGAAAGTCTTTTAATATTATTATTTACAGCATATAAAGCACCGGCAGCTATTATTCCTGCCTGCCGCATTCCTCCGCCATAAATTTTTCTGTATCGGTGAGCTTTTTTAATATATTCTTTACTTCCGACTACCATAGAACCCACAGGCGCACCTAATCCTTTGGAAAAACAGACACTGACAGAGTCAAAATAACGTCCATATTCTTTTAGGGAAATTCCAGTAGCCACAGAAGCATTCCATAGTCGTGCTCCGTCAAGATGCATTCTTAATTTATGTTTTTTGGCAATAGTGGAAATTTTTTTAATTTCATCTAGAGGATATATCTTTCCCCCTGCACGGTTATGAGTGTTTTCCAGACAAATAAGACGGGTAGGAGGAAAGTGAACATTTACCGGTCGAAGTGCTTTCTCTATGGATTCATCTGTCAGTATTCCTTTCTCGCCCGGGATTGGCATTAACTGAACTCCAGAGAGCATAGCCGGTGCACCTGCTTCATAGTAAAAAATATGAGCATGTTGTTCAAGAATCACTTCATCGCCGGGTTGAGTATGGGCATTGACTGCAACCTGATTTCCCATAACACCAGATGCAACAAATAACCCTGCTTCTTTTCCTAACAGACTGGCAACTTCTTTTTGAAGCCGGTTGACAGTTGGATCTTCTCCGAAAACATCATCTCCCACCTCTGCATTTTTCATTTCTTCTCTCATTTCAGGAGAAGGTTTTGTGAATGTATCACTTCTTAAATCAATAAACATATATATACCCCTGTTATTGTTCCAGATATTTTTTGTATAATGCCTCATTATCAGGATCAATGCTGATCATTTTCTTCAATATGTTTTTATCGTAGCCTAGAATTTCTATGAATTTTAAGTTATGAGCTTGCAGGAATTGGAGAACTCTTTCATTGTCCGGATTATTTTGTAAAGTAGTATAGATAAAATCAAAAGCTTTCCGGCAATATTTTTCTGCGGTTGTGTCCTGTTCTCCAACATAGGATAGGCCCAGAAAAAACTTATCTTTCATATTTCGATAGGGTTTTAAATCCTTGCTCAGTAATTGATCAATTAATTCATTCCGCTCTTTCCACCCCCAGGCATATTGAGTGTTAAACTGGGCAGAATTGGCAATATTTCTGGCTGTTTCAAAATATTTATTTCCCAGAAATTTTCCGTATTTATCATATTCCTCACCGAGAATAATATAAACATAAAAATCAATAAAACTTTCTAACGGATCAAACATTGATTTATTATGTAAAAGAGGATCGCCTGAATTATAAGGGAAGACCCAGTATTTATCATAATACTGTGCATCAGAATTATTGGATATGATAAATCTGCCTTTATATCTGTCTTCAAAACTTACATATCTATGTTCTAAAAATATTTGAATACTTATCTGCAGCGGTTCTTCAAAAACCTCTCCTGTCCAGTCATATTCATCAATATATGTTTTAATTTTTTCATCAAATTCCTTTAATTCTTCTTTTTTTTCCAGAGGAAGTCTTTCCAGAATTATCTGTACATTGGAATCTATCAATTGAGAGAAAAGAGAATTCCCAGTTAGAAAACATAAAATTATAATTATTTTAAAATTAAAATTTTTTCTGGAACTCTTTTTGTATTCCATGGTTAATTCTCCTTGAATATGAAGTATTTCATGTATGTATTCTTAATTTATTTAAAGTTAATAATCATGGGTATAAATATCAAGTGGTTTATAACTTATTTTATAATAGAACTGTGTATTTTATAAAATTGACGGATTTTTTCTTGACATATTGAGATACATATATTATATTGAATTCGTTAAAATTATTTTTATCATTAAAAATTAATTTTATTTAATATTCAGTCTTTACGTACGACATAAATAAAATATTTACTGTTTAACCCCACAATGTAATCTGTAGTGCTTGATAATTTTAATTGCGGGAAAAATTTGAAACGCATAAAAAAATTAGATGATTTATTGGAAATTTTGAAAAATGCGTCCACACCGGTAGTAGCAGTTGCTGCAGCCCAGGATAAAGATACTATTATAGCACTTAATCCTCCTGTAAAAGACAATATTATAAAAGTTAATCTGGTTGGTGATGCAGATAAAATCAACACCATTCTTAAAGAAAACAATATTGATAAAAAACTTTTCACGATAACGCCTGAGAAAGACGAAAAAAAAGCAACATTAAAAGCAGTAAGTCTGATCAAGGAGAAAAAGGCGGATATTCTTATGAGGGGTTTAGGTGATACAGAAACATATTTAAAATCGATACTGGATAAGGATTACGGATTGATTCCCAGTGGAGGATTTTTAAGCCATGTAGCAATTATGGATATACCGTCCTATCCCAAACTTCTGATGATCTCGGATGCTGCTATTATACCAAATCCAAGTTTTGATGAAAAGATAAAAATTTTAAAATATACTATTGATATTGCTCAGGCACTGGGAAATACATTGCCTAAAATAGCTTTAGTTTCTGCAACAGAAACTGTTAGTTTTAAGGTTCAGTCTTCTGTTGATGCAGCAGTCATAACAGCTATGGCTCAGCGTAAACAAATAAAAGGAGCAATTATTGACGGTCCTCTGGCACTTGATGTATCCATTTCTCCTGAAAAATGTAAAATCAAAGGACTTGATAGTCCTATAAACGGAGAAGCAGATATTCTATTATTTCCTAACTTTGAGACCGCTAATACATTTTATAAATCAATGACTCTTTTAGCCAGAGGTACGGCAGCATCAATATTAGTGGGTTCTAAGAACCCCATAGTATTGACGTCCAGGGCAGACAGTATTAATACAAAATTTTATTCGATTCTTTTAGCTGCTCATCTGGCTGTTCATAATAATAAATATATTAAGAGTAAAGA
>CAZETW010000070.1:7946-9956 GCA_964515295.1 uncultured bacterium | reverse complement strand
GAACTTTAGAAATTGTGAAAGTTGACGTTCAGAAATCAGCAGTATTATTTATGGGCAAAGAGATTTTCAAAAATAATATCACAAAAAACACTCCCCTGACAAGAGCTTGTCCTGAGCTCGTCGAAGGAGGAGACTAAGAGGGGTTTAAAATACATATTATTTTTGAAAATCAAATCATTTCAAGAAGCAGGAAACAAGACTAAAGACTAAAGATAGAAGACAGAACATGAGAACCCTAGAACCTTAGAACTTTAGCGCTCTGAAGCCAGTAACCAGTTGTCAGTAGTGACCGCAGACCGCTGACGGCGGAGCGCAATGTGAGTAAATGAGAACAGTTAGGGGTGTACCTGATGTTTAAGAAAATCTTAATTGCTAACCGTGGAGAAATTGCAGTTCGGATTATTCGAGCCTGCAGAGAGTTGGAAATAGATACGGTTGCTGTTTATTCAGAAGCAGATCGTTCTGCTCTTCATGTGCAGGAAGCTGACCAAGCTGTTTGTATTGGATGTGCACCTCCGGTTGAAAGTTACCTGAATATGGATTCTATTATCCAGGCTGCTCATAGTACCGGAGCTAAAGCAATTCATCCTGGATATGGGTTTTTGGCAGAAAATTATAAATTTTCACAGGGTTGTAAAGATGAAAACATGGTTTTTATCGGACCTGATCCTCAGGCACAGAAGCTGGTAGGAGATAAAGTAGCAGCCCGTAAAACTCTTTCCCGGGTAAATGTGCCTTTAATTCCTGGTATGAAATCCACCAGTAAGGATTTTACAGTATATGAGGAAGCTGCTGAGAAGATAGGGTATCCAGTGATGATCAAAGCATCTGCAGGTGGCGGTGGAAAAGGGATGCGCATCGTTCATTCACCGGACAAACTGAAAAGAGGTATAGAAGAGGGAAGACGGGAAGCCGGATCAGCTTTTGGTGACGATTCAATATATCTGGAAAAATGTATAGTAAATCCCCGGCATATTGAATTTCAGGTTTTAGCAGATAACCATGGAAATTGTATTCATCTGTTTGAAAGGGAATGTTCCATTCAGCGTCGTCATCAGAAAATTGTGGAAGAAACACCTTCCCCCTTTTTAAATCAGCAACTTCGCAAAGAAATGGGGCAGGCTGCTTTAAATGTGGTTAAAGCAACCGGATATACTAATGCAGGTACAGTTGAATTTTTAGTGGACGAACATAAAAATTTCTATTTCCTGGAAGTAAATGCAAGAATTCAGGTTGAACATCCTGTGACAGAACTGGTGACCGGAGTGGATTTAGTGAAATGGCAGATACAGATCGCTGCAGGAGAAAAACTAACCCTTAAACAGGATTATTTAAAACAGCGGGGTCATGCTATAGAATCTCGTATTTATGCAGAAGATCCGGCCAACAGTTTTTTCCCTTCTTTAGGTAAAATTTATTTTCAGCAGAATCCGGAGGGATTGGGGGTGAGGGTGGATTCTGGCATCTATTCTGGATATGAAGTATCCCGTTTTTATGATCCTATTCTTTCCAAGCTTATTACCTGGGGAGAAAACAGGGAAATAAGTCGAAAGAGAATGATCTTTGCACTTTCAAATTATGTAATTATGGGTATTGAAACAACTATACCTTTTCTCAAAGATGTTATGTGTCACCCAGCTTTTGGGAGTGGAAAAACAACAACAAATTTTATTGAAGAGAATTTTAAAAACTGGAGTAATAAAAAGGATTCAAACTATTTAATTCCTGCTTTGATTGCTGCTGCAGTTTGCGGTCAGGACAGTCATAGTGCGCCAGGATATATATCAAGAAAAGCGTATAATCCATGGACAACAGTTGGGAAATGGAGAGTAGGGTAGTCAGGTTTAAAGATAAAATACAAAGGAAAAAGGATAAAGGAAAAAGGAAAAAGGGTGTCAGGTGTCGTTCTGAAAAAAGTTTATAGTTTACGAAGCCAGTCGTTCAGAAATGTCATTCTGAGCGACCGAAGGGAGCGAAGACGTTATCCTGAGCGACCGAAGGGAGCGAAGA
>CAZETW010000070.1:0-7846 GCA_964515295.1 uncultured bacterium | reverse complement strand
CTGAGCGACCGAAGGGAGCGAAGACGTTATCCTGAGCGACCGAAGGGAGCGAAGAATCTCACGCCTCAAGATAAAGAGGTATGACGGTTTTTTTGCTGGAAAAGTACGATTCTTAATAAAAAAAATATCATTCATTTCCGGGAGATCATTTTGATTTATGATTTTATTCATAACGGAAAAATGTGCCAGATAGATATTGAAAGCAGAAACGGTAAAAAAACTGCTGCAGTTGACGGCAGAAAATATGAAATCGAGGTTGAAAAAATCGCTCCTCATTTATTGTTACTTATAATTGATAACCGGACATATAAAGTTACTTATGCCAGGGACGGGAATGATCTTTATGTACATATAAAGGGTGAAATATTTAAATTTCAAATACCAGCTGATGATGAAGATATTTTAGATATAAAAGAAGCAAAAAGGGGTGATCAGGATTTATTGATTAAATCATCTATGCCCGGGTGTGTATTAAAGATCGAGGTCAAAGAAGGTGATGTTGTGGAGGAAGGTCAGTGTCTTATTATTGTTGAAGCAATGAAGATGGAAACCGGATTCAATTCTACCATTGCAGGAAAAGTTAAAAAGATTTGCACTGAACCTGGCAAGCAGATTAACAGCGGGGAGGTGTTAATAGAATTAGAAAAAAGTGGTTAATAGTAGTTCTATAGTTGAACTCTACGGCTGATTGAGCAATTGTTATAGCCACGGATACACACGGATTTAACACGGATTTAAAAAACTTTAAAACTTTGGATTTTAATTTTAAAGAATAATCAATAATCACTCTGAATATGGAGGTTTGCATGAGTAATAAAAATATCATTTACAAAAGGGAGGAAAGGATCGGTTACCTAACCATGAATCGTCCCCAGGCCATGAATGCCTTAAACTCAGAGACATTTCATGAATTGAATTATGTTTTTGATGACATTGAAAAGAGTGATGCTGTTGATGTTATTATTATTACCGGAGAGGGGAAGGCATTTGTCGCTGGAGCGGATATTGTTGAAATGAAAGATATGAATGGACAACAGTCCAGAGTATTTTCAAAATTAGGACAAGATGTGTTCCGGCGTATGGAATTGATGGACAGAATATTCATTGGGGCAATTAATGGTTTTGCATTGGGCGGAGGATGTGAATTTGCTATGGCCTGTGATCTGCGTATTGCTTCTGAGAAAGCTAAATTTGGCCAGCCGGAGGTTAATTTAGGGGTTACTCCCGGATTTGCCGGAACACAGCGGTTACCACGACTCATTGGTATAGTCAAAGCAAAAGAACTTCTACTTACCGGTGATATGATTAAAGCACAAGAAGCTTTAACTCTGGGATTGGTGAATAAAGTTGTTGTACCTGAAGAATTAATGAAAGAAGCAGAAAAGCTTGCCAAGCAGATTATCTCCAAAGGTCCGGTTGCTGTAAAAATGATAAAATCCTGTGTTAATCGGGGATTTCAAACAGACATAGATACTGCCAGTGCTTTCGAATCAGATGCATTTGGATTATGTTTTGCTTCCGGAGAGACAAAAGAAGGGATGAGTGCATTTCTGGAAAAAAGAGAGGCAAAATTCAGATAAAGTAGATTATATATTAAATTTTGAATTTTTTAGTACAATTATTATATTTATTTATATTACTCTTTTTTATTTTTTAAATCAAGAATTGGAGGATACATAGCTATGACACTGGATCAACGATTAGAAAATGTAGGTGTTTTAGGTGCTGCAGGCAAAATGGGGAGCGGCATTACACTGCTGGTAGCTCAGGAAATGGCTAAACTAAAAGTTAAAAATCCTGATAAAGGATATCATCTTTATGCTATGGACATTTCTGAGCAGGCTTTAGATGGTTTACTTACCTATGTGCGCACAATGGCTACCAAAAGTGCAGAAAAAGGGTGCGTGATGCTCAGAGAGTTATATAAAGACCGTTCTGATTTAATAGAAAATTATGATATTATCAGTCAGTTCACTCGGGATGTTATGGATGTTATACGTCCGGTAACTGATATTGTTAGCTTTAAGGATGCTCATATGATTTTCGAAGCAATTATTGAGGATGAGGAAGTCAAATGTAAAGTTCTTGATCAGGTCAACAGTTTATGTTCAGAACAAACACTGTATTTTACTAACACTTCTTCAATTCCTATTCATATTCTGGATGAGAAAGTCGGTCTTGATGGAAGAATAATTGGTATGCACTTTTATAATCCTCCGGCAGTGCAGAAATTGGTAGAACTTATAGAATCTGAAAATACACAAAAAGAAGTTTCAGATACTGCTCTGGAACTTGGAAAACGTATGAGAAAGAAAATTATACCCTCCAATGATATTGCCGGATTTATTGGAAATGGTCATTTTATGAGAGACATTCTGCATGCTACAAGTGAAGTTGAAAGATTAGGTGATAAATTTTCTCAGGTTAAAGCTATTTATGCCATGAATAAAGTCAGCCAGGATTATTTAATCCGTCCCATGGGTATTTTTCAGCTCATTGATTATGTAGGAGTAGAAGTGTGTCAGTTGATTATGAAAGTAATGACAAAATATACTCCTGATACAACTTTGCAGAGTTCATTAATTGACAGTATGGTAGAAAATAAAGTGGTTGGCGGTCAAAATCCGGATGGCAGTCAAAGAGATGGTATACTTTCATATGAAAAAGGAAGACCAGCCGGAATATATGATCCTGATGATAATACGTATATATTATTTAAAGACGGAGACTGGAAAGAAAAAGTTGATGGAAAGTTGGGAGGGGTACCGGAAGGCTGGGCTCCATGGCGGGCTTTATTACGGGATCCAAAAAAAGATGAAAAATTAAAAACAATATTTAACAACCTGAAAAGTTTAGATACACTGGGTGCAGAGTTGGCCAAAAAGTATTTTAAACGATCCAAAGATATCGGACAGGAATTAGTTGAGCAGGGAGTTGCTAATAATACAGAGGATGTTAATCAGGTTATGATGAATGGATTCTTTCATCTCTACGGTCCGGTAAATGATTATATAGTATGAAATGGATAAATAAATATAAAGTACAAAAGGAGTATAATACATGAATTCATTAGCAAAACCAGTTTATTTTACAACAGCATTTAATACAATTTCTTTCGGTTCAGGACGCAAAGAATTTCATCCCAAAAAACCTCGTCCTGGATTGGAGTATTATATTGAAGAAGCAGCTAAAGGTGTTTTTGGACAGATAAACGATCCCCAAAACATTGATGAAGGTGTTATTGGTAATTTTATGGCTGCCAGGTTCAATAAACAAGGGAATCTGGCCAGTTTAATGGTTAACTGTCATCCTGGCTTAGAATATAAACCTATGGTAAGAGTGGAAGGTGCCTGCGGATCAGGCGGATTAGCTTTGACTACATCAGCAAAATCAATCTTAGCGAGTTCTGCAGATACAGTATTATGTATAGGTGTTGAAGTTCAAAATTCTGTGAAAGCAATTTATGGTGCGGATATTTTAGCAGGAGCCGGTCATTATGCCGGCGAACGGAAAGACGGCCATGCTTACTTCTTCCCTGCAAAATTTTCTGATCGAGCTGGTGTTTGTTATGAAAAATTCGGACATGATAAAGTGCGTACAGCAATGGCACGCTGGTATGAACAGGCAATTTTAAATGCCCGCAACAATCCTAAAGCTCAGGAATATCATAACCAAATCGATGATTTATTTGCCGTAGGTATGAGTCCTCCCAATCCAAAAGTATTTTGTGAACATATAAATGTATTTGACTGCTCTAAAGTATCTGATGGGGCTTCAGCGCTTATGATTACTTCTGAAGAAGGATTAAAAAAGATAGGAGTAGAAAAATCAGAAGCAGTGGAATTAGTAGGATATGGAGTTGCAGTAGCAAATTTAACCAAGTCTCCGCCGGATCAGACAAAAATGTCCACAGTGGCAAAAGCAGTTGAAAAAGCGTATCAAATGACCGGACTCGGGTCTCAGGACATTGGAGTATTGGAAGTACATGATTGTTTTACCATAGGTGGTATACTAGAGTTGGAGGCTGCTCAATTTGCTGGTTACGGGGAAGCATTTGATTTTGTTTTGGATGGGAAAACCAAACCAGACGGAGATATCCCCACAAATCTATCAGGCGGATTAATTGGATTTGGACATTATACCGGAGGAACAGGTGTGCGTCAGGCCGTAGATTTAGTGCATCAATTAACCGGACAGGCTGGTGATTGTCAGGTGAATATTTCTTCAGACCGCCCTTATGGACTTATGATCAGTATGGGTGGGAATGATAAAACAGTTGTATCCTGTATTTTTAAGAAAGCAGGCTGAGGAGTGTATATGGATCCAGAACGTACTATATCAGAACTTTCTGATAAAGAACATGAACAGTTTCGAGAGAAAGTTCAGGAGTTTGCCCGGGAATATATAGCTCCTGTAGCGACAGCTATGGAAGAAAAAGAAGAGTTCCCCCATGAAATTATAAAAGAAATGGGGAAAAGAGGCTGGATGGGGATTCCCATTCCGGAAAAGTACGGTGGTGCTGGGCTGGATAATTTAAGTTATGCCATTGCTGTGGAAGAGATTGCCAGAGTATGTGGTTCAACCTCAATAACTCTGGCTGCTCATACTTCCCTGGTCGTATGGCCTATATATACCCATGGAAACGAAGAGCAGAAAAAGAAATATCTGATCCCCTTAGCAAGGGGAGAACATTTAGGTTCTTTTGGTCTCACAGAGCCCAATGCCGGTTCTGATGCCGGAGGTACTGAAACTATGGCGATCCCGGAAAAGGATCATTATGTTGTTAACGGGAATAAACGTTTTATTACTAACGGAACCTATGCAGATACAGTTATTTTTACTGCTTCCCATGACCGTTCTCAGGGAACTCATGGAATTAGTGCTTTTATCGTCGATAAAGGGACACCTGGTTTTCAGCCGGTAAGTAAGGAAGATAAACTGGGTCTCCGAGCTTCTGATACTGCTGAATTGAGTTTTGAGAATTGTAAAATACCCAAGAAAAATTTGATTGGGAAAAAGAATGAGGGTTTTAAAGTATTCATGGAAACCCTGGACGGGGGAAGAATCAGTATCGGAGCATTAGCTTTAGGAGAAGCGCAGGGTGCTTTGGATTCTGCTCTTCTTTATGCGCAGGAGCACGGATTAAAAAAAGTGGAAAGCGTACAGACTATATTAGCTGAGATGGTCATGCAGATATCAGCAGCCAGGCATCTTATTTATCATGCAGCCAGATTGAAAGACAAAAAGATGACCGTTACTCTGGAAGGTGCCATGGCAAAACTGTATGCTTCTGAAGTATCAATGAGAGTTACCTCAAAAGCCATAAATTTGATTGGGATGGAAGCCTTAACCAATAAATATCCAGTAGAAAGGTTTTTCAGAGATGCCAAGCTTAATGAAATAGGCGAGGGAACATCTGAAGTACAGCGGATTGTTATTGCACGGAAACTAATTGGAAGATAAATTATTAATTATAGGAGGTTGACCAATGAATTTTGAACTAGAATCAAATCAAAAATTGATTAAAGATATGGTTCATGAATTTGCTGTTAATGAATTAGAAGAAAAAGCAGTTGAGATTGATAAGAGCAGAGAATTCCCCTGGGATAGTATAAAAAAGATGTCAGAGTTAGGTATACTGGGAATGATCGTACCGGAAAAGTATGGTGGCGGGGGAATGGATTTTGTAAGTTTGGCTATTGCAATAGAAGAAATCTCTAAAGCATGTGCTTCAACAGGTGTTATTGTAGCAGTAAATAATACCCTGACTGCTTATCCCATTTTGCAATTTGGCAATGAGGAACAGAAAAAAAAGTATCTTCCCATTTTATCAAAAGGGGAAAAAATTGGTGCGTTTGCTCTTACAGAACCTAATGCAGGTTCGGATCCGGCCGGCATGGAAACTACTGCAAAATTAGATGGGGATCATTATATTATTAATGGATCAAAACGTTTTATTACCAACGGTCAGGAAGCAGGAATTCATGTAGTATTTGCAAAAACAGATCCGGATAAAGGACATAAGGGCATCAGTGCATTTATTGTAGAAAAAGAATTTCCGGGTTTTAGTGTGGGGGAACATGAAGATCTGCTGGGATTACGAGCAACCGGAAATTGTGAATTAATGTTTGATGACTGTAAGGTACCTAAAGAGAATCTACTGGGAGAGCAAGGACAGGGATTTAAAATTGCTTTACATACAATTGATACCAGCCGTATTGATATCGGTGCTCAGGCAGTAGGAATTGCTCAAGGTGCACTGGAAGCTGCTGTTCAGTATTCAAAAGAAAGAGTTCAGTTTGGCAAACCAATTTGTGAATTTGGAATGATCCAGGATAAACTGGCAGAAATGGATTGCAGAATCAACGCAGCCAGGCTTTTAGTCTATTGGGCAGCCGCAAAAAAAGATGGTGGAGCTGAACGTTATTCCAGAGAAGCTGCTATAGCAAAATATATGGCTGCAGAAGCATGTATGTACAGTGTGAGAGAAGCTATTCAGGTGTACGGCGGATATGGATATACCAAAGATTATCCGGTGGAGCGTTTTTATCGGGATGCAAAAGTTATGGAGATCTATGAAGGCACCTCAGAAGTGCAGAAGATTGTGATTGCCAGAAGCCTTTTGAAGTAAATGCAAATATCAAAAATTAAATATTAAAATGACATTATAGCTGTAATTTTGTATTTTAATTTTTGATTTTTAAATTGCAGTGTAAATAAAAAAAGTATTTTACAAAAATAAAGTCTGATTCGGTGATATTAAAAGGAGCACTATGGCTATTCAAGGAGCTGTGCTGTGTAAAGAATTAGAACTTTACGAGTGCATACAGTGTGGGAAATGTACGGGAGGGTGTCCGGTTTCCATTCGTACGGATTTAAATCCGAGAAAAATAATTTATGAAGCCTTGCTGGATGTACGTTTTATTCCGGCTAAGAGAACAGATATCTGGGAATGTACTTTCTGTGCAACCTGTGCTGAACGCTGTCCAAAGAATATTCGTCCGGTAGATGTTATCAATTACCTCCGTTCTAATATTGTGGAGAGCGGACGGGTTAAACCTTCGATCCGTGATGCTCTGGAAAGTACATTTATACAGGGTAATCCTTGGGGGAGAGCCCGGGAAAAAAGAACAGAATGGACGGAAGGCTTGGATGTTAAAATTCTCAATGAAGGCGATTCCACAGATACGCTGTATTTTGTTTGCTGCACGGCTTCCTATGATGAGAGAGTGCGGAAAATTCCTGAAAGTCTGGTGCAGATTTTAAAGAAATCAGGAGTAGACTTTGGGATTCTGGGCAATGCTGAGAGCTGCTGTGCCAATGAAATGGGAGAGATAGGTGAAAAAGGACTTTTTGAAATGGCGCAGGAAAACAATGTAGAGCTTTTTTCAAAATATAATTTTTCTCATATGATAACCACATCTCCTCATTGTTTTCATGCCTTTATTAATGAATATCCTGATTTTAAAGGTGAAATTTTCCATTACACGCAATTTCTCCATACTCTGATTAAAGATGGCAAGTTGAAATTCAGCAAGGAGCTGAATAAAAAAGTTACTTATCATGATCCCTGTTTTTTGGGGAAAAGAAATAAAATTTTTGAGGAGCCCCGGCAGGTAATTCAATCCATACCCGGTATAGAGTATCTGGAAATGGATCGCTGCCGGGAGAGAAGCATCTGCTGTGAAGGCGGAGGAGGTCGAATGTGGATGGAATCAGAGAGTACAGACGAAAGGCTGGCAGAGGTAAGAGTAAAAGATGCAGTCAGTATAGGAGCAGAAATACTGTTAACTGCATGCCCTTTTTGTCTTTTAACGCTGGAAGATGCAGTTAAAACAACTGGAAA
>CAZETW010000069.1:0-14995 GCA_964515295.1 uncultured bacterium | reverse complement strand
GGGTAGGAGTGACTAAATTATCTTCGTGGTCAGATTTACTTTTTTGTTTTTCTTGGTCCTGAGCAGTAACATTTTTTTTTGTTTCCTCAGATTCCTCTAAAGTTTTATTTTTATCTTCCTTGGGTGTAGAATCTGTTTTTAATTTTTCTGGTTCCTGGGACTTTTTACTTTCTTCCTGGTCAAAAGTATACGGATCCTGAGCCGGAGAAATTTGATCAGACTTTAAAGATGTTCTATCATTTGTGTGTGATTCCTCTAAAGTCTGAGCCGGTTCTTGTTTTTCAAAACTTTCATCAGTATCATGTTTTTCAGAAGGTGTTTTCTTATATTCTTCATGTTCAGGATGAGTTTCAGCAACTGTTTTTTCCTCTTCTTTTTCTTTAACTTCTTCACTATTGTCAGCAGTGTCAGCGTATACGGGATGTTCTTTTTTATCGATTTTTTTATCAGGTGAAGCATCACTCGATGATTCAACTTTATCTTCTAATTGACTGTCTTTCGGTTCTGGTTCTGATGGTTTGGAAATTTGTAAATCTTTTAAATTTTGTGTTTCTTTTTTCTCAATTTCTTCAGTCGGGATTTCTTCTTCCATATCTCCGGGCAGAATCCAGGAATCAGATTTGTCATCTTCAGATACTGTTTTTTGGGATGTATCGGACTTTTCTTTTTCTTCTGTTGTTTCAGAGGATGGTTGATACTTTTCAGTTTCATTCTCGTTTAGATCATCCGGAAGTTCAAATTTCAGGTTTTCGGTTTCAGTTTCTTTTTCTTCTTCAGTTGCAGATTCATCCTGAGGTGTCACTTCTTCCAGTTCAATATCCTGCTTGGAAGTTTCTTCAGTGATACTTTCTTCATCAAACACTTTACGTAATTCCTGGTCTATTTCAGTTGTTTTGATCTCATCATCTTGGGATGACTCTTCAAACTCATTTGTGTCTTCTAGGGCAGTGAAATCATTATCAAATATTTTTGTTTCTTCAGAGTCTTCTTCTAGGGAAAATGTTTCCAGCATCTGAGAAGCTTCCTGCTCCATGGGATCTAATTTTAAAATATCTTTATAATGGTTAATTGCTTTATTTCCCCATCCGATTTTTGCCATCATATCTCCCAGATGTTTATGAGCAGAAAGAAAGTACCGGTCGTAAGATATGACCTTTTTAAATTGCGTTTCTGCTTTTTCATGTTCTCCCATGGTAAGATATATCTTGGCAAGAATATAGTTACCTGTTATATAATCAGGATTATATTCGCAACCCTTTTTACACAGCTTCAATGCTTCTTTTATCCGTTTTTGTTTTAGATAATAATCAGCAAGTCGAGCAAAAAGTATAGATTTTGGATTTTTTTCAATCTTTTTTCTTAGTAAATTTATGGTTTCTTCGCGTGTCATAACTGTAAATTTAATTTTAGTTTATTTTTATTAATATAATAAAATTATGTGTTAAAATCAAGTAAGATTTTGGTAAATATATATTATAATTTCAAAAAAATTCACTATGAAAACTGTACTTCATTAACCAATTGTGAGAGTCATTATTTTAATTGGTATAGTTGTTGCATAATTAAAGTTTAAATTAATTAATTGATATGGTAATTTTATGATTTATAATGTCTTATATAGTTTTAAACAGGTTTTATGTTTGGTTTTTAAAATAGATATGGTAAGAAATCGTCCAGTTGATTACTGGATTAATTCTAAACGATAAAAAGGTCAAATAAAGAAAATGAGTAAGGGAAAAATATTAATTGTTGATATCTGTATCAGTTCAGGACAAAGGTTAAAGAGTATTTTAAGTAACCAGGATTATTATGTAACATTGGTACATACTTCTGAAGATGCGCTTGCTTGCTTTAAGGGGAATAATTATGACCTTATATTTCTTGATAATAATATTAATAATCGGAAAGGTATTGACTTTATGAAGAAGCTGCTGAAGTTAAATCCTACGGCAGTTATAGTAATGATAGCGAAAGATGGAGATATTCAGGAAGCTATTAATGCAGTCCGATGCGGTGCTTACAACTGGCTCAACAAACCTTTCAGTCAGGAAACTGTGATGTTATTAGTTCATAATGCACTGAAAAGAAAATCTCTTTTTTCTAAAAAAGAAATTATTTCAAAAGAGATAAAAGATCAGTATAACATGGTGGGTGCAAGTGACAGTATCAAGCATATTTGCAGTTTAATCCATAGAATTTCTGATCAGGATACAACAATATTAATAACAGGTGAGAGCGGAACGGGTAAGGAAATAGTTGCACATGCGGTGCATCTTAACAGTAAACGAGTTGCTAAACATTTTATACGGGTTAACTGTGCTGCTGTCCCGGATTCTTTATTAGAGAGTGAATTATTTGGACATAAAAAGGGTGCTTTTACCGGTGCTTATTCTGATAATAAAGGTAAATTTCAAATAGCAGATGGAGGAACATTATTTTTTGATGAAATTGGCGATCTTTCTACTAATGCACAGGCTAAAATTTTAAGAACAATTGAAACCGGTGAAGTAGAAATGATAGGGAACGGAGATGTGGAGAAAGTAGATGTCAGATTGATTTCTGCAACAAATAAGAATTTAAAAGAATTAGTTGATCAGGGAAAATTCAGAGAAGATCTTCTTCACAGGATAAATGTAATGGAGATTCATATTCCTCCTTTACGAGAAAGACCGGATGATATTTTACCACTTGCTAAACATTATTTAGAAATATTTTGTTCACAGAAAAATATATTAATGAAAAAGTTGACTCCCTGCAGTGAAGCAATACTTCTTTCTCATAACTGGCCTGGAAATGTGAGGGAATTAAAAAATGTAATAGAAAAAATAACCATTCTGGTGGATTCTCAGATAGTAAGGGGACATCAGATTGCAGATATTTTAAAATATCCTTATTCTATAAACGATATATACACCAAAAAAGATTTTAAACAAGCAAAAAAGAGTTTTGAAAAAATATATTTAAGTCATGCTCTATGGGAAAATGACTGGAATATCTCACGGACAGCTCTGGATCTGAAGCTGCCCCGGTCATCGATTTATGAAAAAATTAAAGAATTCGGCATAGAAAGGAGTCTGAAAAAACAAACAGTTAATTTTTACTGAGTGTAGGGAGAAACAGACAAAAACGGAATATAATAAAAATTATAATTCGAAAAAATAGTAACTTAGGGAGAATACAGATTGTGGCATAGTAATTGTTACATAAGTAATGCTTGATTAATTATTGAAAAGTAGTAAAGCAAACAAACAAAGGAGGTAGTAAATTATGAGAAAGAAAAAAGTTATTGTGGTTACATTAATTATTATGTTAATGTGTACGTTCAGTTTCAGTTTGGCACAGTCAGAAAATGGTGATCATGATGTATTGGAGGAAACCGGAAGGTGGGCATATGGGCCGGTAAGGGCACTTACTGGCGATGTAACTAATATCTATTGCGGTAATGGGGGGTATTTTCAGATTATTGCTATTGCCACACAGAATGAAGTGGGAAAAGTAGCTTTACCGGAACCCATGCAGGGGATTGCAGTTGATGGCGATGGCATGAGTATGAGTAATTATGCCTATATAGCTGATGGTGAAAGCGGATTGAGAATAATTAATATTTCAACCCCAGCTGAAGTAGGGTATTGTTCACTCCCAGGTGAAGCAAAAGATGTTGCTGTTGATGGTAACTATGCTTACGTTGCATGTGGCAGTAGCGGTCTTCGTATTATAAATATTGCAGATAAAACTGCACCTGTGGAAGTTAGTTATCATAAAGTTAATACAGATGCTCAAGGAGTATGTTTTTCGAATGATACTGTTTTTGTTGCCTATGGTGATAAGATCAGAGCATATGATGTCAGTACTCCTGAGGTTATTAATGTTGTAGGGAGTAAAAATACATCAGGTACTTCCTATGATGTTTTTGTTTCAGGAGATTCTGCGTATGTAGCGGATGGTGAAAACGGATTGGTGATTCTTGATATATCAGATCTTATCAATGGCAATATTACTGAAACAGGTTCTTTTGATACGGATGGTACTGCTTTTGATGTTTTTGTAGTGGGCGATTCTGCGTATGTAGCAGATGATGATTGTGGTATGAGAATTATTGATGTTTCTGGACCAAATGAAACTCGGTTTTTTGATAATATTTCTGATGAAGTAAAAGGAGTATATGTTTCTGGTACTGATGCTTTTCTTGCTTATAATTATGCTGGGCTTCAAGTATTAGATTTATCTGCACCACTAGCTGTATCCTGGGAGTATAACTTTGGAGGATATGACAGAGATGTTGATGTTTCCGGAGACTATGCATATATAGCAGACAGCAAGAAAGGTTTGAGAATTATTGATATTTCTGATCCTACCAGTCCAGCATTTGAAGACACCTTAAATTTAGATGGGTTAGAACAGGGAGTAGATGTTTTAGGGGATTATGCCTATGTTGCCTGTGGAATTTTCGGACTTTGTATTGTTGATGTTTCTAATCCATCAGCTCCGGTTGAAGTCGGAAACTATGATACGTATAAAGCTCATTCTGTAGTTGTTTCCGATACAATTGCGGTGGTTGCAGATGGAGATAGAGGAGTGGTTATAGTTAATGTATCTGATCCCACCTCACCCACGGAACTGTCACATATTGAACAAACAGACGCCGGAGATGCCAAGGATGTGGATATTTCCGGTGACTATCTCTATGTGGCTGCATTTGATGAAGGACTTAAAATTTTTGATATTTCAGATCCCTCCAGCCCTCAATATATTGATGGTTTTGATACTCAAGGACATGCTTATGGAATAACTGTATTCGGTAACTATGCCTACTTAGCAGATGATGAAATGGGTTTACGAATTATATCCATACAAAATCCGGAAACACCTTCCGAAATTGGGTATTATGATACTCCTTCTCCTGGTAGATCAAGAGATGTATCTGTTTTTGGTAATTATGCCTATGTTGCCGATTATGCGAATGGTGTACAGCTTATAGAAGTATCTGATCCAACTTCTCCTTCTTTAGTAGGATACTATAATACTGGTGATATGGCTAATGGTGTTTACGGGGCAAATGAATATGTCTATGTGGCTGATGGTGATGATGGATTTTATATTTTAGATAATAGATTATTGTATTTATATGAGTTTACCCCTGTTGGTCCAACCGGAGATTCCCACCCGGTGATAATTGATAATGCTGTCATTAACAATGAACAAATAGATCCTGGTGACGAGATTGCTATATTTGACGGAGAAACTAAATGTGTGGGTGCAGCAACCTATACTGGAACCTTTCCTTTTCATATTACGGTCTGGATGCAGTATATAACATTTAACGGTGATACATTACCTGGTGCAGTATCCGGAAATAATATGATATTTAAAGTTTATGATAGCAGTGAAGATACTACCCTGGGTGGCTATCCTGATTATGCAAGCGGATCCAATGGGACATTTGGGGAGATAATAACCGAAGTTGATGAGCTGCAGGCATATCTATTGGATGGATTTCAACAGGTAGATCCTACCGGTGAAGTACAAATTGTAACAGTCAATAGTGCTGAAATAAATGAAGACAACCTTTCAACAGGAGATGAAATAGCTGTATATGACGGTACTTTATGCGTAGGAGCGGTTTCCTATCAGGGATCATATCCGGTTGAAATACCGGTATGGTTAGAGGAAGTACTTCCTGATAACTCAGTACTTCCAGGTGCTGAAATAGGTAATTCCATGAGTTTCGAGATTTACAGTACTGTAGAAGACGATACCTATCCAGCACAGGCCACTTATGAAGCCGGGAGTTCAGGAGTATTTTCAACTGAGCCAGTGACTGTACTAAAATTAACAGCAGTGAACACAGCTAATGATACTATTACTATTAATCCTGATAAACTTAATTGGATATCATTTAATATACAACCACCCGATGCGAATAGTCGAGAAATTAATGTTATGCTGGATGATGTAGATGATCTTGTTATCGCTCAGGATGATGAAGGGAATATGTATATACAGAGCACATCATACAATACTATTGGAATGACTGATTTCAGCAATGGATACGAAGTATATTATTCTGCTGGAAGTGATGATGAGATCATTAACGATGGTTTTGTCCTGAAACCGGATACTATAACTCAGTATTTAAATCCTAACAAAATTTTTAATATTGCATATCCATATCGGGATCAATATGCGGTCACAGATGTTTTTTCTTCTATCAGCTCAGCAGTGGTTATAGTAAAAGATGATGAAGGTAACTTTTGGCTGCCTGACTACGGGATTAATAGCATTAATGATATGCAGCCGGGAGAGGGATATAAAATTTATGTTGATGAATATATAAATTTTACCTATCCTGATTTAGCTAGTTTGTCAAAACCAACAGCAAGACAAAGTAGTACAGCCGATAATGTAAAAGTAGCCAAAAGTCCTGAATATTTCGATTACAAAAAAACAGGATTATCTCATTGTATCCTTATTAAGGATTCTCAAAAAGAGTTATCTGAAGGTGATGAAATAGGTATTTTTGCTGGAGATTTTTGTGTTGGAGCAGCAGTTTACCATGGAACATCCCCCTTGGCAGTGGCTGCCTGGGAAAAATTTGAGCTTGATAATATATTACTGAAAGGTTTTGAAGTGAATCAACCAATTTCTGTGCGCGTATGGAAATCTAATGAACAAGTAGAGTATAATGTGGCTGTTAAAAACAAAAAAACATTCAGCAAAGAACCGGTATCTATACTTACCTTAGGTAATTTTGAACAAAGAAATGTAATACCGGATAGCTATAGTTTAAATCAAAACTATCCTAATCCTTTTAATCCTGAGACAACCATACAATATGATATTCCAGAACCTGTACATGTGAATATTGTTATATATAATACACTTGGAGAGAAAATAAAAACATTGGTGGATGAAGAGAAGAAAGCTGGTGTTTATACAGTATTGTGGAATGGAACAAATGATAATGGGGTAAAAGTTGGTTCAGGTGTTTATATTATAAAGATGTTTACAAATCAAAAGGTTAAAATGCGGAAAATGCTTCTGGTGAAATAATTGTTGATAAATTAAGACGAGATTAAATAGGGATTGTAAAATGAAAGAGAAAATATTAGTTGGTCTCATTATAATAATTTTAATTATTGTACCCAAAAATATTGTAGCTCAAAATGGGTTTGATCCAGTTGATAATACAGGAAAAACGAGTGCAGTTGTTATTGATACTATTAATATTATTAATGATGTATGTGAAATGAATATTGGAGATGAAATAGGAGTTTTCGATGACGATATCTGTGTCGGAAAGGGTGTGTTCGATGGTGATTTTCCCATATATTTTTCAGCTGTTCTTGAATATATTACTCCCAATGGAGATACTTTACAGGGTGCAACCGAGGGCGATCCTATGATTTTTAAGGTTTTTTTTGAAAACACTCAAGAGATCGTGGAGGCTACACCTGAGTATGAATCTGGTGGGATTTTTGGAGACATACTAACTATTGTTAATGTATTAAAAATTAAAAAATCGGATAATTCTGATATAAATATTATGAATCAGGCACCAAAAGAAGTTATTTTATATCAGAATTATCCCAATCCCTTTAATCCAATTACCAATATTGCATATCAAGTTGGTACTTATGAAAAGGTTATAATTACTATATATGATAATAGAGGAAGATATATTTTTACCTTGGTTGATAAAAAACAGAAACCGGGATTTTATACAGTCAGATGGGATGGATGTAATGTATATGGTAATGAAGTGTGCTCTGGTATATATTTTATTAATATAAAAACTAAAAATTATGTTACTTCAAAGAAAATCCTTAAAATAAAGTAAAGATGAGTGATTATGAAGTTGAATAAGTCAAAATCAAGTCAAATAATAAAAAAGATATGGTTTATCTTTTTTGTATTGAATATGGGTTTTGCTGCGCAGGTTATAGGACAAGATGATCTAGAACATTTTGATCCTGTGGATGATACTGGTGAACATCGAGCTGTTCAGATCGATACAGCAACCATAAATGGAATCAGTTTGCAAAGTGGGGATGAAATTGGAATATTTGATGGTACGCTCTGTGTTGCAGCTTATAAATTCGATACTTTTCCTGTCACTATTTCAACCAATCTTGAGGTTAATTTACCTGGTACAACCTTACCTGGAGCTGATCCAAATAATTATATGAGCTTTAAAATTTGGGATAAGGATTCTGATATTGAATTAGACGCCACTGCTGATATATCTAGTGGGAGTGGTAAATTCGATTATCCATTAACAGTCGTTGACTCACTTTATGCTGATGTTAATCAGGTTACTATTGAAACGGAACCATCTGGATTAGAATTAAAATTTGCTGTAAATGGAACTGCTTATAGTGAAGAGATTACCTTAAATTGTAATATTGGTGATACTTTAAATTTAACAGTTGGTGATAGCCTTAATATAATTCAGGAAGGAGAGAGATATGGACTTGACTACTGGTATAATCAGGGGACTTCAATATATGATGATGAATATGAATATATAGTACAAAGTATACCCGTGAGTGATACGGTCACAGTTAACTATATCAAACAGTATAAACTTACTGTAGAACCGGATAGTATAACTACAGGTTCAGGATGGTATGATGAAGGTGATAATGTAACATTTTCGATTATTGCTGATACATTGTTTTTAGATGATGAAAAAATTAAAAATATATTTAAAGAATGGAATGGTACGGGGGCAGGTTCGTATAGTGGTACAGATACAATTTATACCGTACAAATGAATAATTCAATTACGGAAGAATCTATCTGGGATGTATATTATAAATTAGAAACAGATATTAATCCCAAGAATTCGGGAGAGGTGATATTTACTCCCTTGGGCGAAGATCCGGAAGGGCGTTGGTATTTAGAAAGTTTAAATGAAAATGTTACTTTAACCGGTACTGAATCTGAAGGATATGAATTTGTATATTGGAGTGGAGATATTGGTGGTAATAATGAAAATGATAACCCAATAGATTTTAGAATGAATCAGCCTAGAACTGTTACTGGAAATTTTGGTAAAGTTGTCAATATAACCGTTAAAAGTAATCCTTCTGGGAGAAATTTTATTGTTGATGGACAAACATATAATGATAGCCATGTATTTAGTTGGATTGAAGGAAGTGAACACGAATTATCTGTAAACAGTCCTCAGATTGCAGGTGATACCTGCAGGTTTACGTTCAGGTCATGGAACGATGGAGGTGCTATCACTCATAATTATGTAGTACCAGGTTCAAATTCATCCATTACTGTTAATTTTGATGTGGAATATTATTTAAATATTATTTCAGAATATGGGACAGTTACCGGGGAAGGGTGGTATCCAGAGGGGACGGATGCAGCATTTTCTGTGAGTCCAGAGACAGTTACAGAAGATGAAGGCACACGTTATTTGTTCGATAGTTGGAATGGTACAGGAGAAAATTCTTATTCAGGGACAAATAGCAGCTATGCAGTTCGTATGGATAATCCCATAACTGAAGAGGCAGTATGGAATACTCAATATAAGCTTGAAGTCAATTCTGATTTTGGGGTTACTTCAGGAACTGGTTGGTATGATGAAGGAATAGAAGTATCATTCTCTGTAAGCCCAACCACCGAACAACAAGGAGATACTACCCGATATGTCTTTTCTGAATGGCAAGGTAGTGGCAGCATATCTTATTCAGGGGAAGATCCAGCAACTACAGTTACTATGAATAGCTATATACAAGAGAATGCAATTTGGGAGAAACAGTATTATATTACAACCAGTGAAGTTCCTGATCAAGGAGGAGATATCACACCTTCACCTCCTGGTGATTGGTATACTTTTAGTAGTACAGTAACATTAGAAGTTGTAAATATTACAGATGGATATGTTTGGGGAGGATGGTCAGGTGATTATATTGGATCTGGAACAACTGCCAATGTTATGGTTGATGAACCGAAAGATATACAGGCAAATTTTAATAAATCGGTAGAAATAACAATACAAACAAATCCCGGTGATCTAAATTTTATGGTTAATGGTATTATATATACCAATAGTCATACTTTTACTTGGACTGAAGGAAGCACACAAAATTTGTCATTAGAATATCCTCAATATGATGGAAATGATAAACGATATGTATTTGATTCATGGAGTGATGGAGGTGAGATTACACATGAATATGAAGTGCCAGGTTCTGATGCATCACTAACAGTAAATTTTGATACTGAGTATTATGTAACGGTTAATTCTGATCATGGTGAGACTTCTGGGCAGGGGTGGTATCAGGAAGGAACAAATGCAACATTTTCAGTGTCGCCTGAAATTGTTTCCGGAGGGCAAGGGAAACAGTATGTATTTGAAGAGTGGGTTGGTACTGGGAATGGTTCAAAATCAGGGAATCAAACTGGTTATACTATTGTTGTTTATAATCCCATAACTGAAGAGGCAATGTGGAAGACACAATATAAACTTGAACTTAATTCAGATCATGGCAATACATCAGGAGAAGGGTGGTATGATGAAGGGGCAGAAGTAATTTTTTCTGTAAGTCCAACCATGGAACAACAGGGAGATACTACTCGATATATTTTCTCTGAGTGGAATGGTACAGGGAGCGTTTCCTATTCAGGGAATGAGTCCTCATCTACAGTTATTATGAATAGTTTTATACAGGAAAATGCTGTCTGGGAAAAGCAGTATTATGTTACTACTATAGAAGCTCCAGATCAAGGGGGTGACGTAGTACCGCCACCTCCTGGTAAATGGTGTGTTGCTGATCAAAATACTTCAATAGAAGCTTTTCCTAATATGAATTATAAATTTTTACGATGGATAGGTGATGATGTTTCCAGCTCTCCAAATCCTGTCAGTATTTTTGTAGACGGCCCTAAAAGTATAACTGCAGTGTTCAATAAAGAAGTAGAGGTGACGATTGAAACTGAGCCATCTGGTCTTAATTTTTCAGTAGATGGAAATAATATCTATACATCACCCCATACATTCATGTGGCTTGCAGACAGTATGCACATTATATCAGTAGATTCTATTTATAGTATAAATGATAATAAAAGATATGTATTTACTCAATCTGATGAATGGCAACAGAGTAATATTATATATATTGTACCTAGAAATAAGGAACAAGATACATTAGCTTCAAATTTTAAAACTCAATATTATTTAGAAGTTATGTCTGATCATGGTGAAACTTCAGGAACTGGATGGTATGATGTTAATACTAATGCTACTTTTTCAGTAACACCTTCTATGATAGAAGAAAATAATACTCGATATGTTTTATCAAACTGGCAAGGTTATTACAATGGGGAAAAAAATCCACATACCATACCCATAACAGGACCAGTTATACAAGAAGCTGTTTGGGATACCTTGTTTTATTTAAATACAAATGTAAATAGTGAATTAGGGGGTAGTATAACACCACCCCCTCCAGGTGAATGGATAAAAATAGATTCTCTTGTTGAAGCTCAAGCAAATCCCAATGTTGGATATGATTTTGTTCGATGGAGTGGTGACTTAACAGGGGATGAAAATCCTACTAATCTTGTTATGAATTCTCCAAAAACAATTACAGCAAATTTCGGTTCAAAAACAGAAGTAACAATTAGAACAAATCCTGTAGGTCTTAATTATAAAGTTGATGATATTGTTTATGATACTGAAAATACATTTAATTGGATAAAAGATAGCACTCATATTTTATCAGTAAATTCCTATCATAATATTATTGAAGGAATACGTTATGCTTTTGATTCTTGGAGTGATGGTGGGGAAAGAGTACATGAATATCTTGTTATAAATCCTGAAACAGTTACTGCAAATTTTAATAAGCAATATAAATTAAATGCCCATACTGATCACGGAATTATAACAGGAGATGGTTGGTATAATGAATCTACTGAAGTTACTGTTTCTATAAATCAGGATACAATAGTGGAAGAGGGGGGTGCAAGATATATACTTACTGGGTGGTATGTTGAAGGAGAAGGCTTTTATGCAGAACCTGACCTTAATTTTACAATTATTATGGATAGTACTCAATCAATTGAGGCACGATGGAGAACAGAGTATTATTTAGAAGTAAATTCGGACTATGGTGAAACAATAGGAAGTGGCTGGTACAGGGATGGGGTAGAAGCAACAATTGAAGTGACCCCTGATATTCATGTTGTCACTCAAGAAGCAGAAAGAGATACTTTTAAAGTATGGAACATATCATATAATGGTCACACTGAAGAAATAAATACTAATCCTTATACATTCCATGTGAATGACATAACCACAGCTAATGTTGAATGGCAGAAACAATTTCATCTAACAACAAATGAAAAATATGAAGAGGGGGGTGAAATCTCCCCCTTACCCCCAGGAAAGTGGTATGATGAGGGAACTTCAGTAGTATTGGATACTGTTTCTGTTGCAGATGGTTATAAATGGTGTGGCTGGACTGGTGATGTTTTGGGGAAAGTAAGTCCTGTAAATATAGTGATGAGTACTTCTAAGAATGTTACAGCTTTATTTGGCAAAGAAGTAGAGATTACCTTAAATACAATTCCTGATCAACAAAGTTTCAGAGTTAATGGTAAATCTTATATTTCTCCAAAAATATTTACTTGGATCTCTGATAGTATATATACAATTCAGGGTATAGATTCCACAGAAAGTGATACAACCACGAGATTTTTATTCAATTCATGGAATGTTGGCGGTGATTCAACAGGTGTAAACCCTTATGAATATACAGTTCCAAATTCTGCTAATTCAATAACTATCACTGCAAATTATACTACTCAACATTATTTAACTATTGTAAGTACACATGGTTTATTTCAAGGTCAAGGATGGTACGATAACGGTGATGAAGCTACATTTATCGTTGATAGTTTAGATCAGATAAGTCAAGATATAAAATATACATTCAATCAATGGACGGGATTCGATTTTAATTCTACTTCTAAAGAATGGCAAAAAGATGGTGGGTATTCATACAGTGGAAAAGATACTTCTTCTTCGGTTATAATGAACAAACCTATAAAAGAAGTTGCAAAATGGGATACTCTTTACTATTTAACCACTTATGAGAATACTGATGCTGGGGGAGATATGACTCCTTTACCACCTGGAGCATGGTATGAAATCGGCACAACTGTTACTCTGGATACAATTTCTGTAGCAGAAGGGTATCGCTGGTGTGGATGGTCAGGTGACAAAAGTGGAAAATCTTTACCGGTATTAATAGAAATGACAGAACCAAAAAGTGTAGCTGCAAATTTCGGTAAAGAAGTGCAGGTAACAATACAATCAATTCCTGACAATCAATTCTTTTCTTTTGGGAATGATACTCTAACAACTCCACAAACATATATCTTGATTGAAGACAGCAGTTATTCAGTCGGTGCAGTAGATTCGGTTGAAAGTGATACAACTACCAGATATGTATTTAGCAGTTGGAGTGATGGAGAAGCAAAAAATCATACTTATATGGTGCCCAATTCTGATGTTCCAGTTGAGCTCACAATTAATTATACTACTCAGCATTATTTAAATTTAGTTACAGGATATGGAGATCCTTCTGGAGCAGGGTGGTATAGTGAAGGAATAGATGTAACTTTTTATGTGGATTCGATATTTTCAGGTACTGCAGGGGTTAGATATAGGTTTAATAAATGGGCAGGAACAGGGAGCGGGTCATATTCAGGTACAGATACATTACAAACAGTTACTATGAACAATCCTATTAGAGAAAAAGCCAGTTGGACTACTCAGTATAAATTAACAATTAATTCTGATTATGGAAATCCCTGGGGAGAAGGGTGGTATGATGATAGTACAGATGCTATTTTTGGAGTTGATTCAACTGATTCATTAGGTCCGGGAGCACGTCTTACTTTTACTGAATGGATAGGTACTGGATCCGGTTCATATAGCGGTTCTGATACTTCACACGTTGTAACAATGAATAATCCTATTAAAGAAGAGGCTAAATGGATTATACAATATTTCTTAAAAACAGTTAAAGTACCCCCACAAGGTGGTGAGATTCATCCTCCTCCACCAGGTGCATGGTATGATGCCAATTCACCAGCAAAGGTGGATACAGTTAAGGTAGAAAATGAATATGATTGGAATGGATGGTCAATATCTGGGTCAGTGTATGATGAATGTCCGAAATCTATAGTAATGGATGGTCCTAAAACAGTAGAAGCTTTATTTGGTGAGACAACTGTTTGTGTAATTGAAACGAATCCCCCTGGTCTCCAGATTATTATTGACGGTGATAGCTGTTCAGGAACCCAGACATTCAGGTGGCTGGAAGGAAGCAGTCATAATGTCTCAGTTAAGGATATAATTGAAGAAAATAACACCAGATATTATTTTAACTCTTGGAGTGATGGAGGATTTCGGACCCATACGTATACTGTTCCAGCTGGGGTCGACACTAATACTCTTACTGTTTATTTTGATGTCAAATATAAGCTTACTCTTAATACAGTTCACAGTACGGCTTCCGGAACTGGATGGTATACTAAAGATAAAAATGTCAATTTCAGAGTGTTAGATGAAAAAATTGATGATAATGGTACCAGATATACATTTGATAGATGGAAGGGATCAGGAGATAATTCTTATTCTGGTAAAGAGATAAGTTATTATGTGACTATGACCAATCCCATTACAGAAACAGCCATCTGGGATACGCTTTACCAGCTTACAACGACAGTAAATGTTGATACTGCAGGTACAATAGTACGAAAACCGGATAAAGAATGGCTGAACAAGGGAAGTACAGATACACTCACAGCAGTACCAGCAGCAGATGGATCTTACATATTCGGATACTGGAGCGGCGATGTTGGCTCCAATGATATCAACAGTTCTACTATAACAATTTTAATAGATAAAGAAAAGAGTGTTCAGGCTAATTTTACTGGTGTATATCATACGTTGACCAAAGAGATT
>CAZETW010000068.1:0-15255 GCA_964515295.1 uncultured bacterium | reverse complement strand
CCAGTGACCTCTTGCATGTCAAGCAAGCACTCTAACCACCTGAGCTAATCGCCCGGATAGTAAAAAATGTAATATCATTTTTTTAAAAAGTCAAGTAAAATTTAGAAGATAGGACTACTTATAAGTATTAAGCTGCTCAGATTTTAATTCATTTAATCTGTCAACAATATATCCTGTCTCCCCCATTCCGTCAGATTTATTTTCAATAAGATCAACAACCATTTCCATAGCTAAAGTTATTGAATCGATAATTTTTTTAGTTATTTTCATTTCTCTGCTTCTCACCCTGGACAGAATATTTTCAATAGACTTTAATAACTGAGCAGTCTCATCAAATCCAAACATCTGAGCTGAAGCATGTAATAGTTTACATGCCTGACGGGCCTCAAGTACTCCTCTTCGATTTTTCGGATCTTCTCTTAGGGTCTGAATAGCTCGATCAAAACGCTGCAGATCCCCTGCTGCTTCTTCTTTAAATATTTTATAAAAGATTAATCCGGATTGTTTTATTTTTCTGCTGCTCTTTTCTTCAGATCCATCTTCATTATCCTGTTCCAATATTGATTCTTTTATATCATAGGTATCTTCATTAGTTCCAATTATTAAAGACTGATCGAGATCACTTATTGTTTTATCATCTGATTCGGTTGCAGCAATTTTGTCTTCAATCTTTTTTTCTTTTTTCAAGCCGCTTACAATTAACATGACCTTAACAGTATTCCGTAAATTTTTTTGTATTGTAGCACCCCAGATGATTCTAGCATTGGGATCCAACCTCTCATTAACCATTTTAATTATTTGTCTTGATTCATTTAGTTTTAAATTTGGACCACCGGTTATGTGAATTAAAGCACTCTGAGCACCGGAAATATCATGTTCCATCATTGGATGATTTATTGCTCTTTGTATGGCCTCATTTATTTTATTTTCAGAATCACTTTCTCCCAATCCGATAAATGCATTGGGGCCATCCTTCATAACAATACTAATATCGGCAAAGTCAAGATTAACTAATCCTCGTTTTAAGACCATATTTGACAATCCTTCGAGTGCATTTATCAAAAGATCGTCAGACGCATTGAATGCTTTTTCTAAAGTGAGATCTGAATACAGATCAAGCAATTTATTATTCTCAAGTACTATAAGAGTATCAACAAATTTTCTGAGTTTTTCAAGACCTATTTTCGCATTTTCCCACCTGATTATCCCTTCATCTGAAAATGGCATAGTAACAATTGCTACTGTCAGAATCCCTTCTTCTTTTGCTAATTGGCCAATAATAGGAGAACTTCCTGTACCAGTGCCACCACCAAGACCACAGGTTATAAATAATAGATCTGTTTCCTGAATAATATCAATAATGTCCTGTTTTGATTCCTGGACAGCCCTTTCACCTATTTCCGGATCACCTCCAGAACCTAAACCGGCAGTAATATTTTTCCCGATTAATAGTTTTCTATCAGCATTAACATCGATCAAATGTTGCGCATCAGTATTAATCGCTATTGTTGTTAGACCTTTAATTTTCTTTTTCATTAGATGATTTATAGTATTGTTCCCGGCTCCTCCAACTCCCAATACTCTTATTTGTGTATCATAAGGATTAATGTTATTGGAATTATCAGGAAGATTTTTTTCTATCATATTTCAGACTCTTTATTTTGATTTATCTTTTTCTTGTAAGAAAGCGTACACTAATTTTCTCAGATCATTCATATCAAATGGTTTTTCAATATATCCGGCTTTTCCCCAGCGATTTAAAGCATCAATTACTTCAATTGAACCATGAGCAGTCATTATAATTACCAGTGTTTGAGGATATTCTTTTTTTATCTTATCTAACAGTTCCCATCCATCAATTTCCGGCATTCTCAGATCAGTGATTAAAAGATCTATTTCATTTTCAGAAAGAATATCAAGTGCACTTTTACCTGTATTTGCACAAAGAACTTCAATATTATCATTATCCCGGGATAGTCTTCGTGATATACTCCAGGTAAGATCTTCTTCATCATCAACAATTAAAATTTTTTTATATTCATTTTTATTTTGCATTACTTCCCTTGTCATATAGTAATTTTATATATATATTATTGGCAAATATTGTACCACGAATCATGATGCAGTAAGCCATATATGTTATTCATGTAAGTTATTAAAATTATTTAAGATATATAAAACAATCGGTAATAAGGAATTTAATCAATATGGATTAAACTGAAATATATGGATTGATTCTGACCATTATAAACTTATTAATTACTTAAAATTATCATCTGGGATATTATAATTTTTAAGTTTTTCTCTTAAAGTCGAACGGGATATATTCAAAATTCTGGATGCCTTTGATTTATTACCTTTTGTTGTCTTTAAAATATGTAGAATATGCTGTTTTTCCATTTCCTGTAAGGATACTTTTCCAAATGACTGATTGGATACAGGATATTTTTCTTCCTGTAATTCCATGGGGAGATATTCAGATGACAGAGTTTCCTCATTACAGAGTATAATACTTCTTTCGATTACATTTTTTAATTCCCGGACATTACCGGGCCAGGAGTAATTAACAAGAATTTTCTCAGTATTTTTGTCAATATTTTGTATGTTTTTGTTAAATTCTTTATTATATATTTGAATATAAAATTTTGCCAAAAGTAATATATCTTCTTTTCTTTCCCTTAAAGGAGGTAATTTAATTTCTAATACCTTTAACCGGTAATATAAATCATCTCTGAACTTCTGCTGATTAACAAGTTCTCGTAAATCTGTATTTGAGGCTGTAATAACACGAACATCAATATTAATATCTGAAGTTCCTCCGATTCTTCTAAAAATCTGTGATTCTATAACTCTTAAAATTTTTGGTTGCAATGTTAATTTCATACTTGAGATTTCATCTAAAAATATTGTACCGCCATGGGCTAGTTCAAAGAGTCCCTTTTTTGTACTTCTGGCATCTGTAAACGCACCTTTTTCATGACCAAATAATTCACTTTCCAGTAAATTTTCCGGAATTGCACTGCAGTTTAATTTTATAAAAGGGTGAGATGCTCTATCACTTAGATAGTGAATAGCATTAGCCACAAGTTCTTTACCTGTGCCGCTTTCACCCAATATTAGCACAGAAGTTTTAGGAGTTTTAGCAACAATATTGATTAAATTCCGTATATTTTTAATTGATTCACTGTCACCATATATTGCATTTTCCGGAAAATGCTCTTTATGTTCTTTTCTTAATCTGTCTACTTCCATTTTAAGTTGATGAGTTTCTAATATTTTCTTAACATTTAATTTCAACTCATCAAGTTCAAAAGGTTTAACCAGATAATCATAAGCTCCCTTTTTCATTGCTTCAATAGCTGGTTTTGCATCGGTCATCGCTGTCATCATCAAAACTAAAATATCAGGATCTATATCCTTTATTTTAACTAGCAGATCTATTCCATTGATATCAGGAAGTTTAATATCTAAAATCACAAGATCAATTATTTTATTTTTTAATATTGATAATCCCTTTTTACCTTCAGTTGAAGAATGGATATTATAGCCCTGTTTTTTTAAAGTCTTCGTTAAGGTGAAAATCATATCTTCATTGTCTTCAATTATCAATATATTTGGTTTACTCATCTAAATCTCCTTCGGGTAAAGTTATGGTAAAAGTAGTTCCTCTATTAAGTTCACTATTGACATCAATATCACCGTGATGATCTTCAATAATTCTATAAACAATAGATAACCCCATCCCCAAACCATCCGATTTGGTAGTAAAAAACGGATCAAAAATAGATTCCAGCTGTTGCTTCGGAATGCCTTTTCCTGTATCAGTGATATTAATCTGAACAAATGAATCTTGTTTTATCCATTTATCTGATTTTTTTATTAATTTTGGAGTAGAAAATCTTACCGGTTTTGCAGATACAGTAATAGAACCGTTATTGCTTACTGCATCAATTGCATTAAGAATTAAGTTTAAAAATACCTGTTGAATCTGCTGTGGATCAATAACTACAATAGGAAGATTATCATCAATATCTTCTATATATTCAATATTATGTGTGTTAAGTTTTTTATTTATCAGATTTACTACTTCATGTATTACTTTTTTTATATCATAAAATTTTCTGTCCGGCGGTTTTGGTCGTGCAAAAGCTACAATTGCTTTCAATAATTCATCTAATCGGTTAACTTGATTAATAATCCTGGACAAATACTCTAATCTTGAATCTCCTTCATCAAACTCTTCTTTACAGGTCTGACTTAAACTTTTTATTCCAGCAAGAGGATTTTTTATTTCATGAGCAATTCCGGATGCCAATATTCCGAGAGAGGCCAGTCTTTCCATTCTCTTCACTTCACTTTGCATTTGTTTTAATTCAGAAATATCTCTAAAAGAAACTATTGTCCCTACTTTATTGTTTTGATTGTCAATACGATCCGTTGTTGTAAATCCAATTGAGATTTTTTCACCAGATTTAACAGTTAATTGAGTTTCTCGGCTATATGGTAAAGAACCCGGTTTTGATGAGCTCATAAGTATTATATCGACTTCTTCAGGAATGAGTACCGATTTTATTTTTTTCCCAAGTACTTCGTTTGTATTCCATCCGAGTATCCGTTCAGCCCCGGTATTAAGTGATGTTATAAAACCATTTAAATCGACCGTTAGGAGACCTGCTTCCATACTTTGAATAATACTTTCATTGAAATTTTTTAATTCCAGGATTTCCTTCTCCATTTTTTTTTGTTCTGTTACATCCCTGGCAATTCCCATTGAACCAACAATAGAACCATGCTCAAAGATTGGGGTAATATTGAAAGAAAGAATATAACAGTCAGAAATATTACTAATAATCTGAGCCTGAAATATTCTTGCTCTTCCCTGATGTACAAGTTGATAATTCTTTTTAGCTCTTATACGATCTTTTTCAATAATTAATTCTGAAAAATCCCGTTGCAGCCATTCTTTTTTCTTAAACCCGGTTAATGGTTTAAAACGGTTATTTAAGTAAACAAATTTTCCATCCTGATCAAGAGTAAAAATAAAATCATTTGCATTTTCAAGAAGATCACGGTATCTATACTCAGAACGTTTTATTTCCTGGCTGAGTTCTTTGTTTCGCCTTACAGTTTCATCAGCTACTGTAAGATTTTCTAAACATTCTCTAAATCTTATTGAATCTGTAAAATAACTAAACCACCCTCTAATTCCTAAATTAAATAATTCTTGTTGATATTTTGTTCGGATCTTTTTTTCTGAAATAATAATAAAAGGAATATTATGATATTCAGCCAATGCTTTGCTTTGTATGAATTTTTTAAAAATCTTAGAACCTACAATATCATCAGTTTTATAATCTGAAATAATAATGTCAGGATTTATATCCGGTATCTGCTGAATGGCTTCTAATCCGGATGATATTGTAATGATATCGGAATCTGTGCTTTTCAGAATATCTTTAAGCTGACTTGATATTCTATCTTTTGATTCAATAACTAAAAACTTTTTCCCAATAAAAAAATCATTCATTTTTTTTCTCATCAAAAAAAGTTAACATTGATTTAGAACTAATCAGCACATTGTAATGTAAAAGAAAAAACTGAACCTGTTCCTAATGTACTGCTAACCTTAAGTTTTGTATTATGCTGGTCAAGAATTTCTTTGGTCAAGGCAAGTCCTAATCCAGATCCATCTTCACTGGATTCTTCAGTTTTGTTAACACGATAAAATTTCCTGAATATCTTATGAATCGACTCTTCTGGTATACCATAACCATTATCAATAACACTGATTTTAACACAGTTACTTTTTTGCTGTAAGTCTATGCTTATATCTGACCCTGAAGGACTGTATTTGATTGCATTTGACAATAAATTTTGTATTACTTGTTCGATTAATTGCTGATCGCCATACACCAGACAAATATCAGGAGAGACGATTTTTCTTATTTCTATATTTTTATTCTGAGCAAACGACATATAAATATTAATAATCTTTTCAGCTAGCTGTTCAATATTAAAGGGATGAATCTGAATCTGAATTTTTCCCTCTTCAAGTTTTGAAAGATCCAGAAATTTATTCACCAGTTTGACCAAACGTGAGGTTTCATTTAGGATTATATTTGAATATTCTTTTACTTTTGAATTTCTTACATTTAAATCACGAAGTAAATCACTAAATCCATAAATTGAAGTTAAAGGGGATTTTAATTCATGTGCCACCATAGTTACAAGTTCTGATTTCATTTTATCAGCTATATATTCTTTGGTTATATCCCTTATGACAGAAACTATACCAATAAATTCATTATCTTCACTGTAAATTCTGGAGGCAGAAGCTTGAAAGTATTTTTTTGTAACAACATTCTTAACTCGTAAATCAAAGGTTATGTCATCAGTCTGTTTTCCGTCTCTTACTCTTTTAAAAAGATTCAATATTTGCTTAACTTTAATAAATTCTTTTAAATTCTTATTTAAAGCCTTTTTTTCTGTAAACCCAAATAAATTTTCAGCAACAATGTTTACCATTAAAATTTTATATTGTGTATCGGTTACAATTACTCCATCAACGATATTACGCAGAATAGCTTCAATTTTATTTTTTGAATTAATTATACCTGATAAATCAATATTTTTAATTCTTTTCATCTCAATTGCCATATAATTAAACATTTTCTGTATTCTGTCCAAATATTTATTTCCAGTGGTGGAAATATTATTTTGAAAATTTCCTCTGGCAATTTCTGTAGAATTTATTATTAATTTATTTAAAGATCTGCTTAACACATATAAAAACAAATAAGTAAATAAAAATGAAAGAATTAATTGTATTATACATAATGTAATTAAATGGTGCCGGGCTAAGTGTATCAGTTTTACATCTGATAAGAATAAAAACAATACAGAAACCAGTATAAAAAAAATTAATGTTATCATCCAGGTTTGAAGAAAGGTTAATGTGTTAAATTTAATTTTTGTGTTTAAATTCAATATTTATTCTGCTTTACTTAATAGTTTCAGATCTGTTTCTACCATTATTTTTAGCTTTATACAATGCTCTATCAGCTGATAATATTAAATCATTTTCATCTTCCACATCGTCTGGGAAATTGGCTATTCCTATACTGATAGTTAATTTTTTATCAGGCAATTGGTCAGATAAAGGAAAATCATAATCTTCAACAAGCTTGCGTAATTTTTCTGCAACAATACATGAAGCTTTTTTATTGGTACCAGGCAATATTATTGCAAATTCTTCTCCACCATACCGGGCAATTGTATCTACTTCTCTCAGATTTACTGTCAATAATTCAGCGAAATGTTTAAGTACTTTATCTCCTTTTGGATGGCCGAAAGTATCATTATATCGTTTAAAATGGTCAATATCTATCATCAAAAGAGATATTGGTAAATTAAATCGTTTGGATCGTACAATCTCATGATGTATTTGATTTTTAAAAGCCCTGTAATTGAATAATCCGGTTAAACCATCTGTTACAGCTAACTTTTTTAATTTTTCTTTAACAAGTTCTAATTCATGATATTTCTGTTCAAGTGAATAATGAAGATGTTTAATACGAATTAAAGACTTAACTCTTGTAATTAATTCTACTCGATTATAGGGTTTTGTAATAAAATCATCAGCCCCGGCAGCAGTACCTTTTATTCTCTCTTCATCCCCCCTTAAAGCAGTTACTAATATGATGGGTATGAAACTTGTATTCTTAGAAGATTTTAACTTACTGCAAATTTGAAAACCATTCATATCAGGCAAAACAACATCAAGAATAATTATGCTGGGAGACAGTTGAATAACTTTTTGGAGTGCTTCCCCTCCGTTTGACGCCATTTCAATGCTATACCCTTCAGAAGAAAGATAGGTTTTCAATAACAAACGATTATTGGTTTCATCGTCAACAACAAGAACAATATCTTTTTTATCTGGTGATTTTTTTTGATTATTATTGCCCATGAAATTATATTAATGTTCTTTCTGGAATTTTACATCCAGTTTTCTGGCAGCAATTCCTTCATTTAGACGTGACACAGGTGTTTTTGTCGGAGAAGACTTAACAATCTCAGGATTTTCTTCGGTTTCCTTTGCAATCGTAATCATCGCATCAATAAATCTGTCAAGTTCTTCTTTTGATTCAGTCTCAGTAGGCTCGATCATTAACGCTTCGCTGACTATGAGGGGAAAATATACAGTAGGTGCATGAATCGCAAAATCTAATAAATATTTTGCAATGTCCAGTGTTTTCACTCCTTTTTCTTTTTGCCAATTTCCAGAAAGAACAAATTCGTGCATTGCATGCTGTTTATGAGGAAGTAGATAATACTTTTCCAAGTTCCTCATAAGATAATTAGCATTTATTATTGCATTTTTACTTACTCTTTTTAAACCTGCAGATCCCAGCATTCTTATATATATATATGCTTTCACCATTACATTAAAATTACCATAAAATTCATGTATGCGCCCCATTGATTTCGCTTTATTGTAACCTAAGGTAAATGTATCTCTATTTTGAAAAATTACAGGTGTAGGAAGATATTCTATTAAGTCTGATCTAACACCAACCGGTCCGCTTCCCGGCCCTCCGCCTCCATGAGGAGTAGAAAAAGTTTTATGTAAATTAAAATGTACAATATCAAAACCAATATCACCTGGTCGTACAATTCCCAGTAAAGCATTAAGATTGGCTCCATCCATATAAAGAAGTGCTCCGACATCATGAACCATTTTTGCAATTTTTTCAATATCTTTTTCAAATAACCCAAGAGTATTGGGATTTGTTACCATAAAACCAGCAACATTCTCATCGAGTTTTTCTTGTAAGTCATCGACATCAATTAATCCATCCTTATTAGATTTTATCTGTACAAGATCATACCCCGACATTGTAACATTAGCAGGATTCGTACCGTGAGCAGAATCCGGTATAAGAATAGTTTTTCTGGGATCCCCTTTATCCTCCTGATATTCTCTCATAATCTTAATTCCGGTTAATTCACCTTGTGATCCGGCAGAAGGCTGCAGCGTAATACCATCTAACCCGGAAATTATTTTAAGATAGTTACTCAGTTCACCCATTATTTGAATAGCTCCATAAATGTCTTCTTCGTTCTGAAATGGATGGATTTCAGTTAATCCGGGCAAAGATGAGAGCTTATCGTTTACTTTAGGGTTATATTTCATTGTGCACGAACCCAAAGGGTAAAATCCTTTATCAACATGATGATTTAAATTTGAAAGATGAATAAAATGCCTGATAACAGTAGGTTCACTGATTTCAGGTAAATCTGGTTCATCACTGCGACAAACATCTGAAGGAAGTATATCATTTAAGGGTTTTTCAGGTACATCCAGTTCTGGCAGAGTAAAACCAGTTCTATCCTTTTCACTAATTTCAAAAAGCAGTGGTTCAGACATTAATACCTCCATTGATTTTGATGTAATTTTTCTTATAATATCAGAATATTATCTTGATTTGTCAAGTTTTTTTAATTATAATTTTTTATTTATTTTATATATAAAGTACAATATATACTTTTCATTATTCTGAAGTGCCAGTATTAATTTTTTGTGTTAAGATTTTTTCTTTATTACAGAGGGAACAGTTTGTTTTTTATTAGCCTGGATATGAAAATTCCAGAGAATCTGGATAATTTTTTCAGCAGATACATTATCTAAGATGTTTTGTGCCAATTTTTCACATTCAGAAATTTCTAATACTCTGATTCGTTCTTTCAGTTCAGGGATCAACAGAGGAATTAAACTGAAATTTCTCAATCCAAATCCTAATAAAAGACCTGTATATAAAGGATTTGCTGCAAGTTCTCCACATACAGACACAGGTTTACCATATTTATTTGCTACTTTTATAACATTATTTACCAGTCGTAAAACAGATGGATTATTTGGATTATAAAATTTTGCTACTTTTTTATTATTCCTGTCAACTGCAAGTGTATACTGAATTAGATCATTGGTTCCAATACTGACAAAATCAATATATTTAATAATTTGATCAATAACTATCGCTATGGATGGAATCTCAACCATAATTCCTGATTTTATATTTCTATCATAGGGTATCTTCTCTGAACGTAATTCATCTTTCGTTATGCTGACAATTTCATTAATTTTAATAACTTCTTCATAGCTGGAAATCATAGGGAATAGTATACGGACATTTCCGAAAGCACTGGCACGAAGTATAGCTCTTAATTGTGCCTTAAAAACATCTTCTTCCTGCAAAAATATCCTGATCGAACGCCATCCAAGGAAGGGATTTATTTCTTCCCCCACATACTGAAAAGGAAGAAATTTATCTCCTCCCAAATCTAAGGTACGAATAGTTACTATCTTATCCTTCATTTCTGTTACTGCTTTTTTGTAAATTTCAAACTGTTCTTCTTCAGTAAGAAGCCTTCCTTCAATTATAAAAGGTAATTCAGTTCTGAATAAACCAACTCCGTCCGCTTTGTAATTTAAAGCAAGATTTATATCAGCAAGCATAGAAATATTTGCTTTTAAAGAAATCCAGGTTCCGTCTTTGGTAATCGGTTCCAGTTCTCGGTCTTTATCTAATTGTTGTAAATAAGTATCAAAATTCTTTTTTCTTTGTTGGTATACTTTAAGCAGTTGTTTAGGTGGATTTATATACAATAATCCACTATTACCATCTACAATAACATAATCGCCGTTTTTGACTTTTTCAGTCAACCGTTCAATACCAACTATCGCGGGAATACCCATAGATCGTGCAAGAATAGAGGCATGGGAGGTTTCACCCCCTAATTCTGTAACAAATGCAGCAATTTTTGATTTGTCAATTCTGATTGTATCTGAAGGAGTTAAATTATGAGATACAATAACAGTATTTTTTTGATGAGGAATTTTTATCTCTTCTGATTGTAACAAAATTTTTAATATTCTAACGGCCACATCTTCAATATCAACTATTCTCTGCTGGAAATATTTATTGTTCATCTTTTCAAAAGATGCATGAAGTTTCTCAATACCTTTTTGTAAAATAAATTCTGCATTTTTTCTTAACTTTTTAATAGAAGCTGGTATTTCTTCCTGAAAAAATGCATCTTTTAAAATGGTCAGCTGAGCTTTAAATATTTCTGCCTCTTTCTTCCCTATTTCTTTTTTAACTCTTTCTTGATACTCAATTAATTGTCTTTTTACATTTTTTAAAGCATTTTTATATCGATCGATTTCATTTTCAATGTTGCTTTTCCTTAAGTTAATTTCAATTATCTCATCCCAGGGATTTTCTATAATTACAACTGTACCTATTGCTATTCCCTCAGATACGGGAAGTCCCTGTTCATTAACTTCATTGTTGTGCTTTTTATTCAAAGTAAATCCTACAAATGTTTAATCAGCTGAATATATTTTTTCGAGTTTCTTTAGCTTCGAATTTATTATTGCTTTTTTCAAAGGAGATATATGATCTATAATAAGTATTCCATTAAGATGGTCGATTTCATGCTGGAATACTTTTGCTGCTAAATTATCAACTTTTAATTCAGAAATTATATTTTCTTCATTTCTAAATTTTATTTTTATTTTCACAGGACGTAAAACCGGAACAGTTATATCCGGAAAGCTTAAACAGCCCTCTTCAAGTTCATCTTTTTCTCTGCTTGTTTCAATTACTTCAGGATTAAATAATACCATAGGTCCTTCACCATAATCAACCACAATAATTTGTTCGGAAATTCCAATCTGCGGAGCTGCAAGACCAACACCATCATGTTTATACATTATTTCAACCATTTCCCGTGAAATGTCCAACGTTTCTTTTGTGATAGTATTAACAGGTGCCGATTTTTGACGTAAAATAGAATCTGGATATATTCTTATTTTTCTCATACGATCCTCTATCTGATATAATTAATTATTTTTTAAGATTTCATTAACCATTTTAATAGCACAGTATTCTCCGCACATTGAACATACATCGCTTTGATCGGGCTTTCCTGAATTTCGCATCTTTTCGGCTGTATCGGGATCAATTGATAATTTTATCTGTTTATTCCAGTCAAGTTCCTTTCTTGCTTTGGACATTTTATTATCCCATTCAATTGCACCTGGCAGACCCTTACTTATATCAGCAGCATGAGCAGCAATTCTTGCGGCAATAACTCCCTGTCGTACATCTTCTCTATTGGGAAGTTTTAAATGTTCTCCAGGGGTTACATAGCAAAGAAAATCCGCACCATTTGCAGCAGCTATACTTCCTCCGATAGCAGAAGTAATATGATCATAACCCGGAGCAATATCTGTTACTATCGGACCCAGCACATAAAAAGGAGCATTATTGCATAATTTCTTTTGTAATTTAATATTTGTTTCGATTTGATGTAATGGTATATGACCGGGTCCTTCTATCATCACCTGTACATCATTTTTAAATGCTTTTTTGCTGAGTTCTCCCAGAATAACCAATTCTGTTATCTGAGCTCTGTCAGTAGCATCATGTATTGATCCGGGACGTAAACCATCACCGAGACTTAATGTAACATCGTATTTATAAGCTATGTTCAGCAACCGGTCAAATTCTTCATATAATGGATTTTCTTTTTTATTGGCGATCATCCAGGTAGTGAGGAAAGATCCTCCCCTGCTGACAATATTGGTCAATCTTCCCTGTTTCTTTAGTCTTTCTATGCTGGATAGGGTTACACCACAATGTACAGTAAAAAAATCAACTCCTTCTTCAGCCTGCTGTTCTAATACATTGAAAATATCATCAGCAGTCATTTTTATGAGTGCACCTTTTTTTTCAATTGTTTCAATGACTGTCTGATAAATTGGTACTGTTCCTATCACCACCGGCACCTGTTTCATGATACTTTTTCTTATTTTTGACAAATTTCCACCAGTTGAAAGATCCATTATGGTATCAGCTCCGGCCTTTACTCCGATTTTTGCTTTTTCAACTTCCTGTCGAGCATCTGCATAATCTTTTGATGTGCCAATATTTGCATTTACTTTGGTTCTCAGATGTTTGCCTACAGCTACAGGCTGTTTAATATTATGCTTATTGTTCTTTAATATTACAACTTCTCCATTTGCAATAAGCGTACATAATACATTTATATCAATATTTTCGTTTTTTGCTACTGATTTCATCTCTGCTGTGATTTGATTATTTTTAGCTGCTTCTAATTGTGTCATCTAATCTAACCTTCCGGTTCAAGTTTATCAATTTTATAATTTTAATGTACAAAAATATCTAAACAAATTCAATATAAAATTTCTGCATGAAATAATTGTCTTTATGAAATAAAATAGTTATTTTTGATGTATAGAAATACTAAATATAAGTCTGATATTGTCTAATAAAATATATAAGGAGGATTACTATGAAAGTTTTAACTTTACTTCTATTAAATTTTTTGGTTCTCACTTCTTTGTTTGGCACTGACAGAATTACAGGGAAGAATTTTGCCACTCGATCAAGAATTATTGCGCAACATGGTATGGCAGCAACAAGCCAGCCTCTTGCAACTCAGGTAGCCCTTGATATACTAAAAAAAGGAGGGAATGCAATTGATGCTGCTATTGCTGCAAATGCCATGCTCGGATTGGTAGAACCAACCGGGAATGGTATGGGAGGTGATCTATTTGCTATTGTCTGGGATGCAAAAACACAAAAACTGTATGGATTGAACTCAAGCGGCAGGTCACCATATTCTCTTACTTTAGAATATTTTAAGAAAAATGGGTATAAACGAATTCCAGCTCATGGACCACTGCCAGTAACTGTCCCCGGATGCGTTGCCGGCTGGTTCAAACTGCACGATCGTTTTGGGGATCTGTCCATGAGAGATATACTCTCGCCTACTATTAAATATGCCCGAAAAGGATTTCCGGTAAGTGATTTAATATCCTATTATTGGCAGATCAGTGCACGTTATCTGTCGCAATACGAAGGATTTGAAGAAACTTTCATGCCTGCGCCTAAACCAGGGGAAATATTCAAAAATCCTGCCCTGGCAAATACTCTGGAAAAAATTGCTGAGGGAGGACGTGACATCTTTTACAAAGGCGAAATTGCCCGTACTATTGATGCTTTTATGAAAAAAGTGGGAGGATTTTTGTCATATAAGGATTTAGCAGGTCATGAATCAGATTGGGTTGATCCGGTTTCCATAAACTATCGGGGCTATGATATATGGGAACTGCCGCCTAATGGACAGGGTATCGCAACCCTGCAGATACTGCAGATTCTGGAAGATTTTGATCTGAAAAAAATGGGCTTCGGTACTAAAGAATATATTCACCATTTCATTGAAGCAAAGAAATTGGCTTTCGAAGACCGGGCAAAATTTTATGCAGATCCTGATTTTAATGATATCCCCGTAAAAGAGTTACTATCTGAAGAGTATGCCGCAAAAAGACGTGAATTAATTGATTCTCAACGTGCTGCCAGAGAATATAAGACTGGAGATCCTCTCTTAGAAGATGGAGATACAATTTATTTAACTGTTGCAGATAAACATGGTAATATGGTATCTTTGATTCAAAGTAATTATCGCGGTATGGGTTGCGGTCTTTGTCCTCCAGGATTAGGATTTGGTCTGCAGGATAGAGGTGAATTATTTAATCTGGAAGAAGGACATTTCAATACTTATGCCCCTCACAAACGTCCCTTTCATACTATTATTCCTGCTTTTATTACCAAAGATGGAAAACCTTTTATGAGTTTTGGAGTTATGGGTGGAGCAACCCAGCCCCAGGGACAAGCTCAAATTGTTATTAATATGATAGATTTTGATATGGATGTTCAGGAAGCAGGTGATGCTCCCCGTATACTGCACCGAGGTTCTTCTCAGCCTACGGGAAGTATAATGGATGACGGTGGCATTGTTTCTCTTGAATCAGGAATTGATTATGAGGTGAGACGGGAACTGATTAAAATGGGTCATCGAATACAAATAAATGTGGGAAGTTTTGGTGGATATCAGGGGATACGATATGACTGGGAAAATAAAGTGTACTATGGCGCTTCTGAATCACGGAAGGATGGTCAGGCTGCAGGGTATTGATTGTTTTTGAGGGGATAGAGGTGGGCTTCCACTTTGGAAGTGGAGACTACCTGTTCTACACCTGTTCTTTCCTTGACGATTGAGGTGGTCTCCATCTTCGAGATGGAGACCACCTTTATTTTGATTTCAGTAACAGTCATACATACAATTTTTTCTTCCTGCACCTCGTAGACCTCAAAGGTCTGG
>CAZETW010000067.1:0-15297 GCA_964515295.1 uncultured bacterium | reverse complement strand
TAAATAGTTGAGTCATTGGCCTCAGCAGTGGTTCGGATACGAATACTGGTACTGGTTGGATCTGCTCCGAAACTGATAAAGGTTGTAGCATAACTGGTTGCGACTTCATCAACATCAATATTGATAATCTTCCCGGAATCAGCATGCTGTACAAACCAGATGAAAGGATCATCTGCCCAGCTTTTACGGTCATTTCCTCCGCCCATGATGAGAATAGATCCTCTTCCCAGGATTGTTCCGTTTAAAACCATAATAAACAATACATTAATAAAGATTATGCTAATTTTTTTAAAATTCATAAAAATCCTCATAAAATGTACTAACTTCCAGCCTCAGTTTCATCTTCTCTGATTTTAGGAGCTATTGCAAATCCGGTAAAAGCATAAATCAAGGCAAATACAATTCCCAGATAACAAAAAAAGGACCACGGTGCATAGGTAATCACTGATACTCCTAATGTGCCTGACATATACACCCCCGCCATAGACCAGGGAACCAATGGTACAATTACAGTGCCTGAATCTTCAGTGGTTCTGGAAAGATTCTTAGCAGCCAATTTACGTTTTTTAAAAGCAGGGGCAAACAGTTCTCCGGGAATAAGAATGGTAAGAAATGAACTCCCAGTCATAAAAGCTACAACCACACTACAAAGAGATGTACTGGCTATTAGAGAACCAGTACTACGCGCAATTTTCAAAAGTCTGTCCAGTATAACCTGTAGCATTCCTGTAGTGCGGACAATACCGGCAAAAGCGAAAGCACAAAAAGCAATAAGAGTTACTCCCATCATAGACATCATACCGCCTCTGGAAAGAAGATTATCTAAAGTAGGAACACCAGTATTTGCTTTGTACCCTGCAGTCATCACATTGAGTATATCTGCAAAAGAACCTTCTTGAAAAATAAGAGCAAGAAATGCAGCCAGAAAGGACGCTAGAATCATTCCCGGGATTGTAGGGAGCTTTTTTACAGCAAAAAAAAGTATAACCACCGGAGGCAGTAATAAAAGAAAATGAAAATTGAAATTCAGAGTAAGTGTATTAAGAATTAATTCCATTTTTTCCTGAGGCAGAACCTGCTGTCTGTACTGTAAACCGATCAGGAAGTAAATTAAAAGACCAATTAACCAGGCTGGTGTCGTAGTCCAGAGCATATGTTTGATATGATCAAAAATATTACTTTTAGCAGCAATAGGTGCCAGGTTTGTCGTATCAGAAAAAGGAGAAAGCTTATCACCAAAATACGCACCGGTGATTATAGCGCCTGCTGCCGGACCAGCTGCAATACCTAATCCTTGTGCAATACCCATAAAAGCGACTCCCATAGTACCGACTGTTCCCCAAGATGTACCTGTAAAAAGAGAAACAAAGCTGCATACCAGACACGCAGTAAATAGAAAATATGAGGGAGAAATTATTTTAATTCCATAATAGACCAGCATAGGAATAGTACCGGAAGCTATCCAGGATCCTACTAAAAGCCCCACACAGATGACAATGAGCATTGCCGGCATTGCTGATTTTATAGAATCAACAATGCCAGTCTGTAATTCTTTCCATGTGTATCCAAGAAACCGGGCTAATATTCCACTAACAGCAGCTGAGCCAACCAGTAAAATTTCAGCAGAAATTCGGTAAACTCCATACCCAATTCCCAAAAAAAGTGCTATGGTGATTAACGGAATGAGACTAATAATGAAGGATGGTTTTTTATGTTCAACCACTAATAAGCTCCTCCCCTATTTTTTAAATTATATAAAAGGTGCCGTTTTGGATTCGAAAAACGGCACCCTATTGTTATACGTTTAATCGCATGAAATTATTTGATCAGCAACATCTTGCGGCTGAAAAATTCCTGACCTACATCTAAACGATAAATATAAATACCCGAAGCGACAGGTCTAGAATACATATCGGTTCCATCCCATGTTACCTGATAAGTACCAGCAGATAACGTTCCGCTCTTCAGTGATTTAACTAATCTTCCTTTAAGATCAAATATTTTCAGTTTTATATCAGATTGTCTGGTCAGATCAAATGTAATGGTTGTAGTAGGATTAAAGGGATTGGGATAGTTCGAATGGAGATTGAAATCTGTAGGTATATTTTTGTTATCTTGTGTCGCTACACCAGTTGTGGCAGCAAGAATGTCAGGCATCCGAACCACACCATTCTCAACTGTCGCCACCCAGAGAGCTCCGGCATTAATTTTAACCAGCTCAAGGTTATCTGATGGTAATTGACCGCTGGTAGAAGCATTGGTATAGGTCTCGTAACTAAGATCCGGTTTTATTTCAAGTAAACCGCCTCCGTTCGTAGCACACCAGATATGACCGTTGCAGTCAGAGGCAATGTCATATATATCATATTTCAAGGGTTCGATAGTAGTAGAGTCATGCACCGTTACTGTGCCGTCGGAAGCGATCTCGTACAGATCATTTGTATCCGCATCCGGCACCCAGGCGCGACCGGTTAGATCAAGAGCCATACCATAGGTATATGCACCTTCAATGTCTGCGACTGCATGCCAATCTCCTGCCAGATCACGGAAGAAAACACCGTAATAGGTACAGATCCACAAACGACCCGTGGGATCATAGTCAATATCATAGATCTCAGGACGACCATCACTCATCCCTATATCCGCCATCTCCCAGGTTGACCAGGTCTCCCCGCCGTCTTCACTCACTTCGATTGTTTCCGTTGTACGGTTGCTGATATAAATGATTCCTTTCTTGTCAACGAAGACAGTACGAGTATAATCATCAATCATCATGGCACCAGCCTCTCCGTCTTCCATCAGGTAGCTTACGCCGTAGTGGGTACAGAACCATTTGTTGTTGTAATGATCCACTGCCATATGAAAGACCCTGTCTTCTGTCTGATCCAGACCAAGTTCCGCAGAACTCGCATCATTAACTGTCCAGGTAGAAAGATCCTGAGAGAGTATGGATACATTGGCAAGTCCTGTTGCTCCCTTCTCACCAGTAAACCAGATATTCCCGTAGTTATCAAAACCAATGTCATAAAGTCCATTATAAGGCAGATCACTGTTCTCTGAAGTAAAAAGCTGATATTCTCCCGTATCGATCAGTCCGTCGATCTTGACTATGCCGTTCTCGAAGGAGGCTACCCAGAGAGCGCCGCAGTGTATTTTCACCAGTTCCAGATTGTCTGAAGGCAGCTGACCGTTGGTAGAGGCAACCGTATAGGTCTCAAAGCTGCCGTCCGGTCTGATCTCCAGCAGACCCCCGCCGTTGGTGGCACACCAGATGTGACCGTTGCAGTCAGAGGCAATGTCATATATATCGTATTTCAAGGGTTCGATAGTAGTAGAATCATGCACCGTTACTGTGCCGTCGGAAGCGATCTCGTACAGATCATTTGTATCCGCATCCGGCACCCAGGCGCGACCGGTTAGATCAAGAGCCATACCATAGGTATATGCACCTTCAATGTCTGCGACTGCATGCCAATCTCCTGCCAGATCACGGAAGAAAACACCGTAATAGGTACAGATCCACAAACGACCCGTGGGATCATAGTCAATATCATAGATCTCAGGACGACCATCACTCATCCCTATATCCGCCATCTCCCAGGTTGACCAGGTCTCACCGCCGTCTTCACTCACTTCGATAGTTTCGGTGGTACGGTTGCTCACATAGATGATTCCCTTCTTATCAACAAAAACAGAACGTGTATAGTCATCAATGAGCATGGCACCGGTTTCCCCGCCACCTTTCAGGTAACTGAGACCGTAATGAGTGCAGAACCATTTGTTGTTATAATGATCTACTGCCATGTAAAAGACCCTGTCCTCTGTCTCGTCCAGACCCAGCTCTGCGCTGTAGGCATCGTATACTGTCCAGGTGGAAAGATCCTGGGAAAGCATGGATACATTGGCAAGTCCTGTTGCTCCCTTCTCACCAGTAAACCAGATATTCCCGTAGTTATCAAAACCAATGTCATAAAGTCCATTATAAGGCAGATCACTGTTCTCTGAAGTAAAAAGAGTATATGTCTGGGCACCTATTAGTGTTGGGATCATAAGTAAAACAAAGATAAATAGTATCCTTTTCATCTCTTATACCTCCTTTTAAATTAAATTAATGTTTGATACCAGAAATTTTCTGGATTTGATAAATTGGTGGATTCCGTTCTCTTTTATTCCAGGGATTTCTTTTTATTTCTAACATTTATTTACTCCCTATATTTCACATAATGAATTTAAAACCAAACTGATGTACATTCCCCAATACACCATGTGTTGAATATGCATAATCTAAAACAGCATCAACACCTGCGATATGAAGATCTATTCCTCCTCCAAAAGAAAAATCGCCAATATCATAATTCAAGCGATATCCGGCTCTGAGAAAAGCCAGACTCATCAAACCATATTCAACTGCAAAAGCTAAACGCTCTTTGTTATCACTGGGTACATTTACATCCATAAATAATGTTAATTTATTATTTTGCATTTGAACAGGTTCAAAGGCAATACCCATTTGAAATACTTGCGGCATTCTGAACTCAGAAGTCAGTCGTTCAACTCGGGGGTTATTTTTCTGATCCCGGGCCATTTCCTCTTCAATACGCTGTTCTATTTCCTTTCCGGAAAATTTTAATTTACCCCCGAAATTGCGTATAACCATTCCAATGCGAAGATTTAAAAAATTTGTCTGATAGCGTGATCCTACATCCAGAGCAAATTGAGAAGCTGTTTCATGCCAGATATACTCATAAACATATTTTCCGGTAATTCCAAAAGTGAAGCGGTCAGTGAGAGAACGTGCAAAAGAAAGTCCTACTGCCAGATCTCCTGCATCAAAAAATTCTCCGGTTCCTTCACTTTCATATACTGTTGTTACTTCCATTTCATCCATATAAAAAGAAGTCAAAGACACACCAATTGCATTATATTCTCCAATTTTTTTAACTAAAGCTCCATACATCAACTGAGTATCCATAAAATAATTAGTATGTGCTATACTGATATCCATATTATCTACAAAAACAGCGCCTGCGGGATTCCAATACAGTGCATCTCCGCCGAAAACATCAGCAGTTATGGCTCCCCCAAGAGCAACTCCCCGGGGTTCGGCTCCAATTTGAAGAAAATTCACTCCTGACTGACCAAGATTTCCTTGTCCCTGAATCTGTCCAGCTGTTAATAAAAAAACTACAATACAAATAAAGATTGTTTTACCATTCATATCTATATCTCCATACTTTTTATTATCGTATTACGGCGAAACGCCCAATTTTTTCACCCAGATCAGATTTTACATGATAAAAATAAATTCCAGAAACAATGGGACGGCGTTCTGAAGTAAGTAAATTCCACTCTTCTCTTCCTGAAGTACTGTTATGTTCTATGGTTTTAACCAAATCACCATCCACAGTAAATATTTTAATTGTACATCTGCCAGGAAGATGAGTAAAGGCCAAATTACGAATAGGCTCACCAAAGGGAGTATTACCCAGTCGTGCTTCATCCCAGGGAGCTGAAACTACATACGGATTCGGAACAACTTTAATCTTTTCCAAGTCGGCTTTACTGGTAACAGGACGAGTTTGCGGTTCTACCGCCAGGGCATTGGGAACATTTTCAATATTATTTATATCTGAGATACGTACCGATTCTTTAATCAAACCACCGGTATCGTACCGATAAGCTGCAAGACTGTAATAATACATAAACCCATTAAATACATCTGTATCTTTCCATTCATAAGCATTCTCATCCACAAGAGTTTCTCCCTTATACTGCATAGGAATTGTATCCATTGTTGTCCATTGAGCCAGGGTCGGATCCGTTGTCCGATAAATTATATATCCTTCCAGATCATTTACAGAATCTGCAGCTGCATTTCTGTAGTTCACATCCAGTTCATTGCTCCACTGTAAAGTGACAGACCTGTCTGCTGACTCTGCACTCAGACTTGGAGCAGGTATCGTGGCGATATTGAAATCATTCTCCCAGTACTGCCATATTTTATCCGTTACCGCCAGCAAATCTTCTTTATCGTCTCCCACCATAACGCCGACCCAGAATTCAGCCCGCTCGCCGGGTTGTACATCGAAAGGCCCGTTGCAGATATATGCCACCATGGCGCCGCCGATGAGGTTTCCGTCTTGATCACGAATCCGTGTTGTTTCAGGATCATCATAGTGGGTGCCGTTGATGGGATCATCTCCCAGGTGAAAATAATCAGAAACTTTTAATTGTGGATGTTCGTGAAAATAATTTGTATCACTGCACATCAGATAATAACTGAGTGAATCCCAGTGAGCACTGTTAACCGCAACTTCATCAATTGTCACATCTATCCAGTGCCAGTCTGTTATTCCCAGATCATTGGGGGTTTCCAGGAAGGTAACACCAGCCAGGAAGGGATCGGGTTCGCCCCAATCATCGCTGTAATTGTCAGAATCGTAGAAATAGATTAGGTCCCGGCTTTTATCGAAATCAATGCAGTCATCAGCCCATTCCCTTGCAGCATTGGCAATACCGCCGATATCCAGATCGGAATAGAAATTGAAATACATCTCCTCATAGGGCTCGTTGCTGGCGTTCTCGATCTCGAAGTGCAAGATGACAAACCTGTCAGCTCCGGGTACTCCCCAGGTGTATATGTGCTGGTGTACCCGCATATCAAGAAGCATTTCCTCCTCTTTATTATTGTAATAGCGCCAGTTAGTGGAATCACTATACTGACAGTAGCTGTCCTGTTGGGAGATAATAATCGGATTTTCCTCTTCATCCTGCACCGGCCATCCCCAGGACGGCCAGGTATCGGGATCATCACTCATAGCAATTTCTCCATTACCTGCATCATATCCGCCCATAGCATCGAATTCTTCAAAACGACCGCTGGCTGCACTAATTACATTTAACGGTACTCCTATCATTAAACACTGTCTGTACATACAGATATGTCCGGAATTGATCGGATATTCTATTGTTTTCTCAAATTGACCCCCGTAAGGATAAAACTGACCAATATTAGTGGTAAAAAAACCAACTTTTCCTACATTATGAGTACCAAATGCACGGTCTTTTAAACCCAGAATATTTAAATCCTGTGCTGTAACTGGATTGGCTGCTACTATTATCAGCAAAAATAATACTATAGATATACGTTGTATTTTTTTCATTACTATACCTCATTAATTTTAATATTGTACAGACATACCCAGATAAATCATACGGGGCGTTCCCCAGTTCAGGGGATTTGCTGCATATTCATATGTCCTCCCATACATTTCATCCGGTTTGCCTGTATAGGGATCAACATATACAACATTTCTTCGGTTAGTAAGATTGTATATTTCCAGATAAGGAATTAATGTCAATTTTCCTAAAGAAATTCTCCGGTCCATTTTCAAATCAAACGTCCAGTTAGGCGGTAATCGTTCATTATTAATTTCATAGGGTTCTGTTGCACCGCGCGTTGCCCTGGTATAGGGAAATCCGCTGCCATATTCAAATAATAGAGTCGCCCGTAAATTTTCAAATATTACAGTATCCCATAGTTTCGGATTTTCGTCTTTACCAAATCTGAGTGTCAGATAGGCATTTACTACATGACGCTGATCAAAATCAAGTGGGAAAAATTTTAAGGTCTGACGATTAGCCTCTTCAATGCCAACCCGTTCAAGCGGACCTGAACTGCTGCCTTCATGTACTGAATACGTATAATTAATTTCTCCGGAGAGATAGCGGCCCCGCATTTTACGAAACTGGATTTCCAAACCGTTATTGTAGGCAAAATCATCATTTATGTGAAGACTGAACGTTTCCCAATATTCAGGTTTATCTCCAGCATAAAAAGTTCGGGCTCCAACCAGATTGGTAATTCTCTTACTGTAAACTGAAACTTTAAGCAGATAATCCTCAAAAATTTGATTGCTTAAGCCAAATTCGTAGGCTATAGTTTTTTGCGGTTTGAGATTAGGATCACCAAACCGGCCATTCCCTGAACGGAGATTCATCAGCATATTATCGGCATAATCAATATCACCATCACCATCGACATCATAAAGAGCCTCTGATGTACCAGTTACCAGACTTTTGTAAATAAATTGATATTCCGGCCGCTCAAAGTAATGACCATACCCGAAATGGAAAACTGTCTTATCAGAAACAGGATAGGATATACCTAATCGCGGACTGATCTGTGTGTGTATTTTAGATGAGACTTTACTTGCGGTATCAGTTTGCAGAATATAGGGATCCTCCCAGTAATCAACATCAGGTGCAGTGAGATCATATCGTACACCTGCACTGAGGATAATACTTGAAAAATTGATTTTATTTTGTACATAAGCAGAGAATTCATATGGAGTGACTGTATAATCATCAAGAATATGATCATCATAATATGGTGAACTAAGGTAAAATCTGCTTAATCTATGGCTGCGGTATTCAAATCCTGCTTTAATTTCATTATAGTTATTTGATTGCCAGAGTATATTTCCACGGATTCCCACAGTCTCCTGATCATCTTCACTGTAACTGCTGACATAACTTAAAAGGTAAAATTCTTTATTCTCATCTCTTCTATAGTCCGGGCTGAGATCTCGGTAATCATAATCACCGGAATCATAATGCTGTGATTGATAATAAAGAGTCAAATTATAATAGAGATTATCGGCAAGAGTATGAACAAGACCGGTATAGAACATTTGTGAATTCGTATTTGGTTCATACCAGGCCTGATCAGGAATATATTTATAGGAATGAGAATAACTCTTGCGTTTTCCCTGAGAGAGATTTAATCCAGCATTCAGCTTAACATTTTTAAAATGGCGGTCTGTTATTTTAAAAAATACATTCCCCTGTCTGCGATAGCCCCAGGGCAGATAGCTGTCTCTGTCATCATAGGTGGTAGATAACATGAATCTCGTTTCAGGAGAAAAAAATGATCCACTGAAATTTGTCCGAATGACATGTCGATCTTGCTCAAAACTTTCTTCTTCAATTCCCAGTGCAGTTGATTTTGCATCAACTTCGGCGGAAAATTCTGTAGCACCTTCTTTAGTAGTGATATTAATTATACCACTCATGGCATTTCCGTATTCAGCACTGTAGGTTCCGCTGATAACCTGCATTTCAGATATGATATTCCGGTTGATCATTTCCGATGTGTTAATACTGGAAAACAGCGGGTCACTAATTGGAACACCATCAATCATATAGGCAATTTCACCTGAACGCCCTCCGCGTAAATGAAGTCCGCCTCTGTTTACAATACCCGGCTGAACACGCAGGATATCGGAAACAGTACTTGATGGTAAATCAGTTATTTCTTCACTGCTTATGCTGCGGAGCGTAGCAGTATTATCCTTTTCTACCATCAAGCGTTCTGCAGTTATTACTACGGTTTCTCCCATAACTGTCTGTTTCTCTAATTCAAAATCAGCATAAGTGATACGGTTTGCATTCACTCTAATCTCTTCCATTCTTTGAGTTTGATACCCCATATAGGAGATTTTGATATTATATACACCAGGTTCCACTTGTAAGATAACATAGCGTCCTTGACTATCAGTTGCCGCTCCCAGGTGTGTGTCTTCAATAATCACATTGGCACCTATCAGTGGATCACCAGTAGATTGATCTACCACCGTTCCACTGATTTTACCATAATTTTGAGCATAAACAGAGACGTTTATCATCAAAAAAGGAATACTGAAAAGTATAAAAATTTTTTTTAACATACTGTGCCTCCTCTTACAAACAATGGACTATTTAAATTATACTGTTTGTTAAAATGGACCATAACCGAACAATACAGGTGGTATGATCAGTAACAGTCCCAAAATAATTAAAATAATTATAATCGGATACAACCATTTAGCCCACACAACCCAGTCAATTTTTGCCATTCCCAATACCCCCATAGTAACACCTGAAGTTGGTACTATCATATTGGTGAGTCCGTCACCCAGCTGATATGCTAAAACAGCTGTTTGTCTGGTTATCCCTATCAGATCAGCAAGAGGAGTCATTATAGGCATAGTTAACGCTGCTTTTCCTGATCCTGACGGAATAAAAAAGTTTAAAATTGATTGAATAATAAACATAGCTTGAGCACCTATTACAGGATGGAATTGTGATATTGCAGAAGAAAGAGAATGCATAATGGTATCAATAATCTTCCCCTGAGTAGCGATCACCAATATAGCCCGGGCAAATCCCACTATCAGAGCTGCTCCTACTAAATCTTTAGCACCGGATATAAAACTGTCAGAAATATCCTGGATGGAAAGTCCGGCAACTATACCGCTTATTATACCCATACCCAAAAATAAAGCAGCAATTTCAGTAATAAACCAGTGATATGTCATTACACCAAAAATCATCAATGATATTGTAACTATAAAAAAGATGATGATCGTTTTATGACGCCAGGAAAAATGAATTTTTTCTTCAGCTTCTTGCTCGAGCTTTTCTCTTCGTTCCTTATCAATAGTATACACCGGACTTAATTTTTTATTTTTTCGAATACGGGATGCATATCTCATTACCAGTATAATACCAGTGACTGTTACTATAACCCATACAATACAGCGATAGAAAAAACCTGAAAATATGGGGAGTTCTGCAATACCTTGCGCAATACCAATAGTGAATGGATTCAACATGGCACCAGCGAAGCCCAGTCCAGCGCCTAAAAAAGGAATGCTTATTCCTACAATACTATCATATCCCAGAGAAAGAGAGAGAGGGATAAAAATCAATACAAAAGGGATTACTTCTTCGCTCATACCAAATACAGCACCGAATATGGAAAATATCAACATTCCAGCAGGGATAACCAGGTATGCTCTGTTTTGTAACCGATGAGCAACTCTCAGGATCGTTGCAGTAATGACTTTTGTTTTATCAATAATGGAGAATATACCTCCAATTATTAATATAAAAGCAATTATGTGGGAAGTTTCGATTATACCTTTAATAGGAGCTTGTAAAAGAGAAAAAATTCCCTGTGGCTGATTATTTGTATGTGTGAAGGTGTTATCAATTACCACCTCCCTCCCCTCTGCATTAATTTGTCGTTCATATGTACCACCGGGTATTATCCAGGTAAGGATAGCTGTTGTTATCATGATAATAAATATTAAAACAAATGCACCGGGCATTTTTACTTGTCTGGTACTCATATGATTCCTTTTTATATATTTATATAACAAGGAATATTATTTATTGAGAATTTTTCCCTTTTGTATATTAAACCATTGATCTTTTCGCAAGACAGTAAGTTTTATATTTTCAATACAGAGTTTTCCATCATCTGAAAATGGTTGCAGTTGACTTGATCTGGTATCATAAATTACAACTGAACCTTCACCGACTACTTTAAATGTATTATCCGGATAATAAAGAATTGCCGTAGATTCATCAATGCCAATGCCGGGAACCTTATGTTCGATTGATAAACTGAGCAGCCGGTTGTTTCTTCTGCGTTTTATAAAATGCTGATCAATTATACAATTGTCCAGCAGTCCCAACCCTTTTTCTGTTACAATATTATTTTCTTCAAGTACTGTAAAATCGCCGTCACCTGTTATCATTATCTGACTCATAACTGCAGCACCGGCACTTGTACCGCCTACTGCACCACCTTTTTCAAAATAGAGTTCTTTAACTAGTGATTCAACCGGTGTTCCTCCAATTCTTTTCATTAAACGTGTCTGTACTCCACCGGTGAAAAATATACCAGTTGCATCTTTTATTCTACGTATTACACTGTCAGCTGCAGCCATAGTTGAATCCTGAATGAAAAGCCAGTCTACATTTTGAGCACCATGTGACCGGAATAGTTCAACAGCAGCTGGACCGGATTTCATCGGTATAGCACTGGCAGATGGAATAACCAGAATTTTTTCTCCCTTACAATATTCAACAAATGTTTTTACGGCTGTAACAGGTTTTTTCCCCCCCCCTATTATCATTAACAATCCTCGATTTGATTGACTTTCTTTATATTCAGAACAGGAAAATATGGTGATGATCAAGAATAATAGAACAATGCATTTTTTAAACATATTATGCTCCCACTAAATCTAAAATTATTTCTGCGGATGTAACCAGATCTTGCACAGCAATTTCTTCATTATGAGAATGCGGATTTTTAATACCTATCCCAATATTTACTGTATTAATATTATGCTTATTTACAATATTTGCATCACTTCCGCCATAATAAGTCAATCCTTCTGGTTTGAAGGATAATTTTTTATACGCCGAAATGAGTCGTTTCACAACAGTGATATCTTCAGAAAGATGAAATCCTTCAAATATGGGGATACATTGAATGTCTATTTTTCCTCCATATTTATCCGCAATTGATTGTCCTTGTTTTTTTAATATACTGCACATAGAATTAATGGTTTCAGGTTTAAATGAACGAATTTCTCCTGTAGCTCGCACTTTTTCTGGTACAACATTTACTGCTGTACCACCGTTTATAGTCCCAATATTTGCTGTAGTATCAGTATCAATTCTTCCACTTGGAAATGTTTGCAATACTTCCAGGGCCATGGAAATAGCGTTTATTCCGTTCTCAATCGCTACACCTGCATGAGAAGCTTTCCCCAGAAATTCAAAATTAACATCAAAAGATGACGGAGTTCGGGCAACATACTGTCCTGGAGGACGAGAGCAGTCTAAAATATATCCTTCCCGGGAACTAAGCTGGCTAAAATCCAGATGAGAACTTCCCAACATACCTTTTTCTTCTCCCACGCTGAATACTACTTCCAGAGGACGATGACTAATATCATTCTGCTGCAAATATTCAAGTATATGCAGGATTATAGCAACACCTGCCCGGTCATCAGCACCAAGTATTGTTTCGCCCCCTGATTTAATAATTCCCTTATCAATAACTGGTTCCAGTTTTTCAGTGTGATCAACTGTATCCATATGCGCCATAAGCAGCACCGAATCCTTATCTTCCGAAGTTCCTGAGACGTGAGCTATAATATTCCCGGTATTTCCCTTTATTTTATCGGCCGTATCATCTTCGCGAGCTGAGATATTAATACTGTTAAGAAATTCAAGAATGAAATCTGCGACTGCCCGTTCATCTCGAGAAACTCCGTCAATGCGTGTAAGATTAAAAAAACGTTTTACCAATGCATCCATATCAATGTTGTTTTTTTGCATAATAATAACCCAGTTTTATAAAAGAAGGTATTTATGTAATGAAATACCGATCATCCTTTATATTTTCTTCAATTATTTTCAGAGCGTGCAAGGTACGCTCACTGTCCCGGAAATTAAGTTCAGTGATTATCGCATTTAACACAACAGTTACTGCTCCAAGTGAATTAGTGAACATTATATTATCAGTTTTGATCTGGATACAATGGGAAGCATGTTTTCTGATTGGGGCTATCTTAGTATCTGTAAAGGCAATTACATGAATACCCCGTTCTTGAGCATATTCAACAGCTTCAATAGTTTCTCGAGAATAAGGCGAAAAACTAAAGGCAATTAAAAGATCATCTTTTTTCAGATAAGCAACACGTTCTTTGAATTTAAGTATTCCGGGATTAAAATGATGAGCATCATATGCATACATTCTCAGCATATAGGTCAGTATTAAAGCAAAATGATAGGAAAGTTCCAGCCCCATACAGTAAATAGAGTTTGCATTAATAATACTGTCAATTGCATTAGAAAACTGTTGTGGATCGATAGAATGAATGGTATCATTGATATTTTCAGCAACATTTTGAGCTACCAGATGAAGAACATCCGGCGTACTGTCCTTTTGAGTAATTGCCTGCTGATATTTTTCTACCGGACTGATTCGATTTTCCAATGATACAGACAATCTGGATTTGAGTTCCTTATATCCTTTGTATCCCAAAGACTGGGCGAAACGAACAATTGTTGCTTCACTGACATTAACTCTTTTGGCTACTTCATGAATTGACAGCAGAGCAGCAATATCCTTATGCTCCAGAAAGAAATTGGCAATTTCTTTCTGATTATTCGGCAATTGAGGTAATGCCTGAATTATTCGATTCTCAAATTCTTTTTGATTTGGCATAAATGAAATTTTTCTTTCTTTTATTGAGATTATGAAATTTTTCTTACATTAGAATATAAAACATTTTCATCCATTTGTCAACAATTTTTTAAAATTTTTTTTATTTTTTGGTTTAAAAAATAGTGAGTGGGTATATAAATGTTTGAATTTTAATAAAATAGGAAAAGAAAAATATATTTAAAATTTATAGATTAAATTTCACTTATGAGAATATTTAGTTCATATAATTTTTTTTAGATTCATTTAACAATTTTTTCAGCTTTGGAATTAAATCCGGTAAGTCTTGATAAATGGTATTCCAAATATGGTCATAATCAATATCAAAATAAGCATGAATAAGCCAGTTACGCATTCCGATTATGTCTTTCCATGGGATTTGATGGTGTGATTTTTTGCATTCGTTAGAAATTCTTGTCGCTGCTTCTCCGATTATTTCCAATGAACGGATAACTGCCTGGACTGTTTTTCTGTCTTTATATAACGATTCCCGAGTAACACCTTCTATAAACTCTTGAGCTTCCAATGCAGCATCAAGCATATGTCTTACTCTGTTCATATCATCAGACTTCATATTGAACCTCAGAGTTGTTGATCACTTCATCTTTGAAATACCGACTTAAGTCATCAATCGTACGCAAATCAACCTTCCGACCAATCAAAGCAGTTAATTCATTTTCTATACCGCATAAAGTAATAAACCCTGGCGTCGTCCCTTTTTTAAATTTCACCAAAAGATCAATATCACTTTCTGGTTTTAAATCTCCATGTAAGGCAGAACCAAAAAGAGAGATTTTTATTATATGATGTTTTTGACATATTTTTCTCAATTTATCTTCTGGGATATAATCTGTTATTTTAAACATACCTATACTCCATTTATCATTTCAATAAATCTGTAACAAGATTAAAATATAATATTATTTTATGTTTCCAACTCCTCCTCCCCAACTATGAGTAAGTTTGACTAATATATATAATTTTTTTTCTAAACAAATATACTTAACTTTGTTATGATACGCAAGTCGTGTTATAAAAGATAGACGTCACTTTCAGAGTAGAGTCCTCCTGTTCTATCCACCTATCCTTTCCCCTATCATTCCTGAATTTTTACCCGCCAAAAGCATACGGGCACAAGTTTATCAGGAATCTACCCTTAAACCCTTCCCTTGGTTTCCAGCCTGCGCAGGAATGACAAAAGAATAATAATTAGCCACAGATTTACA
>CAZETW010000066.1:0-15478 GCA_964515295.1 uncultured bacterium | reverse complement strand
TCATAAACTGATTCCATTTACTTTTATCCGGTTTTGGAGTAAGATAACTAACAACTATCAGCAGAAAAAGAGAACTGAACAAAGCCGGATATATTGCGGGGATTCCCAGAAACAGGTCTCCGGTTATTTTTGTGGCAATTTCCCAAAAAATTGTTACCAGCATTCCGGCAAGAATTGATATTGCACCTGCCCGGGCTGTTGCTCTTTTCCAGAAAAAAGTGGCAATGAGAGCCGGAGTAAGTCCTGCACCATAAATTGTATAAGCAGCATAGGCTGCTTTTAATATCCGGGGATAAAATCCAATTAGAGCATACGCTGATGCTCCCAGCACAATCAGAGAAATTCTGCTTCCGATGACCATGCCCTTGTCAGAGATGTCCGGTTTTATAAAACGGTGAACGATATCCTGCATAATATTAGTGGCAGGAACTAACAGAAAACTGTTTGCTGTGGAAATTACTATGGCAACTATTGAAGCCATAAGAATACATCCAATGGCAACCGGTACTCCTTCATGAGCTACTTTGAGAATTATCTTTCCGGATTCATTAGTGGACAATCCCTTAAAAATACTGCTTCCTATAACTGCCAGACTTTGCATTCCTATCCCCAGGATAATCACTCCGATTAAAAATATAAACACTGATTTCTTGGCTTCTTGTTCATTTTTGGCAGAAAAAAATCTTTGGTACATGTTACCGTTGGCCAGGGCAAGCAGCATGGTGGGTACAAAATATCCCAATGCAGCGATAAGCGTCATATTACCCAGAATTGGATGAGCTCTGGGGGTTACATTTTCAGCTATGGTTGAGATCCCCCCGCCGGTTTTGATCAAAAAGGGAAGAGCAATAAATACCCCGGAAATAATAATTATTCCATTTATGAGATCAAGATACGCGACTGAAAGCATACCGGCAGTCATTGTATATAAGATAACAAATCCTGCCATATACAGCATGGCTGAATTAGTAGAAATTTTTCCTCCGGAAATAATATTTATTATCCAGCCGCCGCCCCGGAATTGGTAACTGACTATGGTCACATATGCGACAATAGTGGTTATGGTTGCCAGTATCCGTGCCCATTTATTATAGCGTACTTCAAGAATATCCGGAACTGTAAATTGTCCAAACTTTCTGACTCTGGCGGCAATAAAAAAGACAAGTATAAATCCCACCCACCCCCCGGCACTTCCAATCAGAGAGGTATACCCATGATTATAAGAAAGATCAGCGACACTGAATATGTCACCTGATCCAATCCAGGTTGCCAGTAAAGTTCCGGCCAGTATGGGTGCAGTGAGCGATCTGCCGGCAACCAGAAAATCCTCTCTGTTCTTGATTTTTTTTGATAAAAGTACTCCAATTGTCAAGAGCAGAATTAGATACCCTATAATAGTGAAGAGATAAGGCATATTTTATCCTTTCTTTATTAATTATTAGAGTTATAAATAACATAAGTAAAATTAAAAAAATAATCAATGGAAGATATTAAAAATATTTTAATTGATTTTAGTTGATTTTTTTAATAATTTAAATAATATACAAGTTGTTTTTAAATAGAGGGATGCCGGTATATGCCAAATAAAGAAGATGAAATAGAAGTTTTTTTTAAGAATCTTCAGAAATATATCTGGGCCGACTCATCTGAACCCTTTTCCGAAAAGGTTGTAGAACTTGCATATGAACCTGAAAATGTGGGTGAAATTGAAAATCCGGATGGATTTGCCCGTGTCCAGGGTTCATGCGGTGATTCTATCCAGATAAGTTTAAAATTTGATAATCGGCGTATCTCTGATATCAAATTTTTATCAGACGGATGTGCAGCAACTATAGCCTGCGGCAGTGCAATAACTATCATAGCTAAAGATAAAACACTTGAACAAGCGGAAAAACTTACACCCTGGAATCTTCTGGAATTTTTACATGATTTACCTGCATCCCACTCACATTGTGCAGAACTTGCTGTTGATGCATTTAAGAAAGCACTTAAAAGTGTAAATAATAAATTTAAAAAAGGAGGGAATAATGATTGATAAAATAGAAGATTTACTCGGTAAAGAATCTGAGGATCTTTTAAAACATACCTGTAAAACTGTACCTAAAGACAAGCTCCATCTCCCCGGATCGGACTTTATTGACCGGGTGTGGGTGGATTCAGACAGGCCTGCACCTGTGCTACGTAATCTTAAATTATTATTCAATACCGGCCGTTTAGGAGGGACGGGTTATCTTTCCATACTTCCGGTCGATCAGGCTATAGAACATACTGCAGGAGCATCATTTGCTCCCAATCCCATTTATTTTGATCCGGAAAATATCATTAAACTTGCCATAGAAGGTAACTGCAATGGCGTAGCTTCTACTCTGGGAGTGCTTGGTTCAGTTGCCAGAAAATATGTTCATAAAATTCCTTTTATATTAAAAATCAACCATAATGAACTACTTACCTATCCTACTAAATATGATCAAGTGCTCTTTGCCAGAGTCGAGCAGGCCTTTAATCTGGGAGCTGTTGCAGTAGGGGCTACTATTTATTTCGGGGCTCAGGAAAGCAACAGACAACTGGTGGAAATATCAGAAGCATTCCAGTATGCTCATGAACTGGGTATGGCTACTGTACTCTGGGCTTATTTGCGTAACTCAGACTTTAAAACCAAAGATAAAGATTATCATCTGGCAGCAGATATGACCGGGCAGGCAAATCACATCGGTGTAACTATCGAAGCTGATATAATTAAGCAGAAGCAGCCTCAGAACAACGGTGGATTTAAAGAACTGAATTTTGCTAAAACTCATCCAAAGATGTACAGTGAATTGTGTTCTGATCATCCTATAGATTTGACCCGTTATCAGGTAGTTAACTGTTATATGGGAAGAGTTGGTTTGATAAATTCAGGAGGAGCTTCCGGTGAGAATGATCTGGCTCAGGTAGTGAGAACTGCAGTAATTAATAAACGGGCAGGTGGAATGGGCCTTATCACCGGCAGAAAAGCCTTTCAGAAATCCATGAAAGACGGTCTGGAGATTTTGAAAACCCTACAGGATGTTTATTTAAGTGACGAGATTACTGTAGCCTGATCGGCCAATTTTTTTGAACTGGATAAAAAATGACAGATACGATACAGATTCGATACGGTACATTAAGAGATGTAAAAACCCTCAGTAGTTTTAATATTGCTATGGCACAAGAAACAGAAGACAAAAAACTGGACCCTGAGGTAGCAGAAAAGGGTGTTGAGAATCTTCTTAACCAGCCAGGAAAAGGATTTTATCTGATAGCTGAGTCAGGTATGCAGATTGCAGGATCTCTTATGATTACCAAGGAATGGAGTGACTGGAGAAATGGTTTTTTCTGGTGGATACAAAGTGTGTATGTTTTGCCGGAGTTTCGCAGAAAAGGGATTTTTAAACGTTTATATCAGAAAATAAGGTCTCTGGCTGATGAAGAACAGAATGTATGCGGTTTGCGGCTTTATGTTGACAGGGATAATAGTCCTGCCATAAAAACCTATAAAGCTATGGATATGCAAAAGACAGATTATCTTTTATTTGAAACGGAGTTTTAAAAAATGAAAAAAATAATTTTTGTTTTAATCTTTTTATATCTGTCAACCTCAATTACTGCTGAGAATTATCTGATAAACGGCGGTCAGGAATCTAAAATAAAATATCAACTCCTTCAGACCATTGAACCTTCTGCAGGAATAAAAATATTAAAGATGAACCTGGTAGTACCAAAATCTTTTTCCTCACCTACGTATAATCAAAGGGTAGATGATATTAGGGTTGATATAAAGCCTGAACCTGATAAAAGAAACAAGTCGGAAGATAAACGGGGGAACACTGTTATTGAGCTGCAATGGAAAAAGCCTGATACCATTATACAAATAAAAATGCATCTTGCTTTAAGCAATTATACTACTTTAAAGACCATACAATCACAGGTAACATTTCCTTTAACAATTACAGAAAGAGAATTAAAGGAGTATCTAATTTCAACTGATCTGGTGCAGAGTGACAGCCCCCAGATTAGGGAAAGAGCAAAATATATTACTCAGAATGCTGATACAGAATTTGATGCGGTCCAGAAGATTCTGACCTGGATAATAGACAATATGCGCTATGTTACTCCTCCGGAACAATATGATGCTCTTTATTCTTTTAATTCCGGCAAAGGAAACTGCCAGAATTATTCTCACCTGGCCGCAGCATTGATGCGGGCAGTTAATATCCCGGTTCGTATAGTCAATGGAATTACGTTGAAAAGGCCGTTTACAGTAAATATGGATTCCGGTGATTATACATTTAAAATGGGGCAGGGACGCCATTCCTGGATAGAAGTCTATTTTCCTGATCTGGGGTGGGTGCCGTTTGATCCTCAGCAGACAGAACTGTTTGTTTCCAATCGTTTTATACGCATTGAAGTCGGCATTGATAATCAGGAAACAGTGAATGACGGACTTATCCGCTGGGTTCGGTCACCTGGGGGGAAAGCCCGACCGTCCTTTCAGGAGATCATTGAAGCTGATTTCGTAACAGATAATATCCAGCTGGCCTGTATAAAGCAGGATTACGGTCCCAGAAAAATGCTCCTCTGTCCTGAGGTGAAAGCCAGCTTTCAGGAAGTATCTGTGCCTAAGCCGCCTCCGCCCAAAAAGATCCCGGAAAAAGATCTTAAGCAGCTGCAGTTTACCAGGAAATTTGTTTACGGAAATCTGGATTTTCCCCGGAACATCAACTTTGCATTTACTACTACTGATCCTCAAAAAGAATCCGGTGATCAATATATGATGAAAAAAAATTTCATGGTAGAGACGGCTGAATATGTTACTACTAAATTAACTCAGTATGCTCAGGTATTTGTACTGCAAAAGCCGGTAAGAATTGCAAAGACTGCTCTGGCTCTTCATAAGTTCGGGGGCAGCGGTCAACTGTGGCTCGAGCTGAGAAGTGATAATAACGGTAAACCGGGACCTGTCATTGCAACCAGTGATTTTAAAAATTTACAGGATGTACCTTATAAAGTTGGGTATGACTGGATTGATTTTGATTTTTCCGGAGAGAAGCTGAAACTTCAGCCTGGAGAATACTGGATAAGTCTGGGATTTACCGGCAGTCCCATAGTGAACTGGTTTTATACCTACGGCAAACCTGTTGGTCCGGTTGATGGGACCCGTTATAAAAGTGTGTATTCAGATACCTGGAGCGGAGCTCTGGCTTATGAGTTTAATTATAAAATTGAAGGATTAACGGTGAAATAAGTTTTTAGTAACTTATCCTCTTAATACCTTTAAAATTGAATGATAAAATACTGAGAAGAATCGCAAGAATTATATGTCAAGACACCTTATAATTTTTTTTGCGTTTAAAATTTTTTAGACATTTCCGGAAAATTATTAAATTTTCTCTATCCAGATAAAAAAATAAGACACTGAATACTCACGTCCAGAGCTGGCTTTACTTATAGTTTATCTTGTTAATTTTCTTTCTTAATTTCTTCTTCTCACTCTGTTTCTTTTTTTCTTTTAGACGTTTTTCGTGGGCTTTTTTAGGAGGCTTGGTTTTTTTCCGGGGTTTTGGTTTTTTGATTGCCTTTCTGATCAGTCTGATAAGTCTTTTTACCGCATCTTTACGGTTTTTTTCCTGATTTCGGTATCGTTTTGCTTCAATAATCAGTTCGTCTTTTTTTGTTACCTTGTTGCCTCCAAGTTTTCTGAGTCTTTTTTTTGTATCCTCAGGAAGAGAAGAATTGCTGATATTAAACCTCAGCTGTACAGCTGAAGCAACCCGATTAACATTTTGTCCGCCTGGTCCGGAAGAACGAATGAATTTAAAATTCAGCTCATTTTCATGAATAGAGATATTTTTGGTTATTTTTATCATTTTTATAGTTCTATCACACCTTCCATATATTTTACTGCTTTGCCGGCAATAAGCACTCTGTCATCTGTAAGTCTGCATTTAAGTTCTCCTCCCCGGGAAGATATTTGTTTAGCAGTAAATTCCTTTTTTCCCAGTTTACGTGACCAGTATGGTGCTAAGTGGGTATGAGCAGAACCTGTTACCGGATCTTCCGGGATTCCCAGGTTTGGTGCAAAGAATCTGCTGACAAAATCATATTGTGATGACGGAGCAGTTATAATAACCTCACAGTTTTCAAGTTTTTTTAATCTTTCAAAATCAGGTTCTGCTGTGGCTACTTCTTGTTCCTGATTAAAAACAACCAAATAATATTCTGCCTTCAGACATTCAACAGGTGTTGCATTAAAAGCTCCCGCTATTTCCGGAGGAGTTTTACACACAGCCGGGTATTGAGCCGGGAAATCCAAAACCAGCCAGTCATTTTCTTTATCAACTCCCAGCATACCTGATTGTGAATTAAATTCTATTCTGTTTTTACTGTATCCCATAATATTAAACAGAACATATGCTGTTGTCAACGTAGCATGACCGCATAATTTTACTTCAGCTTTAGGTGTAAACCATCGGATATGAAATCTGTTTTTTTCTTTTACAAAAAATGCCGTCTCAGACAGATTATTTTCCTGAGCAATAGAGAGCAATACAGCATCATCAAGCCATTTTTCTAAGGGACATACAGCAGCAGGGTTCCCCTGAAATACTTTGTCTGTAAAAGCATCAATTTGATAGAGTTTTAATTGCATTGTCTCTCCTTTTTTTTTAATGTTATATTAATAATATAAGGAAAAAGAACTGCAATAAAAAATATTTTAAAGCTTGCATTTTAGTTTATTTTTTTGTATGATATACAAGTAAAATTAAAGTTATTTGGTTTTGATTTTGTAAGGAGAAATGATGTCACGAGTGTGTGAAATCTGCGGTAAAGGACCTGTTACAGGAAATAAAGTGAGTCATGCTCACAATCTTAATAAAAGACGATGGCTTCCTAACCTGCAGAAGGTTAGAGTAAAAGTACACGGTCATTCTAAGAGGATGACAATTTGCACAAAGTGCTTAAAATCCGGAGCTATACAAGATTTAAAATAAATTTTGATACAATATCAGTAATTCAGTAATATAGATATTTTTTAATCAGATAACAATCAGGTAAGAAGTCCGATTAATCAACATACAATTAATTTTTTTAAGATATTAATATATACTGCCATAAAATTTAAGAGAGGTGCCTTATGAATCTTTCAAAGAAAACACACAGGTGTATATTTTTATATTTTTTAGTGCTGTTTTTGGCCAGTATGATCTTTACTGAAGCACTTATTTCTTCACCTATCCAGGATTTTGAAACAATGCTTTTCAAAGATGTCAGAAATGCAAAGAAAACAGCAGATTCTTTGGAAGCACAGGTGTATTCTCCCGGACATTATGACAAGGCATTGAAGTATTATAATGACGCATATGCTGCTTATAAGAAAGGCAGAGAGGTTGAGAAATTTAAGGATGAAATAAAAATGTCAGAAGTATATTTCCTGAAGGCAGTAGAAACTTCAAAACTTTTTAAAACTCATTTATATGATTGCGTGCAGTCAAGAGAAAAATTTCTTAAGGTTGCAGATTATTTAGATGATGAAAAAAAGTTAAAGAAAGTCGAAAAAAGTATTAAGGATGTTGCTGCGATTCTTGAAGATGGCAAATTAAATAAAGCGTTGCAGGAATCAGAAGAAGTGAGTAAAGAATACAGGGAATTGGAGCTGACCGCAACAAAAAATAAAATATTATCAGACGTGTGGAGTTTACTGGAAAACGCAGAAGATTTAAAGGTTAAGAAGTTTGCTTCTGTAACTTTAGCGAAAGCACAACAACTTGCTGATAAAGCAGATAATATTTTAAAAGAGAGTCAGTATGATACAACAGTAGCTTCCAGAACTGCTGCGAAGGCAGAATATGAAGTAAAACATGCAATTAAATTAGCAAATCAGATAAAAAGTATTAATCAGGAAAGTAAAACCCTGGAATCAATTCTTTTACAATTTGAAGCCCATTTAAAGAATATAGCTTCAACTATAAATATGGAAATTAGTTTTGAAAAGGACTACAACCAGTTAGTTGCTGAAATCAATAATTCCATTGAAAAACTAAAAAAAGAAAAAAACAGCTTGGATCAGAAGTATCAGGATGCAAATGAACAGATATCATTTCTCCAGCAGCAGATTTCTGAAATGGAATCTCAGGTGGGAGATCTTGAATCAAGAAAAAAGGAATTATCACAATTATTAGAACAGCAGAGAATACGCAGAGAACGATTTACACAAGTAGAAAGCCTGTTCACTCCTGAAGAAGCTAAGATACTCAGAGACGGAAACAATGTGATTATTCGTCTTCATGCAATTTCTTTTCCATCCGGAAAATCAATTATTCAAAGTAATTATTTTGGCCTGCTCAGTAAAGTTATTAAAGCGATTCAGGTATATCCTGACTGTAATATTACTATTGAAGGACATACTGATTCAAGAGGGAGTGATGAACTTAATCAAAAACTTTCCACGGATCGTTCCGATGCTGTTAAAGATTATTTAATTGCAAATTCAGCTATTGATGCTTCCCGGCTTAATGCAGTAGGATATGGTGAGGCCAAGCCAATTGCAAGTAATGAAACACAGACCGGCAGACAGAAAAACAGGAGAATTGATGTCATAATTATACCCTCTGAGGATGAATAAATATTTCACCATATAATCAGGATAGTATCGGGTAAATTAATCTTCATGATAAAAAAGAGGAAAGAGCAGGATTCCCCTCTTGCAGTTGAAAAATGGGGGTGGAAATATCATCATTTAGGAATTCCTACCACTAAATCTTTTCCCGGGGAACGTTATATTCCGCATTTAAAAATATATGTAACAGGTTTTGAGACAAGTCCTTTTGGTATAGAATGGATGAGGTTTGAGGATGATTCTCCTGTGTGTGGATTGGTTAGAACTGTACCCCATGTTGCTTTTGACGTTGATGATTTGGATAAGACTTTAGAGTCAAAATCTTTTAAAATACTTTCTGAACCTCAAAGTCCTTCAAAAGGGGTACGAGCTGCCATGATTGAACATAATGGAGCACCGGTGGAGCTTATTGAGTTTGAAAAAACGTGGAAGAAAAAAGACTAAAGAATAAAGGAAAAAGGAAAAAGGAAAAAATAAGAGGCAAGGTTGCAAGAAGAAAGAGCTTGAGAACTTTAGAACGTGAGAGGGTTTACGCTCAAAAGACAATATTATAAAGAGACCGCGGACGGCAGACGGCGGACAGCGATGAATTATGCGGTCAGCGGTCGGCGGTCTGTGGTCAATTTTAAAGGGAATATGGAGAATGGAGGAAAGGAGAATGGAAAAATAACACCCGTTTGTCCGCCATTAGCGGACATCTCCCCTCAAGGGGAGAATAAGTATAGTACAAGTCCTCTCTTGAGAGCCTGCCCTGAACACTGCGATAAGCCCAGTACATGCTTGTCGAAGAAGAGGATTTAGGTGAATGTGAGAATGAAAATATGAAAGAAAAATATTTATAAAAAAGGAGATATTATGTTAAAAATGCAGAAAGTATTAGTTGTAATCTTATTAATTACAGTATCGCTCAGTACAATTATTGGTGCAGAAAAGGCCAGACCGCTTATGCGCTATCCTGATATTCATAAGGATAAGGTAGTATTTGTGCACGCAGGAGATATCTGGACAGTTTCAGCTGAGGGAGGTATTGCTGCCAGAATTACAATACACGATGGGCAGGAACTGTATCCAAAATTCTCACCGGACGGAAAACACATTGCATTTACCGGTGAATATGACGGGAACAGTGATGTGTATATTATGAATACGTACGGCGGAGATATTACCAGACTGACTTTTCATCCCGGAAATGATATTGTAGTAGGCTGGCATCCGATAAAAAATAAAATTATCTTTCAGTCATCCCGGCACAGTTACAGCAGATTCACCCGACTCTATCTTATTGCTCCTGACGGCAGCGGGCTGGAGGAGCTGATTCTGCATGAAGTTGCTCAGGGAAGTTTTTCACCTGATGGCCAAAAAATTGCATACAATAAAGTAGCCAGAGAACACAGAACCTGGAAACGATATAAAGGGGGACTGGCGCAGGATGTGTATGTGTATGATTTAAAGAATAATACAAATGAAAAAATTACTGAATTCAGAGGTACAGATCGAATTCCCATGTGGATAGGAGAGAAAATTTATTTCTCTTCTGATCAGGATGGAATGCTTAATATTTATGAATATGATACGATAACGAAACAGAGAAAACAGCTGACTTTTCATGATACCTATGATGTGCGCAGACCAAGTAAAGGAATTGACAATATTATTTATGAAGTTGGCGGATCTCTGTATGTTTATGATATCAATACAAATGAAAACCGTGAAATTCCAGTTCACATCAAAGCAGATAATCCGGAAACCCGGCCTGAGATAATCAGTGTTAAAGACAATATCCAGTGGTTTAATATATCCCCTGATGGTCAGAGGGCTCTGGTAGTTGCCCGGGGAGAGGTGTTTACTGTTCCGGTAAAGAATGGACCTATAAGAAATTTAACCCAGGATTGTGGTGCCAGAGACAAGGATGCTGCCTGGTCTCCGGATGGAAAGCAGATTGCTTATTTATCTGATAAAAACGGAGAATATGACATTTATATAACCAAACCTCAATGGGGAGATCAGGTGAAACAGTTAACCCAACTGGGAGAGGGATACCGTCATACCCTGCGTTGGTCACCTGACAGCAAAAAAATTGCTTATACAGATCAGACCCTCCGCTGTCATATTTTTGATGTTGAATCTCGGGATATTACTGAAGTTGATAAGGCTGAATATGAAAATATTGATGTTTCTCTGGATGTTAAACCGATTTATGATTTTACCTGGTCGCCTGATTCCAGATATCTGGCCTATTCCAAGATGACAAAAGAACATATTTATCAGGTATTTATTCATGATCTCAATACTGATCAGACTCATTGTATCAGTAACGGTTTATTCAATGATTTTCAGCCGGTATTTTCTCCGGACGGCAGGCGATTATTTTTTGTTTCCAACCGAAGGTATGATCCTACCTTCTGTGATTATGAATGGGAGATGGTGTATAAAAAAACTACCGGGATTTATGCAGTTTCTCTGAGAAAAGAATATCCGTCCCTTTTCCCTTTGCAGAGTGATGAAGCAGGGAAGAAGCAAAGTGAAGCAGAAGACATTACTTCATTGAATATTGATTTTGATGGAATTGTAGAAAGAACCGAGCCTGTGCTGCTTCCCAGAGGAAATTACCGAAATCTGGCCGCTAATAAAAAATCTCTGTTTTATTTAAATAAGGAGGAAGGTGATTTCAACCGTTTTGAATTTCGGGTTCCCAGAGAGAGAAATTTATATGCATTTGATTTTGATTCTCGTAAAGAACGAACTGTGATAGAACATATTAACGGATACAAACTCTCAGCAGATGGGAACCATATAGTGTACAGACAACATAATGATATTGGTATAATTACTGCTGATGCAATGGATTCTCATGGCAATTCACTGGACTTATCCGATCTGAAAATGGAACTTGATCCCCGCAAAGAATGGCGACAGATTTACAATGAAGCCTGGCGTATGGAAAGAGATTTCTACTATGAACCTGATATGCATGGTCTTGACTGGGAAGCAGTAAAAGAGAAATATGCAGCCCTTCTTCCCTATGCTACCTGCAGGCAGGATCTGGGATATATTATCGGAGAGATGATAGGTGAACTGAATACTTCCCATACCTATGTGTATGGAGGAGATGTGAGAAGAGATGCAGAAAGAGTAAATGTGGGTATGCTGGGAGTAGACTGGGAACTGGATGAATCATTTAAGCGATATCGTTTTAAAAAAATTTATGAAGTTAAAGGCTGGACACGCCATATTGTTCCTCCCCTGGCACAAACCGGGCTTAATGTAAAAGAAGGCGAATATCTTTTCAAGGTTAATGGTCAGGAAGTAACTGCTGACAGAAATATCTACAGCTATTTTCAGGACTGTGCCGGAAAACAAGTAAGACTGCTGATTAACAGCAAACCATCCTTAAAAGGTGCAAGGGAAATTACAGTTGAACCGGATAGAAGTGAGGGGACTTTCAGATATCTGGACTGGGTTGAACATAATCGTTTACTGGTTGAGAAAAAGTCCAACGGACGTATAGGATATATACATCTTCCTGATACTTATTTAGGTTCTGCCAGAGAGTTTCCCAAGTATTTTTATTCTCAGACCAGGAAAGAAGGATTGATTATTGACGGACGTTATAACGGCGGAGGCCTTGATCCCGATATTTTTCTGAAACGACTGCGTAAAACTCCTCATGCTTTCTGGACCCGGAGATATTCTCATGATCAGGCCAGCCCCAATTTCTTTGTCAATGCTCATATGGTGTGTCTGACTAACCGTCAGGCTGGTTCAGGCGGTGATGAACTTCCTTATGAATTTCAGCATTTTAATATGGGACCGGTTATCGGAACCAGAACCTGGGGAGGGCTGGTAGGAGTGTCCATGTTTCTTGAACTGATCGACGGAGGAGGATTAACTGCACCTGATTACCGGATTTATGATACAGAAGGAAACTGGGTGGTTGAAAATGAAGGTGTAAAACCGGATATAGTGGTAGATCTGAAAGCCGAAGAGATGGCCAGAGGGTATGATGCTCAGCTGATGAAAGCAATTGAGGTTCTTGAAAAGAAGATCGAAGAAGAGCCTTTAGACACCTGGCCTGCGCATGAAGATTTTCCGGTGGATAAAACGAAAAAAGAATAAGGTTTATTCGAGAATAAAATGATATTAAATTTGAAAGACTGTTAAAACCACGAAGTGCACGAAGAACACGAAGACAAATGAAAGAAATTGAAATAATGAAATAATGGAAAAGTGGGATATTAGAAAGTTACAATATAATTTGAAATAATCTGATATTTTATTTCTAGTTTCAGGAGGTTTTCTTCGTGAACTTTGCGGTCTTGGTAGTAAATTCTATAAAAATAAAAAAATTATTTTTTATTAGTAAAATAGTATTGAACAATATTTAAATAAGGAGGAAATCATGAATCGTAATGTATCGATTATTTTATTGATTTTGTTAATAAGTGCAACAACTTTGTTTGCACAGGATTTTTTCATCAAACAGAAGGTACATACGGATGCTCATACCATAATGGGACAGCAGCAGCCGGCACGGGATGAAATCCAAACAATCTGGGTGACAGATACGAAATTAGCTATTCTGGGAGAACAGCATTCAGTCATAATGGATTTTAACAAAAAAACAGTTACCAATATTAATCATCAGGAAAAGTCGTATACAGTCATGAATTTAGATCAGCAAGCACCTGAATCAGAAGAGGATGCTCAGATGCAGCAGATGATGGAGAGTATGATGGGGGATATCCAGATCACTGTTACTCCAACCAGTGAACAAAAAGTCATTAATGATCGAAAGTGTAAAAAATATGAGCAAAGCATGACTGTTATGGGCTCTGAAGTTAAGTCTGATATATGGACTGCTCCGGAGCTTAAACCTCCGGTATCTCATTATAATAAACTGCATTATGCAGCATATCTGATGATGCCGGGTGTGAAAAGTCATATTGATAAACTGCAGGCTGAATTCAAAAAAATTGACGGAATGGTAGTTAAATCCGAAACAATTAGAAATATGATGGGTCAAAAAGTAAAATCCTGGTCTGAACTAATTGAATATGGCGAAAAAGATGCTCCTGCATCTGCGTTCCAGGTACCTTCCGGATATACTGAGAAAGAACATCCCATGGGTATGCCACAGTAGAATCTGTAACATTGGTTAAAATTTGATTAAGCGGGTATGAATTTTTTTGTACCCGCTTTTTGTTAACCATTCAGATCTCTGGATAATTGCTCCATTAAATTACAATTTGGATATTTAATTTTAAACAATTTGCTAAAAATTAAATATTACCAAAAACATTGTTGAAATTGTTAGATATGAAGTATATATTATTGTATATACAGTAGAGGAGGTATAAATGATCAGAGCAAAAGTATTCAAATCAGGCAACAGTCAGGCAATTCGTTTGCCAAAAGAATATCGGTTGGATGTAGATTCAGTTAAGATAAATAAAATTGGGAATTTGTTAGTAATAATTCCTAAAGATGATCCCTGGGAAAGTTTTATTGAAGGCATAAGAGAGATTGAAGAATTTCCCAATATCAAGAAAAATAAACTGAGTCTTAAAAAGGTAAAAATGTAATGAAATATTTGGTTGATACGAATATTTTAATATACTTAATGAATTCGAAATCTTCTAAATTACAAAATAAATTTACATGCAGAAGTATCAATGAGTTTTGTGTTTCTACAATTACTATAGCAGAATTGATTTATGGAGTCAGGAAAAGTAAGAATATTGAAAGAAATTTAAATGCTGTTGTTAAAATATTAACCCCTTTTACAATTATTGACTTTAACAGTATGGATGCTTTTGAATATGGAGATATTAGAGCTGATCTAGAAATGAAGGGTAAGATTATTGGTGCAAATGATTTATTAATAGCTGCTCAGGCAAGGAGACAGAATTTAATTGTATTAACAGTAAATATTGATGAATATAAAAGGGTTAAAGGACTGAAAGTAGAAAATTGGTTATAATGTATATTTTTATTATTACTTTGAATAATAAAAAAGCGGGCATTTATGCCCGCTTTTTTTGCTCTGACGTGATGACTGGATGTATGAGACGATTCTATTTATGTATGTAATGTATCATTACGATACGGATATTTGTTTTGGCTTAGCCTTTTCGGATTTTGGTATATAAACCTCAAGTACACCATCATTAAACTCAGCTTTTATCTTATCATGTTCAGCATCTTTAGGAAGACGGAAACTTCTTTCAAATTTTCCATAATAACTTTCTCTGAGATGATAATTTATCTCTTTCTTCTCATCTTCGGTCTTTTTCTCACCGCTTAATTTCAGAATACCATCTTCTACTGAAATATTGATATCCTTCTTTTTTAATCCGGGAAGTTCTGCTTTGAGTTCATAGGAATCCTCATTATCAATTATATCAACATTGGGTCTCCACACAGTATCAGATTCATAATTACCCAGGTTAAAGAATCTTCTCATATCATCATCAAATGAGAGCAAACTGCTCAACGGTCTGTATTTCATGAGTGTCATGGTTGTTCACCTCCTTTAATTATTTATTTTGTTACTCACAATCATTTTCACTCTATTAATACGCAATGTACGTGCCAAAGTCTTTCTATATAATTTAAATATTTGATTTTTATATATTTATGAATAATGAGTAGTAATTATTTAAAATTTAATTATTGTCAATATGGCAGATATTTTAGAATTTATTTACAATTTTGGCAAATAAAACTGTCAAAATGATTAAATTTTAAAAAAATAGTACCTACTGATCAAGATAAATCTAAACGCAAAGATCGCAGAGTTCCTATAATAAAAAGTGGACTCCTCGCTGCAAATACCTTATATTG